>JARYLZ010000150.1 GCA_029907355.1 Bacteroidota bacterium | reverse complement strand
CGTTGGGCATCGTCGGGGCGGGCCGGATCGGTTCCGCTCTGGCGCAGCGTTGCGCGGGCGGTTTCGGCATGCACGTCCTCTATACGGACCGCAGGGAGAACGCCGAATTGGAACGCTCGCTCGGCGCCCGCCGTGTCGATCTCGATGCGCTCCTCGCGGATTCGGATTTCGTCTCGCTCCACGTTCCCTTGGGCGAGGGGACCCGCCACCTGATCGGGCGAAGGGAACTCGCGCTCATGAAACCGACCGCCGTCCTCGTGAACACGGCGCGCGGTCCCGTCGTGGACGAGCAGGCGCTCATCGAGTGCCTCCGCGCGGGGAAGATCTTCGCTGCGGGACTCGATGTCTTCGAGCACGAACCCGAGGTCCCGGACGCTCTGCGCCGCCTGGAAAACGCCGTCATCCTCCCCCATATCGGGAGCGCGTCGTTCGAGACACGCGCGCGCATGGCCGTGATCGCCGCCGAGAACATCACCGCCGTGCTCGAGGGGCGCCCGGCGCTGAACCCGGTGAATCCTTGAATCGGTGAAACGGAACGCGGCGGGGGCCGGTTCCCCCGCCGCGTGCATAGGTCGTCATCCTCCTGCGGGCGTGCCGCGGACGCGGAGCCTCACTTGTGCGCCCGGTAGAATTCCTCCATGAACTTGACGAGCGCCTCGACCGATTCCATCGGGCAGGAGTTGTAGACGGACGCGCGACAGCCGCCGACGGAGCGGTGGCCCTTCAAGCCCAGCATGCGCCGCTTCTTCGCTTCCGAGACGAACAGGTCTTCCAGCTCCGGCGTGGGCAGGTTCCACGTGATATTCATGCGGGAACGATCCTCCGGGTTTTTCACCGTGCCACGGTAAAACTCGGGGTAGGCGTCGATGACGTCGTAGATCATCTTCGCTTTCTTCTCGTTCCGCTCGCCGATCGCCTCGAGCCCGCCCATCGCGCGGATCCATTTCAACGTGCGGCCGACGACGAACACGGGGAGGACGGGCGGGGTATTGAACATCGAGCCCTTATCGACATGGGTTTTGTACTTGAGCATGGTCGGGAGGTCCTTGCGGGCCTTCTCCTCGACCCACGCTTTCCGGACGATGATCATCGTCACCCCGGCAGGTCCGAGGTTCTTCTGGGCGCCGGCGTAAATGAGGCTGTACTTGGAGAAATCCAGCGGCCGGCTGAGCATGTCGGAAGACATGTCGGCAACGAGCGGAACGGCACCGACGTCGGGGGTCGTTCTCCACTGGGTCCCGTAAATCGTGTTGTTCGTCGTGATGTGCGCGTAATCCGCATCCGGCGACCATTTCAGCTCTTTCGGAATGTACGTGAAGTTGGCCTCTTCCGACGACGCGACCTTCACCGCCTCCGCTTTCACCGATTCCGCGACGATTTTCGCTTCCTTGAAGGCTTTCGTCGCCCATTCCCCCGTGATGACGTAATCGGCTTTCTTCGCGAGGAAATTCATCGGGACCATGGCGAACTGCAGGCTCGCCCCGCCGCCGAGAAAGACGCAGGCATACTCATCCGCCGAAAGGCCCATGATATCGAGGGCATCTTTCTGCGTCTCGAGCATCACGGCGTCGAATTCTTTCGACCGGTGGCTCACTTCCATGATCGAGACGCCGAGGTTCGCGAAATCCAGGACCGCATCACGCGTTTCTTCCACCACGGGAAGAGGAAGGACTGCCGGACCTGCGAAGAAATTGTGCGCGCGTTCCATGACGAGATTCTCCTGGTTATGAAAGTAGGGGGAAACAGTCGTTCCGTTCCGTTTCGACTCGCTCACGATATGCGAGTCCTAAACTAGATATTTTTTCCGAGAGTTTCATTTCTTCCGGCAAGCGGGGCGGTTCCTCCCTGCGGGTCTCGTGTCGGCTGCATTCCGCCGCTTGTTCGATGCGGCTGTTTTCGATAATTTTTTCTTCCCGGAAACGCGATTTCTTCTCTTCGGTTATTCCGCATCCATCCCCATCACCAAGGAGCCAGCCATGAAGATCCTCATCCCCGACGGTATCTCGAAAGACGGAGCCGATCTCTTGACCGCCGCAGGACACGAATTGACGTTGACGAAGTACACCCCCGAAGAGCTGCTCGCACACATCGCGGAGTATGACGCGATCATCGTACGCTCCGCGACGAAGGTGACCAAGGAAGTGATCGATGCCGGCGCGAAGCTGAAAGTGATCGCCCGCGGCGGCGTCGGGCTCGACAACATCGACACGGCGCATGCCAAGAGCAAAGGCATCCCCGTCCTGAACACGCCGGGCGCTTCGGCGATATCCGTAGCGGAGCTCGCGATCGGTCACATGTTCGCCGTCTGCCGTTTCCTGAACGTCAGCACGATGGAGATGCGGCAGGGGAAATGGCCCAAGAAGGATTACGCGAAAGGCATCGAGCTTTACAAGAAAACGCTCGGGATCATCGGATTCGGCGCGATCGGGAAAGAAGTGGGGCGGCGCGCCGTGGGGCTCGGGATGACGGTCCTCGCATACGACCCGGTGTTCGTCCCTGCCGATTACCCGGTCGAGCAGACGACGAAGCAGGATCTCCTGAAGCGCAGCGATTTCGTCACGCTCCACGTGCCGCTCGACAAGGCAGCGGGCCCGACGATCGGCGCTGCCGAGTTCGCGATGATGAAGGACGGCGTCATCCTCATCAACTGCGCCCGCGGCGGCGTCGTCGACGAAGCGGCGCTGCTCGACGCCCTCAACAGCGGGAAGGTGTACGGCGCGGGCATCGACGTCTTCGTCAACGAGCCGATCACCGAAGCGCAGAAAGCCCTCATCGATCACCCGCGCGTCAGCGCATCGCCGCACATCGGGGCGCAGACGGTCGAGGCCCAGGACCGGGTCTCCGTCGAAATCGCCGAGAAGGTGATCGCGGCCCTGCGTTCCTGACAGGAACCACCGGCACTCTCCACGGAAGTGCGCCGTCCGCGCGACGCGTGGGAAGAGGTACGCGGCTGCCGTGCCGCGCCCCTTCCCGGGCACGCGAATGCATCGTCCCCAAAACACATCCCATAACCGTTCGAATACCATGGCAACGATTCATCCATTCCGGGCATTCCGCCCGAAACCCGAGTTCGCCGCGGAAGTCGCCGCGAAACCCTACGATGTTCTGAGTTCCGCAGAAGCCCGTATCGAGGTCCAGGGACACCCGCTGTCCTTTCTCCACGTGGGGAAACCCGAGGTTGACCTGGACCCTTCCATCGACCTCTACGATCCCCGCGTGTACCGCAAAGCGAGGGAGAACCTCATGAAACTCATCGAGGACGGTGTCCTGGTGCAGGATCCCGAACCCTGCCTGTACCTCTACGCCCAGACGATGGACGGGCGGACGCAGTACGGCCTCGTCGGCTGCGCTTCGGTCGAGGAGTACTGGAACGACACGATCAAGAAACACGAGCACACGCGGAAGGACAAGGAAGAGGACCGCGCGAACCACGTGCGCGTGACGAACGCCCACAGCGGCCCCGTGTTCCTCACCTATCGGGACGTCGTGGAAATCGATGCCATCGTGGATCGGATCCGCCGCACCCCGCCCGCCAACGACCACACGGCTTCCGACGGTGTC
>JARYLZ010000014.1 GCA_029907355.1 Bacteroidota bacterium | reverse complement strand
AAGCGCGCGAAGAAGCAGAGCGTAAGGCACGAGAAGAGGCGGAACGCAAGGCACGCGAAGAAGCTGAACGCAGGGCACGTGAGGAAGCCGAGCGCAAAGCGCGTGAAGAGATCGAGAGGAAAGCGCACGAAGAAGCGGAACGCAAAGCACGTGAAGAAGTCGAGCACAGGGCACGTGAGGAAGCCGAGCGGATCGTACGGGAGGAGGCTGAACGGATAGCGCGCGAGGAAATCGAACGGAAGGCACGGGAGGAAGCAAAACGCAGGGCTCGTGAGGAAGCCGAACGGAGAGCACGCGAAGAAGCCGAGCGGATAGCCCGTGAGGAAGCGGAACGAAAAGCGCGTGAGGAGTTCGAGCGAAGAGTTCGCGAGGAAGCGGAACGTCGCGCACAGGAAATCGCCGCTCGAATCGCCCGAGAGGAGGCGGCGAAGATCGCTCGCATGGAAGCCGAACGCCAAGCCCGACAAGAGGTGGAAGAGAGAGCACATGAGATTGCCGAACGGATTGCCCGAGAAGAAGCTGCGCGTATCATCGGAAAAGAAAAGGAACGAAGAGCGCGCGAGGGGATGGAAAGGCAAGTGCGTACGGGAAGAGAAGTGGAAGAGGAGGAATTCGGCTCCATTTCGGGCGGGGCGAATGGGAAGCAGTACTCCCGGATGAACGGCGATTCCGGTCGCCAGGATGGCGGGACACCGCATGACAACGGGCAGATGTTCCGCGACGAGTTCTCGCTGGAAGGGTCGGGAGAAGAAGAACGGCTTCTGCGGATGGTGATGGGCATTCTGAACATGGAACGGGAGGTAAAAGAGAGCGAAGATTTGGACCGCCCGCTTCGAGAGGAATCCCATTCCGATGAACAAAGGGAAGGGGAAAAGGTCGAAGGGGAGGACAAGCAGCGGTGCATGCCGAAGGGAACCGAAAGGGAAATCCGTTCCCGTTTCGGAGAAAAGATTCGATCACAGGGAGGAGAACATAGAGCGGAATGGGATGAGCGGAATGATTTTTCCCATTCCGTTGCAATGGGGATGCCGGAGGGAGCGGGAAATCTCGAACGAGTCGGTGGTGGTGAGGAATCGGCTCCTTCCCGTGATGGGGACATTCTCGAGCGGAACGAGGGTAGTGGAATATCTCTTCTCACCCAGGCGTCTTCCTTGATCGAAGCCCCTTCGAAAGGGAAGGCAAGTGATGATATATCCACCGACGGAGCGGAACGAGGTGAGGACTCGCCCGCGGACCCTGATGAGGAAGCCGTTGATGGGATGGATCTCGAAATTCTCAAGATCCTCGAGTCGTTTGAAAAGCACATGCATGATTCCCGGGAGGAGGTCGTACCCGTGCCTTCAGAGGAAGCGATTGCCGAGCAAGTACCGGTAAAGCCATCCCAGGTAAGACTCGAAGTTACCTGGCCCGCAGAACATGCGAGGTCGACGTTCGCGCCGCTGAACGAAGAACCGCCGCACGAAATGCCGGTGGATATTGCATCGCGGTTCGCGTGGAAAAAATGGGGAGGGCTCGCTTTCCTCGCACTGATCGTTCTGTCTTTGCTCTACGTCCTTTTCCCTCTGAACCGAGATGGATTTTCGGGCGGGGGTGTGACTTTCCGCGTCCAGGTCGACCCGGCGTACCGCGAGTTGGCTGGAGAGCTTGTCGAAGGTTACCTGTCGTCCTCCGGTTGGCGCTGTGAACGAGGTCCGGAAGGGGAGAATCGGTGGTCCATCAGGGCCGCGAAAGGGAATGACTCCGCGTGCAACGTCGAAATTCTCACCCTCGCACAGGCAGCATCTCTCATTCACGCGGATCAGTCGCGAGAGGATCTTCGCATCGCCTGTTCTCTTCCCAGGGAAGAGGAAACCGTTTCCCGAACGCATCCTGAGTGGTTCGACCGGGAACGAACGATCGGGTTGGATGCTCTCGTTGTACTTGCCCATCCGGAGAATCCCATCCGTCGGGCGACGATTGCACAACTCCGTTCGATCCTTTCCGGGTTGGCGAGGGAATGGTCCGATGGCCGCTCCATCGCACGTCCCGTCTCCATCGTTCTCCCCGCGGAGGAAACGCTGACGAGGCGCATGCTCGAACAAGCCTTCTCCTTGGATACCATCGGGGGGAACATCGGTACGACGTGCAGGACGGACGACGAAATCGTCGTCCGTGTTCGAAAGGACAGAACCGCCCTCGGTTTCGTCCGCCGATCATCGCTCAAGGACGGACGTCCGCCGAATGGAACCGCCCTCGTCGCCGTGGGGGATGCCGGTACAGGCTACCGCGAGCCGAGCGATGAGGAATGCCGGCTGGAATCGTACCCTCTGACTGTCCCTGTCATGATGTACCTCCCGGCAGGCGAGGAGACTTCCATCGCCGAATCGTTCGCGTGTTTCGTCGAGAGCGACGAGGGGCAGGAAATCGTTCGTCGCCGGGGGTTGTGCGATCTTCGTCTTCGCGTCATCCGTTCTCCGCACCGAAATCGATTCCCCGCCGCGGTGGAGGAAATCACTGCAGGTGCGACGCGTTTGTCGACCGATCTCCGCATGAGAATAGCGGCATCGGATTTCGATGCGCGCGCGGGGGTGGATTTCGAGAGGATCGCCTCGTTCGTGAAGTCCCAGTCGCATCGAGGTCGAGGGGAGGTCATCCTGGTCGGCTTCACCGACCGGATGGGCGGCAATGCGGCCGAGGAGATCGCTTCCGCGACGCTGGCCGAACGCGCAGCAGACCGACTCCGGGAACGCGGCGTGCACGTCGCCCGGTCCTATGGGATGGGGGCTGCATGCCTCGTGACGGAAGACGAGTCTGATGTCGGGCGTCGGCGCAACCGACGTGTCGAAGTTTGGTTCCGACCGGTCGGGGAGTCCCCCTGACATCGTCTGCGCGATGATGCCCTATCCATCTCCCAGCGAGCGAGACGAGACGGAACCGGCGCCCCGATGGGGCGCCGGTGCGGTGAGAGAACGTGATATCGAAAAGGAATGGACGGGAAAGAGTCGTCAGACGATTCCCTGGGCGAGCATGGCGTCGGCGACCTTGATGAATCCCGCGATATTCGCACCCGCGACGTAATTGCCGGCCATGCCGTAAGCTGCCGCCGCATCGATGCAGGAGCGGTGGATGTTGACCATGATCGTATGGAGGTGGCGGTCGACTTCCTCTCTCGACCATGTCATGCGGATGGAATTCTGCGTCATCTCGAGCCCCGACGTGGCGACACCGCCCGCATTGGCCGCTTTTGCCGGCCCGAAGAGGATGCCTGAGTCGAGGAACCGCTCGATGGCTTCCGGCGTCGACGGCATGTTCGCGCCCTCGCATACGCACTGGCAGCCGTTGGCGAGGAGGGCCTTTGCATCATTCTCATCGAGCTCGTTCTGCGTTGCACAGGGGAGGGCTATATCGCATTTCACCTCCCACGGGTGCTTGTCCGCATGGAATTCGACACCGTAACGGTCCGCGTACGGCTTGACGATGTCCTGGTTCGATGCCCGAAGCTCGAGCATGAAGTCGATTTTCTCACCGGAAACGCCGTCGGGGTCGAAGATGTACCCGTCCGGCCCGGAAAGCGTGACGACTTTCGCTCCCATTTCCGTCGCCTTGATGGTCGCACCCCATGCGACGTTGCCGAAACCGGAGACGGCGACCGTTTTCCCCTCGAAGGACTGCCCGCGCGTCTTCAGCATTTCGTTCGCGAAGTACACGACGCCGAAGCCGGTCGCTTCCGGGCGGATGAGGCTGCCTCCCCACGTGAGGCCTTTCCCTGTGAGAACGCCTTCGTACACGTTGCGAATGCGTTTGTACTGCCCGAAGAGGAAACCGATTTCCTGCGCGCCCACACCGATATCTCCGGCGGGCACATCCGTGTTTGCGCCGATGTGCCGGTAAAGCTCGGTCATGAAAGACTGGCAGAAGCGCATGATCTCGTTGCGCGACTTGAATTTCGGGTCGAAGTCGGATCCCCCTTTCCCCCCTCCCATCGGGAGCGTGGTCAGGCTGTTCTTGAAAATCTGTTCGAAGCCGAGGAATTTCAGAATGCTCAGCGTCACGCTCGGGTGGAAACGCAATCCGCCCTTGTACGGGCCGATGGCGCTGTTGAACTCGATACGGTAACCGCGGTTGACACGGACGTCGCCGTTGTCCGCCACCCACGGCACGCGGAACATGATGACGCGCTCCGGCTCCACGATGCGCTCGAGAATCTTCGCTTTCCTGTACTCGGTATGCCGCTCGAGAACCGGCACGAGCGACTCAGCCACTTCCTGGACCGCTTGGTGGAATTCCGGTTCGTTGGGATTTTTCGCCTTGACTTCAGCCATGAAATCCGATACGAAGCTGGACATGATCATCCATGAGTTTGTGAATGGTGCGTGATGGGAAATCGTCGAAAACGATTCCAAAAAATAAAACTACGGAAATTTTTTCGTGGTTCAAATTTCATCATTCTTGGTGTCGTACTCCCATTGTCTGCTTTCAGGAGTGGATCGATACGCGCAACTTCTGCTTGACAGTGCGCCGATCCCATTGCCATCGGTGTTCCCCCTTCGTGAAATAGCCGGAGGGTTTTTCCCTCGATTTTCTTCACATTGATTTTTGGGACTCCATAAACGAATTTCATTGGGACAACCATTCTTCCGAACACACGGCCGGAGGATAATGATGTTGCGCCTCACGTATTTCAGCCACTCGTCGTTCATGTTGAGCGACGGCACGCATACGCTCCTCATCGATCCTTTTTTCACGGGAAACCCGACCGCGCCGAGGAAAGCGTCCGAGGTGTCCGCCGATTTCCTCGTCGTCACGCATGGACACGGCGACCACCTCGGCGACGCGATAACCATCGCGAAACGTTGCAACGCTCTCGTCATCGCCGTCAACGAGCTGGCGAATTACTTCGCGTCGAAAGGCTGTCGCGCCCACAATATGCACATCGGCGGTGCGCATCCCTTTCCGTTCGGACGGGTGAAGTTCACGATCGCCCACCATGGTTCAGCCTCTCCCGACGGGATGTACATGGGGGAAGCGTCCGGTGTCGTCGTGACGATAGGAGGGAAAAACGTGTACCATGCGGGGGATACCGGCTTGTTCCTCGACATGAAACTCATCGGGGAAAGGGACAGGATCGACTGCATGCTCGTCCCGATCGGAGGCAATTTCACGATGGACATCGAGGATGCCCTCGTAGCCGTTGAGTTCGTCAAGCCCGCGTTGGCCATTCCGATGCACCATTCCACTTTCCCCCTCATTGCCGCCGACCCGAACGATTTCGTGGAGCGTGTCCGGGCCCGCGGGATGAACGCCCGTGTCCTTTCATTCGGGGAAACCATTGAGCTCTAATCGCGCACCGTGGTTGCGAACCTCACCAAGAACGAGGTGGGGGAAACCCGGTATCTCGGTTCCCGCTCGAACGACAGGTACATCGCCACGTTCGCCTGCTTTGTCTGGAACGGGAAGAATGCACCCCGGAGATATCGGAGCCCTCATGGAGGTACGGATCGTATGGTGAGATCCCTCAAGGCAGCGTTGCAGGCACGGTACGATGCAGGGGAAAACATCGAGGTTGTCAAGAGGCTCGTGGTTCCCTTGGTGAAGGATGGGATGAAGGTCGTGGATATCGGGCCGGGTGAAGGGGAATTGGTCCGGTATGTCGCGGACCATGCCTCCCGGTACGGCTTACGCATCGAGATCCACGCCGTCGACTATTTGCACTCCGTGCTCGACCGTCTCCCTGCCGGTGTTCGGAAACATCTCTTCGACCTCCACGGGCTCGCGGAGGAGGGCAGCGCTTCCAACCATCTCCCCTTCGAGAACGGTACATTTGACCTCGCACTCTTCACCGAGGTGATCGAGCATCTCACGTTCCCGCAAGTGATGGTTTCCGAACTCGCCCGCATTCTCAAGCCTGCCGGGATTCTCGTCATCACCACGCCGAATATTTTCTCCCTCGGGAACCGTCTCGCCACCCTTTTGGGGATGGACAAGCTCTTCCGCAAGGTCGGCGAGGAGGGGTTTGTCTCCACGATCGAGTTCAATGCGTTCGGGCATGTTGCGCATTACTCACCCGCTTCCCTCACGGGGCTTCTCGCTCCATGGTTCGACGTCGAGAAACGGACGGGCTCCGGTTTCAAAGTCCCCGTCCTCCGATTTTTCCAGGCGGCACTCGCACGGATCTTCCCGAATCTCGCGAACCATATCGTTCTCGTCGCGCGGAGGAAGGATATCGTCGAGACGGCTCTCCGTGTCGTCCCCTGTGCGCTCACCGGAGCGATGGAATCCGTCTTGCCCGACGGTCGCTGTCTGCACCCTGTCCCCCATCGCGCCGTCTGTCACGGGTGCCGGCACTTCCATATGGATTTTCTCCATCCGAGGGACAGGCGGAAAAAGCCTTCCTACAAGCCGAGTTGAAACCATCGGTCCCATTTCCGCTGGGAAGGAAAGACAGCCCTTCCCCCCTCAAAAGCCAAAGCGATGGGAAGGGTGGGCGGTGATCTTAGACTCTCATCGCGTAACGGTTCGGGTTGTGACGTGAACTATCGGTGAGCTCGAAGGCGGAGAGACATTGCGCCGGTGTGACGGATGAACTGAAGTCACCCCCTGAGAAACGTGACCCCTTGCAAGCTCCCCTCATGTGCGAGGGGGAAGCCATGACCACAACCGTGAATTTCGTCGATGCGGACATCCCGAGCATGTGCTGTATCCTTTTCGAGGATCAGCTTGTCTTGACACCGCTTTTCCCGCCGTTGCGGTGCCGGCAATTTTTCCTTGGCTTGACGTTCGTTAGATTGGACGCGACGGGAGATCGCGTTCCCTCGAGGTTCCCATCACAACACACGGTTTTCGATGACGCTCCTGCAGAAGCTCCTGCCGAAAGAAGAGAAGTACTTCGAACATTTCAACGACATGATCGCGCACATCCGGGAGATGGCCGAGGCGGCGCACGCTTTCCTCTCGGAGCATCCCTATGACCCGGAACTTCTCCTCAAACTGAAACCTCTCGAAGTCCGCTGCGACGAGATCAACCACAAGGTCGTCAAGCATTTGAACAAGACGTTCGTGACGCCATTCGACCGCGAGGATATCCTCGCGCTGATCCAGCGCCTCGACGATATCAGCGACACTCTGTTGGGCGCGTGCATCCGCGTGGAAATCTTCAAGTTGACCGAACCGATCGAGGGGGCCGAGAAGCTGACTCGGATCGTCCTGCGTCAAATCCAGGAACTCGAGTCGGCGATACGCGGCATCAAGGACAAGCGGGATACCCTGCGGGAATGCAAGACGGTCAAGGATCTCGAGCGCGAAGCCGACAACGTGTACCAGTACCTCACCACGCGCCTGTTCGAGGAGGAGCGCGACGCGATCACGCTGATCAAGAAAAAAGAAATCCTGGAAATTCTCGAAAACGCCTCCGATCGCTGCCAGGCTGTCGCCAGCACGATCACCTCCATCGTCATAAAGAGCGCCTGAGTGACATGACGGTCGTCGTTGTCATCATCGCGCTCGCGCTGGTGTTCGATTTCTACAATGGAATGAACGATGCCGCGAACTCGATCGCGACAGTCGTCTCGACGCGCGTGCTGGCACCGCTCCAGGCGGTCGTATGGGCGGCGGCGTTCAATTTCATCGCCGCCTTTTTTTTCGGGGTGCACGTGGCATCGACGATCGGTACCGGCATCGTAGAGATTTCCGTCGTCGATAATACCGTCATTCTGGCGTCCCTGATCGGCGCGATTCTCACGACGGCGACGGCGACGCACCGGGGGCTTCCCATCAGCGTCTCGCACGCAATCATCGGCGGTTATGGAGGTGCGGCGGTCACAAAGGCGGGGATAGGTGTGCTCATCATCAGCGGCTACACGAAAATCCTTCTCTTCATTTTCATCTCGCCGCTTTTCGGGATGGTGATCTCGTCGCTGTTTTCCGCGGCTACCCTGTGGATCGTTCGTAAACAACCCCCACGGAAGGTGGACAAATGGTTCCGCCGCCTCCAGCTCGTTTCGGCGGCATGGTACAGCCTCAGCCATGGGGCGAACGACGCCCAGAAAACGATGGGCATCATCGCCATCGTCCTCTTCACGAACGGTCTTCTCGGCCCGGTCTTCTCCATTCCGATGTGGGTGATATTCATGTGCTACGGTTTTATTGCATTGGGGACTCTGGTGGGGGGGTGGAGGGTCATTCGCACGCTGGGCATGCGGATGACCAAGCTCACGCCTTTCGGCGGCTTCAGCGCGGAGTCCGGTGCGGCAATCTCCATCATCACGGCGACCTTGCTCGGTATTCCCGTCAGCACGACCCATACCATCACAGGAGCCATCATCGGTGTTGGCTCCACACGGGGTCTTTCCGCCGTCCGTTGGGGTGTGGCGAGGAATATCGTCTGGGCGTGGGTATTGACCATCCCACTGTCGGCGGGGTTCGCGGCATTGATGTACCCTCTCCTCGTCTTCATCCAAAAGCACGTCGGTTTCTGACCTTCCGGGTAACCCATGCCGTTCTTCGGTCGCGGGATACGCCCTTTGTAAAGCGACCGTTTGTCGGCCATCCGGCTCATCCCGGAAAGACAAGGGGTCGTCTCCGCAGGCAAGGGGGCCGGGAATGAACGTTTTTTCTCCTGGTGTGTGATGCCGTAGATTTACGATGACGGAACGTTCGAGAAAGATGCATGCCTCGTTTCTTCGTTCATTACTGGTCCAACCCCATCATCGAGGACGCCCTTGACAATAAGGAGGAGGGGACTCTTCTCGATTGCACGGCGGGCGAGGGACTCGTGGACTCGGGCGTATCCGTCGGTGACATGGTCTACATCGTCAACGTGTACCGCGGCGAGCTTTACGTCATCGCCCGCATGCAGGTCGGGGAAATCATTCTCGGGCGAAACGCCGCATGGAAAAAACTCCGCAACCGCGCCTGGGCTGCGGATGAACACTTGGTCGCGGCGCGAGGTTCTGGAACACCGTTATACTTCTCTCGTGTCGTTCCCGCCGAGCACCTCCCGCACATTCGTTTCGTCGACGGGAGACAGCCTGAACGATTGTCCTTTCTCGAATACGGGCGTATCGACAAGAAGTCCATCCGCGGTTTCCGTGAAATCGACGCCGGCACGGCCCGGCTTTTCGAAGAACTCATCTCGATGCCGTTTATCCCGCCCGACGACAACGCGAATGAATCGGACGACATGTTCGATGAAGAGGAGGACGAGGCGACGCTCGATGAACATGATGTCGACGATATCAGGCGGCAGTACGACAACGCGGAAATCGTCGAACGCACAGCCGATGTCGCGCGTAGCTTGGCCATTCGCGAGCTCGAGGGGAGGGGATACCGTTACGACGGCCCCCTCGAGGATGAAGATGGCGCATACGATCTCCGGTTTTACGATGGGGAAGAGCGGATTCCCGTCATCGTCAAAGGAACCGTGGACATCGAGCCTGCATTTTTCCTTTCCGATCGGGAATTGACCCTCCTCGAGGAAGACCCTTCGGCTGTTCTCTGCGTCGTCACGGGTGCGCTATCTCGCTCACCGCGGATTACGGTGCTTACGGCGGAAGAGTTCTTCGACGATTTCGCCATGAGACCCGTCCTCTATGCCGTGAAGAAAGTGGATTGAAACGCAGGGGCGAACCCCGGATCGCGGTACCGGCGCTCCATCAGCGCGTTCTTTCGTATATTTGCGACGCCGCATGAAACGCGGTACCGTCACATTGTTCGATTCGCGATGAGGAAACGGATGAAAAGGCTGATGGTTTTTCTGTTGTTCGGGGGGATGACGGCATGTGCAGCGCAGTCGGACCGTGTCGTCTTCAAACCCGACAAACCTGCTGTGGGGAAAAAAATTCAAGTGACATATATCACCTCCGCCGCGAAGGCGAAGCTCAAGGGATCCGTCGCTCTCGAAGTGTTGATGCTGCGCAAAGGTCGCACACCGCTCCTGCGCAAAGTTCCGATGACCGCCAAGGGAACGGCCTGGT
This sequence comes from Bacteroidota bacterium, assembly GCA_029907355.1. Taxonomy (GTDB): domain Bacteria; phylum Bacteroidota; class Ignavibacteria; order SZUA-365; family SZUA-365; genus JARYLZ01. The sequence continues at coordinate 39,259 of JARYLZ010000014.1, read as the reverse complement.
CGGCAACGTTCATCCCGGAAACACCGGAAGCGCTCGCTCTTCTCTGCCGTTTCGTCTCGGGAACGGTCGTCGACGATAATGAGGGAAACGTCTGGCATCTCGTGCTCTACGAAGCGGATCGGCCTTTGAGAGACGCTTGTTTCGAAACTGCCCTTACCATGAGGAACGGCGGTAGGCGCGGTTTTCCGTTGAAGAGAGACCTTGCCGAAGTCGAATCTCTCCTTCGGCAGGAACTCCATTTTTGGGAAGACAATTGGCAAGCACGACTGGCATTGTGGCGTGTTCGAATCGAACGCAACCCCGGGCAGGAAACGCTTCAAAACATCTCGGACGAGCTGGAAGAACTTTACCAGAACAACAAGGAATATCAAGAAGTTACAGCCGCTCTTCTCAAGTGGTTTGAAAGACTCGGGTTCCAAGATCGGGCGGCCGCGATACGGAGCGAAGCGATAGGATCTCAACCGAGGGGTAAAGTAGCCGAAACCGTCTGGCTCGCTGAACTCGAAAAAGAAAAGGACCCGTTCAAACGCATGGGGCTTATCGACGGACTGCTCAATGAATTCTCTCTCTCGGAACAGACGCGGGCGAAACTGGAAGAACTCTTGTTCGAGCTTTGCCTTGAAACGAGATCGTACGATCGTGCCATGCACCTGATCGAATTATCCCGTCTCCCCGCGCCGGAAAAGATGCTCGCCTTGTCGCAATCGATTTTCGAGACTTCCCCAGAGCTTTACGACAGGGCCGTGGAATACGGCTGGCGGGGGATCGATTTTCTCCGCTCGCCGGACCCTATGCAGAAACCGGATGACGTCTCGGACGAGGAATGGAAGAGAATCAATGAAAAGCGGTATGCATCCGCTCTGTGCACGTTGGGGAAAGGAATGACCCGCTACGGCCGTGCAGATGAGGCGGTTCTCCTCCTCGAGGAGGCGAACAAGATCACGAAAAGCGAAATTCCCCCCATTTCGGCAGCGCTGGTGGAAGCCCTGTTGAAGACGGAAAAATACCAAAAAGCGGTTCAGGTTGCGAGGGAAGCAATTCGCACGGGGAACGAGAACGACACGCTCGTCGCGCTCTATCGTACCGCGTATTCGGGATGGAAGAAAACGTCCGAAGGGTTCGAAAAGGAACTCGAGACGAATCGGAAAGCCGGCAGTGCGGCGATCCGTCGAAAACTCAAGAGTGAACAACTCGATATTCCGGCACCCGCTTTCACGGTGCAGGACCTCGAGGGGAAAACCGTGACGCTTGCCCCGGGGAAAGGACGTGCGTTGGTGCTTCTCTTCTGGTCCATGCATGATGATGGTTCCCGGAAAACGATGCAGGCTTTCGTCCGGCTCCGCAACGCCTTTTCGGGAAACGACAAAGCGAGGGTCTTTGCGCTCGAGAGCGAATGGGAGGAGTGGGGTGAAAGGAGAAAGGAATCGATTCGCGCTTTTCTCAAAGAAAACGAGTGGAAATTCCCCGTGCTCCTCGACGAGGGAACCGCTGCGGCATACGGCGTGACGGAGTTCCCCGAGACAGTCGTGGTCGGCCCGGACGGGCGTATCCGCTTTCGGAATGAGAAGATCGACGATGTCGGGGAATACGTGCGGCTCGTAAAACTTCAGGTGGAAACGCTTCTCGAGGGAAAGGGCGGCTGATCTATCAGCCTTCGGTCGTCCTTCGAGGCGACGAACGCGCCGTGGAAGGACGGCGTACGCCGTGTGTTACGGAGCATAGTTCCGCATCGCTCCCTGCGCGAGGTCGAGGACTTTGCGTTTCAATTCCTCGGGTTCGAGGACCGTCACCCCTTCCCCACGGCTGACGATCCACGCAGCAATCTCCTCGAGGCAGTTCACGATGGTCTCGAAGACGACCGAACCGTCCTCATCCTCGTGGACGATCTGCGACTCGATGAGAAGGTGCGGCTTGAGTCGCTTGACCCAGGTAGGCGAGAGCTTGATGCGGACTCTGTGGGATTCCCTGCCGATCCAGCTCCGGAACGAGTGCCGGAACATAGCTTCGATTTCCTCGGGCGGGACGGGGGAGAATCTCTTCGCGGTTTCTTCGAAGCGAAGGACTTTCGTGAGGTGATATTGCTTGATGACGCCGTCGTTGACGGCGAGAAGGCGCCATAATCCGTCGCTCTGAAAAAGCAGGAGCGGCCACACCACGCGCGAAGTCTCGATCTCGCCCGCTTCTTTCTGGTAATCGATGACGGCCATGCGTGAGTGTTCGATACAGCGACGGAGCATGACCGCGAGAGCGAGGGAGCGCGCGCGGAGACGTTGGACGAATGCATTCGTCGCCTTGTCGATGGCGGAGTCGGCGAGTGTCATGGCGAGGTACTGCCCGACCATCATCCGAGTTTGGCGGAGATCCAGCGGTGTGGCGAGGTAGATCCCACGGCCTTTGCCGGAATGGATGTCTACGCCCTGGGCTCGCAGCTCGGTCAGATCGCGCTTTATCGTGAGTTCGTCGCACCCGTACATGTCCGCGAAATCCGCGACCGAACGGTGCGAATCCCTCTCGGCGCAGAGACCCACGATTTCGATTTGTCGCTTGATCTTAGCGAGTTGTTCGAGCATGTCCGCCCCGCGCTGAATTACCGGCCTGCTTCCCCGTGTTTCCCGAACCCCTCTATTACGCTCCTCTCATCGCCCGCTCGGACGGCTCTTTCCCCGAAAAAAGTATCATGCGATGATACTGTTCCCCCGATGAGTCGACAGTACATTGCGGGCGAACATGCACAACGATGGAGCCGGCAATGAACATCACGCATCTCGTCTTCGATTCTCAACAAAAACTCGGTATCTCGCAATTTGCCACGGAAACCACAGACACCCTGCAATATATCTGCGGGGAAACTGCGGTGAAAGAAGGCCTGCTCGAGGTGCTGGAGGTCGACCGCGCGGGAGACGTGAACCGTTTGACCGTCATCAACCACGCCGAAATACCGGTATTTCTGATGGACGGTGACCTTCTCGTCGGGGCCAAACAGAACCGAGTTGTCAACACATCTGTTTTTCTCGCACCGAAGGCGAAGATCATCATTCCGGTCAGCTGCGTCGAGCGGGGGAGATGGCATTTCGTTTCGTCGGGCTTCACCTTCTATCCTTCTGTGGCACCGATGTCGCTCCGGTGCGAGAAGTCGAGACAGGTCAGCGAACACTTGAGAATGTACGGTCTGCCTGACTCCGACCAGGGGGAAATCTGGGACCTCGTCGAGCGTTATCACAGCGCGTTGAGAAGCGAATCGCCGACGCGTTCCATCACGGATATCATCTCGAGCCGGGAAAGCAAGTTCTCGGAGTTCGTTTCCCGGTTCTCACCCGACGATTCAGCGAACGGACTGGCCGTGTTCATGGACCGGAAACTCGTCGCGATCGACATCTTCGACCGGCGCGATGTGTATCGTACGTACTTTCCGAAAATCGTCCGCGCAGCGGCGGTCGATGTCTTTGCAGCACGCAGTGCGAAAAGCGCTCTGACACCGGCCGAGGCGTTTTTCGTCACGGCGGAAACCCTGGACGCCGTCGAGGAACTGCCGAAAGAAACCCACCCAGGGGTGTCTCTCGGGGAAGAGAGACGGTTCTCTGGGGAAGAGTATGCCGGGTTCGCATTGTACTATGCGGATCGCCTGGTCCATCTCTCCGTCTCGTGTTCGTCCCGGTTCAACGAAGGGGAGAAAGCGCGCCGGGGGTAACGACCGGAACGACGGCCTGCGACAACAGCATGGGCGATACCGCTCCGAGGGGAGGCAACGGGGCGGTTCGTTCCGGTTTACGTTTCAGATCGGTACCCCGGTCGGTGTCATGATGGAAAGAGGCAGTTTGTTGTTCGCTCACTCGAACACATGACATCACCGGTTGTCCCGGTTTCGCCGGGAAGAAAAATTACCGTATCGTGGTTGCAGCGACCACACGGTCGGGGAAGTCCCTTATCGCGGAGATCCATTCCCCTCCCATCATAAAAGATGCACGTCCCTTTTTCTTACCCTTCCGGCACGGTTTCCCTGACGCTCGCGGTGCTCCTTTTCACGCTCGGCGGGTGCGGGAAGAATGAGGTGCAACGAGACTTGCGGGAATACACGACGTCGTCGCTTCCGCCCCTCCGCGAGATCGAGCGGAACGCCCTTGCGAAGTACGAGACCGTTTCGGGCGAGCACTATGTCGATGATGCCGTTCTCTATGAGACGATACGCAGCGAGGTGCTTCCGCTTTTCCGGGAACTTCTCCTCCACGCGGAAGCCGTCGTCCCGGCATCACCGGACGTGCGCCGGCTGCACGACGCCTATCTTGCCTCTGCGCGGCGGTATCGCTCAGCGTTTACGCTCTACCTCGAAGCGCTGGAAAAGCAGGACGCCCAGCATGAGGCGGTTGCCCTCCGTGAACTGGAGGAAGCTGCGCACCTGTCGCGGGAGTTCAGTCTCATGCTCCATGCCTCGTGCGAGGAATACCATCTACCCCGTGAGTGAAGGAGACCCCTGTCTGCGGCCCTTGGTGGAACGCGCGGTATTGCGAAGGACACACCGCACCGTGGGGATCCATATGCTCTTGGGCAGCTATGCCCGATGAGGCTGATCCATTCGGCGAGTCCCTTGCTTCGCGGCGCGTTCCCGCTCGACCGTATTCTGATTCGATATTGCGCAGATGATACCGTTCAACGGTTCCGGAAGCGCGAGCGGGCTCTTTCCCGCCATTCCTCGCGGAAGCGCAGAAGTCCTTCTTTCTGTTCCTCGCTCAGGAAAGAAGCGATGCGCTCGAACATCTCGTCCGTCCGCAGGCGGAATATCTCCATCATCGCTTCCCGATCGCCCTGCAACTCCTCCCGGTCTCTTGCGATCTGCCGTTGTACAGCCACAACGACGGCACGGACGGAGTCGGCTTGTTCCTCGGTAAGGGAAAGACGGGTGGAAAGGGTATCCGTGAGGGTTTCGAGGAAACGCCCGCCGCCTCCGCGGCTGCCCGGTTGAGCGGAAAGCGGAAGTGTCTGCAAAGTCAGTAAAAGGAAAGAGGCAAGAAAAACGGGGAGGAGAGATCGAAGATGCTTCATGTTTGAACCCTTGTTTTCAGGAAAAAACATCATGGCGTTTCATTTTACTGTATGACACATTGAACAAGGGGAGGGTTTATTGCAGATATGAGCAGGCTCATTTCGAATGGCGTTTCGGCTTTTCCATGAAAAGAAGGCGGCAGCTGCCGTGGACGGCAAGGTCGTCCCAATGGACCGCATCGCTTTCGAGAGCGGCGACCGTACATGTCGGGAGCGATCCGATGCGTTTTCCGGTAAGGAAATCCACCGCCTCCGACGCGGCCGGGTTATGGCCGACGAGCATGACGGACGAGACCGTGTCGGCCAGTGCCGCGATCAACCCGACGAGTTCGAGGCCGCTTGCGTGATAGATGAACTCATCGGTTCGAATATCCTGGAGGGGGTAACCGATCTCGTGTGCGATTCCCCGTGCGGTTTGAAGTGCTCGAACAGCCGTGCTGGTGAGAATCAGATCCGGATGGATCCCACGTTTTTTCAGGAGACGCCCCATCACGGGTGTGTCGCGTTCTCCTCGGGCGTTGAGCGGACGTTCATGATCGGGGAGCGTGGAATCATCCCAGCTCGATTTTGCATGCCGCATGATGTATAGGGTTTTCATAGGAATTCGCTTCGGTAAGTACACGCAGTATACGATTTCCCGTGACTTTGAATCAATGGCACGTGGCGCATCGGGTGTATCGATGAGACGCTGGCGGATGTCGACTCTCGCCCATGATGCAGATCGCTCAGCGCCGGGGGAATGCTGCTTTCCCATTGTCCAGGGTTGGAAATGAAGTGGCGTGGGAAAACGCCCTGCCGGTTCGCGGCGTTTATTCCTTGATCTCCTCCGTTGGGAATTTTTCCACGGTAGTTTCGCATCCCGTCCTGCTTTTTGTATCTTCCTTTACAATCATCATTGCACCGGATTTTTCCCGGAGGAGACATGAGACGAGGGTTCTTGACGCTCATTCTCTCAATTCCCTTGGGGATTGCCTTTCTCTTCCCGCCATTCCTCCATGCGCAACCGAAGGTTGTCGGACCGCTTCTCGAGATCCAGAACGATCCCATGCATTTCGATACCGTCCATTGCGGCACGGTGAAATGCAAACAGATCGTTCTCAGGAACACCGGCGACACGATATTGACGATCCGGTCGGCGGGGACTGCGGCGCCGCCGTTCAGCGGGACTCTTCCCACCGGCACGTTGTTGCCGGGCCAGAGCCGGGCGTACACGTTCTGCTACACGGCGCGGCCGACCGCCTCCATCGACAGCCAGAGGGTTTTCTTCCGCGCGGATTCCCGCATCCCGCTGTCCATCGCCATGTGCATCGACGTCAGCCAGAGCATGCTTGTCCCTTTCGGGACGACAACGCGGATTCTCGCGGCGCGGGAAGCGGCTGACAGCCTCATCACGGACATCCTCTCTTCCCCTGCTTTCCCGGACGAGATCGCTCTCTACCGCTTCGCTGACACGACGGTGCTCCTCCAGGATTTCACGGACAACCGCGACACGCTGATCGCGAAACTCCCGACGGACGCACCGGGACCGCGAACGCTGTTCTTCGACGCGGTGGTCCGATGCATCAATGACGTGCGCACCCGTCCCTACGCGCCTGTCGTCATCCTCCTGACGGACGGGCAGGACAACGGCAGTGCCGCGCGTCTCCAGGACGTGATTTCGCTCGCGAGAGAAGGTCCACGCCCCGTGCGCATTTTCACGATCGACATCGGCCACGTCGCCGTCGACGTCCTCCGACAAATGGCGGACAGCACAGGGGGTGTGTTCCAGACGGCGGATGACCCATCATCGCTGATATTCGCATTCCAGCGCATCGTCTCACTCGTGAGCACGAACATTCTCTTCTCTTTCCGCATGGATGCCGTCACTGCCGAACCGCGCATCTCGCTCACGCCGGATCAACTGGATTTCGGCGCTGTCACTCTCGGGGCTTCGTCCTGCCTTCCTGTCCGGGTCGAGAACAACGGCAACGCACCGCTCGACATCAACCGGATCACGCTCCCATCACCGTTCACGGTGAGGACGACCGTACCGCGAACGATACCACCGGGGGGGAACGATACCGTCATGTTCTGTTACGAACCGCGTGCACGGGGGTTCGCAAGCGGCGAGGCGGTCATCGAAAACACGAGCTGTTCCGACCCCGACATCCGTATCCGTCTTCTCGGCGTCGCGCTGCCGGCGACGAACAGCGCCCTCGGTCCCATCCTGCGGATCGTACCCGACACGATCGATTTCGATACGACGTTCTGCCGAACGACGAAATGCAGACTAGTCACCTTTTCCAATATCGGCGACACGGCGCTCACCGTCCGGTCTCTCCCCGGGATCCCGCCGCCGTTCACCGCATCGATCTCGGTGCCGTTCGAGCTTCAGCCCGGTGAGTCCCGAACATTCCAGGTGTGCTATACGCCGCCCGACGCGCCGAGGACCGACACCACGTCGGTCGTCTTGTACGCGGACACACGCGTGTCGCTGAGCGTCGGGATGTTGTTCGACGTCAGCGGGAGCATGTCGACGACGATGTCGGACGGTGTTCAGCGGATCGTCGCAGCGAAGCAGGCGGGGAACGATTTCGTATCCGGCCTCATCGACACTCTGAATGTCCGCGATGAGGCGGCGATATACGCGTTCTCCGACGGTTTCTCCGTCCGGCAGAATTTCACGTCGGACAAGGTGCTCCTCTCGAACGCGATCCAGGCGCTTTCCGCCTCGGGGAGCACCCGCCTCTACAACTCGTCCATCGATGCCGTCTCGCAGCTCGTGACGAGGACGAACAAGCGCGTTCTCATCGTCTTGACCGATGGAGAGAACAATGTCGGTTCTGCCACTCCGTCGGACGTCGTTGCGGCCGCCCTCGCTGCGAACGTGACCATTTTCACCATCGGCATCGGCGAGGCGAACCCTGCCACATTGACTTCCATCGCCGAACAAACCGGTGGGCGGTTCTTCAGCGCTACCTCGACGACTGATCTCGTAGCGGTGTACCGCCAGATTGCGGTTCTGCTCAGCCGGAACACGGCGGTGGCGTTCCATGTGCGCGGGCGCGGTGTGACCCCCATCGTCGCCCTCCAACCTTCCCAACTGGAGTTCGACTCGACGAAGGTCGGGCGGACGACCTGTCTCCCCCTGACGGTGCGCAACATCGGTGATGCTCCTCTGACGGTCACGGGCATCACGAACGGGAACCCGATGTTCACGGTCGTCGGGACACTCCCGCTCATCGCGCCGGGAGGAGCGGCAGTGATCCAGGTATGTTTCACCCCGACACGACTACGGATCATCCGCGATACGCTTTCCGTCTCTCACAACGGCTGCACGCAATCGGATATTCTCCTCCCGCTCCAAGGGATTGGGTATGACAGCGTGACCATTGCTCTGACAGGGGAATACCGCGGGAAACCTGGCAACCTCACCGTGATACCGGTCCGCCTTCTCGACAAGCTCCCTGCCGAGTACGAGGTGACTTCGTACCGCGTCGTAGTCTCGTACAACAAGACGCTTCTCGGCAACGATAGGAAATCCACACCTCCCGGTGAGCAACCGGTGTTGACGGGTTCGTCCCTCAGCGCGCCGCTCACCGTCACGGACGCAACGGAGACCTGTGATGCTTCGCGGGGGTATCTGATGCTCGATCTCGCGGGGCCGCCGCTCGAAAACCCGTTCCCGGACAGCGTCCTGGTGCGCCTGAATTTCCGTGTCCTCCTCGGGAATGCGCGCACGACGGACGTCGCCCTCATGTCCGCCGTATTCGCAGACGGGAACCCGCGCGTAGGTGTCACGGGCACGGCGCGTTTCACGATCGACAGCCTCTGCTACATCGACCGCCGCTTGCTCGACCCGTCGCGCCGCATCACGGGTACGTTGAAGGGAAATACGCCGAATCCATTCGGGTCGCACACGCGCATCGCGTACAACCTCGCCGAGGGCTGTCACGTTCGGCTTTCCGTCGTCGACGCGTTCGGGCGAACGGTGTGCGTCCTGCGGGACGAGTGGACCGTGAAAGGGGATCACGAAATCCTCTTCGAGGCGCGGAACGTTCCCCCCGGCATCTATCACTGCCTGCTGGAATGCGGTGGAGCCGTGGACATGATGAAAATGCTGGTCGTCCGCTAACGGAGGGACCCGTCATGGCAGCACGTACGTTCTCCATCGTTTCTCTCCTCGTGATCGTCCTCGCCCCTGCATTGCGAGGTGAAGGCCCGGAAGATCGGATTCTCTACCCCGGGGCCGCTCGCATGAGCTTCATCGGCCCGTTCGGCGGTGTCGACAACGCAATCCACAAAGGGCGTTTCACCACGACGGAAAACGGCATCCTCTGTTGCGCTTTCGACGAGGGGAGAGGCCTCGGTCCGGCGCTGGGTGTGAAAGCGTTTTTCCCGGTCCTCGGGGTTTTCGATTTTTCCCCGCGTCTCCTGTACGAGAATCCGCGCGGGGAATTCACGGCCTTCCTGCAGAGGTACCCCATACGTGGTCTCGGCAATACGATCGAACTGGTGGATCTCGAGAACAAGCTCGAGGTCGATTTGCACGTGCTGACCGTGGACCTGTTCGCAGCCTACGTCTTTCCCTTTGCCGGCGTGTACCTCGCCGCCGGGCCTTCCTTCGGCTTTTTGTTAGGGAATCATTTTTTCAAACGCGAAACCATCCTCGGCCCGCCCGGCGTGACATATCTCGATGGCACGACCTCGCAGGTGATGTACGACGATTCGTACTCTCTCCCGAGCACCTTCCGTGCCGCCCTCCGCGGTGGGATCGGAGCGCGCATCGGATTGTCACACCGGGTTTACCTCAACCCGGAAATTCTCTACAGCCACCCCTTGACACGCGCGTCGAAAGAAGGGGAGTGGAAATACTCCGTTCTCCAGGGCACGTTGGGCGTCCTGATATCGTTCTGACACGGAGGATTCGTCATGAAACGCGGTATCGTTTTCAGCATCGTTTTTTATCTCTTGTCCTTTACCGCCGCGGCACAGAATTTCAGCGGCTACCCCATCGTCGTCCGACCCTTCGAAGCGGAAGTCAACTCGCCGAGCGACGATTACGCCCCTGCCGTCACCGCTGACCGGTCAACCCTGTATTTCACGAGCTATCGAAAAACCGGCAGCAGGGGTGAAGCGGATATTTTCCGCACCCAGCGGGTCGGGAACGCGTGGACCGTTGCGGAGAATGCAGGCACGGATTTCAATACGGAGGGTAACGACGGTGCCATGGTCGTCACGCCCGAAGGGAGGGTGCTCTTCGCATCCGACGGACGTCCCGGCGGGTTCGGCGATACGGACATCTGGTCTGCCTACCTCTCGGGAGGCACCCTGACGGGTATCAGGAACCTCGGCCCGCGTGTCAACACGAAGCACTGGGAATCCCAACCCGCCGTCACGGGCGACGGGAGGACGATCATTTTCGCATCCGACAGGCCAGGCGGGGCGGGCGGAACGGACCTCTGGGCCGTGACCTGCGACGACTGGGCGAATTGTTCCGAACCGAAACCCCTTCCCCGGTGGATCAACACCAAGGGGAACGAATGCTCACCGTACTTGACCCCCGACGGCGGGACGTTGTATTTCGCGTCGAACGGCCTGGCGGGGTACGGGGGGTACGATATCTGGATGACGATGTACGAGAACGGGACATGGACCCATCCGGTCAATCTCGGGCCGGTCGTCAATTCGGACAAAGACGATATGTTTTTCCATGCTCCCGCGAAGGACCAGGATTTCTATCTCGCATCCTCGCGGCGAGGAGGGTACGGCGGCCTCGACGTGTACGTCGGGACGCCGAACGTGTTCGGGAAAGGTATGTTCCGCCTGACCGTCAGCGTGCTGGACTCGGTCAGCCGCAAACCTTTGCCGAGCCTGGTCACCATCATCGACGCGGAGACGGGCAACGTTCTGACATCCTTCGTGACCAACACCCAGGCTGCCGAGTACACGGAGATTCTCCCCGCCGACAGGGCATACCGGGTGGAAGCGGTCATCCGGGATTACCCCAAGCGTGCGGCCGACGTCACCGAGACGCGCGCGAACACGGAACAGAGCGTCGTCCTCCTATTCGGACCCATCACGGTTGCGGAATTCGACCTCGGCCGCTACAATATCCCCTTTTTCGTAACCGGCTATTACCGGCCGAATACGCGCGCTTCCCTCGAGGACCTCTTCACGCGCCTGCAGGGTGAGCTATCGTCCGCCACGTACATCGAGAGGTTCCCTCGGCAGTCGAGAAGACACCAGCAGTACATCGCATACGCCGAGACGGTGGAGAGCATTTTTCGCACCGTGTACACCGCCGGTGTCGAGGAGATCTTCCCCCGGTTCGCAGCGCAGGGTCTCCCGTCGGAAATCCTGGAGATCAAAGTGGTGGGCTATGCGGATCCGCAGCCGATCATCGGCAGGTACCTCGAAGACGAAACCGTCACGTTCGCCGACATGAGGGGGAACACACATACGGTATCGAAAGGCGATGTACTCGACAACCTCAAGCTCTCCGGGCTTCGCGCTTGGCATTCATACCTGTACCTCGACCGTCTTTTCCGCGAAGCGGCATCGGAAGGCCATCGCGAGTACCTGGATCTCAAGGAAGCCGGTCGAATCCGGTACAGCATCGTCGGGGGCGATGTCAGTAACGACAACACGGACTATGCTTCCCAGCGGCGGATCCGAATCACGATGACTCGTGTCGGAGCATACGAAACGCGTGGAAGAGACACGGATTTCGACCTTAACAAGGATTTCAGGCGCTGACTGTCCGCATGCGTGGATCACACAGGGAACCGCCGTCCTCTGTGTCCTCGTCTCGTGCGCATGCCTGATGGGAGGGTGCTCGGCAGGAAGCTTCGTCGAGCGGGGGAAGGAATTCTTGGCGGAAGGGGATTACGCATCCGCCGCCGTTTCGTTCGAGCGCGCACTCGAAACTGGGGCGGACACAGCGGAAACGTTCGGTGGCATTGGAGTCGCATATCTCCTCGGGGGCAGGGCTGATGCGCTCCCTTACCTACGCCTCGCCGATACACGATCGGCGATCCCCGGTGCCCAGACGTTCGCACGGGCGGTAGCCGCCCAACAGGTCGGGTCGTACGCTGAAGCCGCGGATGCCTACGAAAGGGCATCGCGCAACGAAAAGCTCGCCGCGCACCGGGGTGAAATCGCTCGGGTCGTCGCAGCCCTCAGGAAAAAAGATTCGGTCGTTCGAACGGATTTCGGGGGGACGAAGATAGAGGCCGTGGCAGGGAAACGCATCCTTGCCGTCCTGCCTGTTGCCGCTGGACGGAAAGACACCTCTCTCGCCCTAGCCGCAGTCGGTTTGACCGATTTCTTGACGACGGATCTCTCGAAAGCCTCCGCTGTCGCTGTCGTCGAGCGCTCCCGTCTCGCGGAGGTCCTCATCGAACTGGAGCGAGACACGTCGGCATGGGACCCGGCCACCCTGCCGGAAAAGGGCCGCCTCCTCGCAGCGGAAATCCTCATCGACCCCGGAGTGGAACGCCAGCGGAGCGAGATCGTTCTCTCTGCACGCGCCGTATCGGTCCGAGACGGACGGATCATGGGAGCTGTCCGCGAACGAGGGAAGGAAGAACGGTTGTTCTCCCTCGAGAAGAAAATCGCTCTCTCGTTACTGAAAGAGTTGAACATTCCCCTGACGGCGACTGAACGGCGTGAGATCCAGGTCCCCCAGACGGAAAACACGCTTGCCTTCTTCGCGTATTGCAGAGGACTCCGCGCATGGGATGCGGGGAGATACGAGGAAGCAGCCGGATATTTCGTCGCCGCCCTCAGGGAGGACCCTGCTTTCGAACTGGCGCGAAGACGGTACGAGGCGGCGGAAACGCTCGCCGAACCCATCCCTTCCTTGCGGAATCTCCTCCTTGTGTTTTTCCCCGCACCGAGAATTTCGACGGCTGCACGGGAGACGCTGCTGGAAACCGGGGCGCGACTGCTCGAAGCGGGTTTTCTGAACACAGGCGCGGCACGCAGGGACGGCCCGCAAATTCTCCCATTACCGCCCGAACCGAACCGATGAAGCGATTTCCGAACCCGGTGCGTTTCCTCGCTTTGAGATGGGAGCTTTCCATCGCAACCCTCCTGTGCATCCAGTGCGCAAGTCGATGCACCGGCTCCGCTCAGGTGCTTCTCGATTTCGGTTCTGTGCGACTGACGGAGACGGTGGAACGGGACGTTCCCGTGAAAGGGGATTCGTTGACACCGTTCCGGTACGAAGCCGAATTCGTGTCCTTCGGAAATGACGGCGGGGGTGTTTTCCGTTTCGCCGGACCGCAGGGCCCTGTCGATGCGACATCCTCGCCGGCCGTGTTCCGATTCCTCTTTTCCCCGCGAGCGACGGGTCGCATCACCGGCGACGCCGTCATCGTTCGACGCACGTACATTCGAGGCATCGTGCAAGACAGCACCTACGTGTTCGTCGATCTCGAGGGAACGGGTATCCCTCTCGTCGTGCCGCCCCGCATTGAAGAAGCCCCGGCCGGGAGATTTCTCTTGTTCGGCTTGGATAGGGATGTACCGGTGACCGTGATGGATTCATCGATCGCGAGAGAATTTGGACCGTATTCCGTGACCGAATGGCGGTGCTTTTCCTATATCGCCGAGGAGGGCCGCTATGTCGAGTACTCGGGGCCGGCGGGGAACAGGAAGAACCCGAGCGCGTGGTTCGTAGCATTCGAAAGGGGGAAGGCGTACTTCATGATTTCGCGTATGCAAAGAGAATTGCGTCTACCCGCTGCGACCTTCCAGTCGATCGACGACTTCTACGTGGACGTTCGACCGGGGTGGAACCTCATCGCATCGCCGTACCCACTCGATGTGGATTGGCTCCGGTCGGTACAGAGTATGCAATTGACGGGAAAATTCGCCGGCCCATATCCTTATCGTGACGGCCGCTTCACATTGCCGGACGCTTCCGGCGTGATCCGAAAGGAAGAAGGGTATTTCGTTTTCCTGTCCGACCCAGACCCGACCGCCGTTCGCATGCTCCCCGTCATTTTGTTCGAGAAAATCCACGCCGGGCGTGGAGAAACCGCAGGGTGGGGCGTGCGGTTTCGGTTGAAAACGAACGGATGGTCGAGCGAGTGCCGTGCAGGAGTCCGTTCCTCTGCATCGGGGCCCAGCGCCGTGCCGATTCCCCCCCTGCCTGCCGACGCGGCGGCACTCGGCTTACTCCCCCGCAGCGTTTCGCTTCACACTCCGTTGATCGAGTCGTATGAGCACGATACGTGCAGCGGGGCTTCGTGGGATGTCGTCGTCACCCGCTCCCTCCGCGACGAAGACTGGGAGTTCTCTGCAGATCTGGAGGGGACACCACCGGAAGGCTGGACGATCGCGCTGGCCGATGGAACAGGTTCCACAGCTACCGTAACGTCCGTGCCTGCTGTGATCCGCGGGAGGGGCGGTATGCCGCATTTCCGGTTACTGGCCGGTACAACCAACTTTGTCGGTGCATCCATGTGTGCCTTCGTTCCAGCCGGGGGCTTCCACCTGGAACCTATCTACCCCGTCCCTGCTCGTGACGCGGTCCGGTCCTCTCTCCATGTCGGGGTCGGTTCGACGGTATGCGTCGACGTTATCGATCGGCTCGGCCGCGTCGTTCCATCGCTCTCCGGTCGACGGTACGGTGAGGGCGTGCACCCGCTCGTCGTCGGCACGGCGGCTCTCCCCGCGGGGTGCTACGCTCTTCGTGCCAGAACGGCCGAAGGGAAATCGACCGTCTCCTTTTTCATTGTGCAGCGATGACGGTGCGCGCATTCCTCGTGTCTCTTTTCCTCGCCCCCGGCGTGTGCCTTTCCCAGCAGACGTTGATCCCCCCTGCGCGTCTCCTGCTCGAAGACAGATGGGCCATTCACGGCGCTAGCGTATGGCGGGAAATCAAGCTCGGTGGGGACAGGTATACTCAGCTGGCTTTCCCTCTCGCGTCGGTGGTTCCCCTCAGTTCTTCGCTCATGGTGCGTGTCGCGAACACGCCGTACCTGGCAAGCAGCGACACGCTGGGGACGATCGTTTCCCCCAGCGATACCCATGTCGGGCTCTCGTGGTATTTCCCCGATACCCCGTTCCTGATCCTGGCGGATGCCAATCTCGCAACGGGGAAAAAAGCCGCTTCACGGGGGAAGCAAGTCTTGACTTCCGTCACGACCCTTCGGGCTTTCGGCTTTCCCGTACAATCTCTCGGGGAAGGTTTCAACATCCAGGTCGGCGGGGCGTGGGCAAAGGAAATCTCGACGCTCTTCATCATCCACGCGGGTGCGGTATACTTGTCCCGCGGCCGTTTTCAGCCCGTCGACACGCTCGGCTTGTACGATCCCGGGGATGAGGCGACGGCGGCTGTCGGGGGCGAATATCGCCCGGACAGGCGCACGTCCCTCGCATGCGATATCGCGTCGACCTTCTATGGGAGCGACCGCCTCCAAAGCGTCGATGTGCTGGGTGTCCCCATTGGGTCGTTCTTCGTCTTCCGCAAACCGGGCGTGCGTCTCACCTGTACAGGGCGATGGACGCACAGGGCGGAGAACGGGGTCCTCCAGGATGCATACGCATCGGCTCGCGTGCGGATTTCTCCCGATGTCCTTACCGTTGAGGACGCCGAAATACGGCATGGCCCCGAGGTGGAACTCGACTACCGCGCGGAAATCCCCCTTTCGCGTTCTTCGTCCTGGCGTTTGGATCTATCCATTCATGCGGCATGGTTCTCGGCAAGCGAATACCGCCCTTTCTCGGGTATCATCGCCAAGGGGTTTTCCGCATTCATCGTGGACCCGTGGGCAGGTATCGGGTGGCGGCCTCGTGATGCTCTGGAAGTAAAGGCTCAGCTTGGCATGACACGCGGCACCGCCGAAATCGGGTCGAGCCGTGCAAGCGTGAACGGATGGGTTTTTCGACTCTACACCGCAATTGTCATGGAGGGTGGACGAAAATGAACGGGCGAGTGAAGATTGTTACCCACGCGTTCCTCTTTATGTTCCTCGTCTGGGCAGGTAAGACCGGAGCCCAGAAAGTCCGCCTCGCCGTGCTCGAGTTCCGCGGGGCGGCTCCTCCCACGAGTGATCTCGCATATTTCGGTCCCGCTGCCCAGAGCATTTTCACGACGGCGTTCTCCCGTTTGCCTATGCTCGATCTCGTCGAGCGGGAGCGTCTCGACGATCTGAGCCGCGAGCTGCGCCTCCAACAGAGCGAGATGGCCGACCCTTCTACGCGCAGCCGCTTAGGGAAACTGCTCGGCGTGCAAGTCCTCCTCTTCGGGAGTTACTTCCAACTCGGAGACGTGCTCCGTGTGGATGCCCGAATGGTGGAAGTCGAGACGGGGCGTGTCCTTCGAGCGGAGGAAGTGACCGACCGAGCGGACCGTGTATTCTCCGTCATCCGAGAACTGACCCAGAAATTCGCGGCAGCCCTCGAGGATGGGAAGTTGATCGAGATCCCGAAAGGAGGACGGGAGGATATCCGTCGGGGGATCCCGAACAACCCCCGGGCGTTCGCCGCCTACAGCGAAGCCCTTAGGATTATCGATACGGCACGATCACTCGAGCGTGCGGAGGATTGGGAAAGGGCACGGCTCGCCTACCTCGAAGCCCAGAAATTTCTCCGCATGGTCCTCAAAGACGAGCGGGATTTCGAAGCGGGGAAATCCGCTCTCCGGAGGGCGGAACGAAAGGTGAGGGAAATCGAGTACTTCCTCGAAACGGGCGAACGCATGCCGGTGCGTATATGGTCTCTTGTCATCGGTGTAGATACGTACCGGGACATTTCGGTCCCGACCCTGCGATTCGCCGTGTCGGATGCCCGGCTCGTCGACTCCTTGTTGCGGAACCCGCAGTGCGGAGCTCTTCCCGCCCAGCGTATCCGTTTGCTCACCGACACCGCGGCGACGCGCGCAGCCATTCTCTCCGCTTTGGATTACTTGTTGAAAGCCAGCCAAGAAGACGACGTGCTTTTCGTGTACTTCGCGGGTCACGGCATGCTGGATGCGGGTTCATTTTACTTCCTCTCCTCGGATGCGGAACCCTCGCGCTTGAGCGCCACGGCGGTGCCCGCAAGCCAGATCAACGACATGATCCGGAAACAGGGCCGCATGAAAAAAGTACTCTGGGTGATCGATGCCTGCCATGCAGGGGCGACCGCCGACGACGGTGCCCGCGCCGTCTCGGATGCGAATGAATTGCTCCGCGAAATTGCGAAAGCGGAAAACGGCTACGCGATTCTCTCCGCTTCCCATGCCTCCCAGGAAGCGCTCGAGTTCGAGGACCGCGGCCACGGTGTCTTCACGTTTTTCCTTGCGGAAGGTCTCAAGGGTTTCGCGGAGACGGCGCCATCCGATGGTTTCGTACGTCTCGGGGAGTTGGCGGAATACGTCTCGGCACACGTGAATGCCGTGACGGAAGGACGCCAAACGCCCCGTTGTTTCGGTTGCGAAAGCGTGGATTTCCCCCTTGCCCGCGTCCATTGAGGGAGAAGGAACATCCGCCACCAAGATGTATTTTCCCTAATCGGGCAGAGTTTCCCCGGAAGGATGCCTCAGTGTACGAACAAAGACAGGAAAGGGGACGATGACGGTTTCCCATTGGGACCTCGAAGGGAAGACAGCTCTCGTTACAGGTGGGACACGTGGGATCGGACGCGCAGTGGCAGAACTCTTTCTCGAATTGGGCGCACACGTGCACATCGTGGCGCGGGACCCAGATGAAATCTGCACCACCCTGGACACGTGGGTGTCGAAAGGATTTTCCTGCTCCGGCACGGCTGCGGATGTCTCGAGCCCCGAGGGTCGAACGCACGTCATGCAGGATATCCCCCCCGAACAGGCGCTCGATATTCTCGTCAACGACGTCGGCACGAATATCCGGAAACGTACCGTGGAGTACACCGACGAAGAGTACGAGTTCCTCTGGCACACGAACCTCACGAGCGCATTCTCGCTCTGCCGCCTCTGCTATGAGCGCTTGAAACGTTCCCCGGCGGCCTCGATCGTCAACATCGGCTCCACGGCCGGCTTGACTACGGTCCGCACGGGGGCGCCGTATGCGGTGTCGAAGGCTGCTCTCCACCATCTCACACGGTACCTCGCCGTCGAATGGGCGCCGGACGGGATCCGCGTGAATGCCGTCGCCCCGTGGTACATCGGGACGGAACTTGTCCGCAAGCTCCTCGAAAACGAGGAGTATCTCCAACGCGTCCTATCCCGCACGCCCCTCGGTCGAGTCGGTGAGCCGCGGGAAGTCGCCGCTCTCGTCGCTTTTCTCTGTATGGACGTCTCCTCGTATATCACAGGGCAGGTGATAGCGGTAGACGGCGGTTTCAGCGCGTACGGATTCTGACAACGCGCTCCAAGGGTAACGGCAGGGTTGAAGCCGTTCCTATGGGATAAGCTGCCCCCTTTTACACGGGACAACGGTGTACGAAGAAGGGGAATCTTCGCTGATCAATGCATGACGGCGAACGAACCGTTCCGGCGTGTCCCTCCGCTCTGGACCGTGTAGAAGTAGATTCCGGGTTCCCACGAAGACAGACCGATTGAAAACGAACCGTTCCGTCCGTCGAAAGACCCGACTGCCTTATGGCGAGTCCTGCCGAGCGCATCCGTCACCTGCAGTCGGACCGGCTCGCCGGCTTGTGTTTCCCGCACGCTGAGGGTGGCAGTCGTGTGCCGGGATGAAACGACGGGATTGGGGTAGAGGGAAACGTGGAACCCCGCATCTGCTGCGGCGGAGGGGGACGTGGCGTCATCGGGCACGCGCACGCAGGAGAAAACTCCGTTGCCATCGGTTCCTGCGAGAAGCTTCCCGCTTCGGGTGAGCTGGAACGCGAGGACGTATGGGTTGAAGAGGCCGTTGTTCGAGGGTGCCCAGCGGCGTTCTGCCGGGTCGTAGAAGTATACGCCTTTGTATTCCATCCCCACGACGGGGTGGCCGTAAGGCGAGAGAACGATGGCGTTCACCGTGGCGACGGGGAGGTCGTTGGTGATCCGCGTCCAGCGGTCACCTCGGTCCGTCGAGTGGTAGACTTCCCCGTAACTGCCTGCGTACAAGCCATAGACCTCGCTGTAACAGAGGGCGGTCACGAGCAGCCGGTTCAGGCCTTGTGAGATGTTCGTCCAGGTGGATCCGCTGTTCGTGGATCGGTAGAGGCCGGCATTGAGGGTACCGGCGAAAACCGTTCCATCGGGGGCGAAGGCGAAGCTGATGACGTCGGAACCGCCGAGTCCCTGGGAAATCAATGTCCATGTCTGACCGTAATCGTTCGAACGGTATAAGCGTTTCCCGAAACAGGACACGTAGATGTTCCGATCCGGCCCGATGGCGATGACACGGACGTCACGGTTGTACATGCCCAGCGTGTCTGTGAACCAGGAGAAGCCGTCGTCCGTCGAGTGGAACACTCCACGGCTCGTCCCCGCATAGAGGAAGTCGTTGGACATCACCGCGATACTCCGGGTATTGCGGTATTGCTGTCCGTTCGCAGGCGTCCACGTCGTCCCCTCGTCATGGGAAACCATGATGTCGTGGGGAGTCTGGTTGACCATGAAAATCAAGCCGCGCGAATTGACGGCGAATGAGGGAACGGAGACATTGATGAAACCGCTGCCGGTGTTGTTCCACGTCGACCCTCCATCGGAAGAAGAGAATGTGCCTTCCCATGCCGTCCCGATGATGATTTTCCCCGAACGGTCGCTCGTGATCGAGAGAATTTCCTTGCCGTTCGGCGTGAGGAACACCTGCGTCCAGGAATCGCCGCCATTCGTGGAGCGGAATACTCTCCCGTTCGACGTCCCGGCGTACACGTTGATCCCGTCGCGGGTGAAGACACTCGAAATGTTGAAGACCGTCAAGCCTGTCGTCGCTTCGGCCCACGTGGTTCCCCCGTCCGTAGATCGGTAAACCCCTAACCCCATGGTCCCGACGAAAATGGTCCCATTCTCCGCGATGGTGATCGAAGTAGCGGTGGCCTGCTCGAGTGTAGGA
This sequence comes from Bacteroidota bacterium, assembly GCA_029907355.1. Taxonomy (GTDB): domain Bacteria; phylum Bacteroidota; class Ignavibacteria; order SZUA-365; family SZUA-365; genus JARYLZ01. The sequence goes on along the minus strand of JARYLZ010000014.1, from coordinate 19,265 downwards.
TCGGCGCTGACCCAGTTTTCCCCTTCGTCCCGTGATACGTACAAGCCCAGGTTCTGGTGTGCGGAATAGAGCACGCCGGCCGTATCGGCAGCGAGAGCGTTCACGGAGATGTTCGGGAGACCGCTCATACATTCCGTCCACGTGGCGCCTTCGTCCGTGCTCTTGTGGATGCCGGCCCAACTCCCGATGTACCAGTTCCCATGGCGGTCCACGACGATCCCATGGACGTTCTGTACCGTTGAAGGGCCGGTCTTCGTCCATGTTCCCCCGTCATCCGTCGAGATCACGACATCGTAGTCGAGGCCTGCAATGAGCCGGCCGTCACCCAACTTGTAGAGAGAGTAAACGGTCGAGCCGCCGAGAGCAATGCATGACCATGCATCGCCACCGTTCGTGCTCCGGAAAACTCCGCCGCGTTCCGTGCCTGCATAGAGAACCCCATCGCTCGTCGAGAGGAGACAGAGGACTTTCCCTGTCTTCGGGTTCTCGGACTGATTCCACACAAGCTGTGCTCGTGCGATAGTCGTCGCGGCGAGGAGTACGATGCAGGCCAGTGTCCCGAGCGGACATATCGCACCGTGAAAGGAAAATCTTTCGTTCATAGGACCCTCCGGAGTTTTTCGATGCGAACAATCTACGAGAAATCCGCTCAACGCTCAACGACGTATGGGTGGCGGCTGGGAGATGGGGGAGTCTTTGCACGTTGCCGTGATGGAGATGAAACAGCGAGAAGGGGAGAGGCGAAGAGAAACCCTCTTTCGTCGGAACCCGCCTGCACTGATGGCGGAAGAGATGGATGGACACATGACACTGGGAAAAGGGCAGAGTGGGTCACACGGGAGGAAAAAACCGGCGAACCTCAGCCCGCGGCTCTCCCCGCGAGACCTCGGACCCGAGGCTGCGAGCGTATTCGTTTCACGGCGAAACGAACATTCTTTTCCCTCTATCCCGGGACACGGCCAGGGAGGGTTTCATCGTTTTCCGACAGAGGATTTTCCGCGGAGAAAAAACGAGGAGTCGTGCCGACTCCTCGACTGTGTCGGGGCGAGAAGATTTGAACTTCCGACCTCTCGGTCCCGAACCGAGCGCTCTACCGGGCTGAGCCACGCCCCGATGACACTGTTGAAGTATAAGAGAATGAGAGGAGAAATGCAATCCGTCGAAGTCGTCATTCGGGGTCGACCCTGCCTCGCAGGTATTTATTGAGGAGCTCCCGAGCTCGGAAGATGTGCGCTTTGACCGTGCCCAGGGGGATCTTGAGTTCCTCGGCGATTTCTTCGTAGCGCATCTCCTGCTGGTGGCGGAGTACGATAACGATGCGATACTTCTCCGGGAGAGCATCGATAGCCCGTTGGATGGCCTGGGCGCGCTGTCGCTCGACGATACGCACATCCGGGAGCGCACTCGAGTCGGGGATCTCGAGACGCTCGTGGTCCGGTTCATCCCATCTGCCTTCGAGAGAAACGGTATGAAGTTTCCTCTTCCTCAGGTGGTCGATGCAGTTGTTCGTCGCGATCTTGCAGAGCCATGTCGAGAAGGAGAATTCGTCGTTGAAGGACGACAGAGCCTGAAAAGCCTTGATGAAGGCTTCTTGGACGATGTCCTCCGTTTCGGCCGATGTTCCCGTCATCCGGGAAACGAGGCGTCGGATCATGGCTTCGTACTTTTCCATGAGGCGAGCATACGCATCCTGTTCACCGGCTACGGCGCGACGAATCAACTCCCTGTCCTCCGCGCGGGATTGTTCGCGTCGTTCTTCAAGCGTCCGGGACATCGGTCGAAGGATCGTGCAGAGGATACCCAAAAGTACGATTCCGCCACGCTCGAACAAAAGAGGCGGATTGGACTTCCCGGCCTCTTGTCTTAACTTCGCGGAGCGTTGCATTCCATCGAGAATCCCTGCATGCCTTCCTCATTTCCTGTCCTCTTCGTCGGTGATGTCGTCGGGACACCCGGCATGGAGGCGGTGGCAGCGTTCCTCCCCTCGCTCATCAAACGCTACGGCGCCGCCTGCGTCATTCTGAACGGCGAAAACGCGATGGACGGGAAGAGCATCACCGAAACGCAAGTCGCCCGCCTCAAGGATCTCGGCGTTCACGTGATCACTTCGGGCAACCATATCTGGGAAAATTGGCACATCCAGAAACTGCTCGCCGACGAACCGTTCCTTCTCCGTCCGTTCAACTACCCGCGCGAGAATCCCGGGCGTGGATTCTGCACGGTGAACCTCGGAGCGCTCGGAAAAGTCGGCGTGATCAACCTCCAAGGCCGCGTCTTCATGAGTCCCATCGACTGTCCGTTCCACGCGGCCGAAACGGCCCTGCAAAAGTTGAACGAAGAATGCCGGGTCATTCTCGTCGACTTCCACGCGGAAGCGACGGCGGAGAAAATCGCCCTCGGCGTTTTCCTCGATGGGAAAGTCTCGGCAGTCATCGGGACGCACACGCACGTCCAAACGGCGGATGCGCGCATCTTCCCGGGGGGGACGGCTTACATCACCGACGTCGGGATGACGGGCCCGTACGACTCCGTTGTCGGGATGCGGAAAGAGGTCGCCCTGCGGCGTTTCATGCGACAGACACCGAGCAAGTTCGAACCGGCTACCGACGATGTCCACTTGGCTGCCGTCGTTGTCACAGTCGACGCGGTCAGCGGAAAGGCGCTCTCTATCGAACCGATCATATATCCGGAATTTTCCCGCCATGTCGGCAACCATTCTTGACGGATCTGCCATCGCATCAGTCATGAAGGAGGAAATCCGCCGTGAGACGGCGGCATTTACTGCACGAACCGGCATCCGGCCGGGTCTTGCATTCCTCCTCGTCGGCGACAACCCCGCCGCTCTCTCATATGTCGCCTCGAAAGAGCGCGCATGCGCACATTGCGGCTTTTCTTCCCGGACCGTTCGCCTCCCGGCGACGTCATCGCTCAGTGACGTTCTCGAATACCTGGACGCGTGGAACATCGACCCGGATGTGCACGGCATTCTCGTCCAGCTCCCTCTCCCCGCACACATCTCGGAGGAAAGGGTCATCAATGCCATCACGCCGCGAAAGGATGTGGATGGTTTCCATCCCGTCAATCTCGGAAAGCTCGTCCTCGGCCAGGAGTGTTTCCGCCCGTGTACACCGGCAGGTATTCAGGAACTGCTCATCCGCTCGGGCGTGGAAATCTCCGGCAGGCATGTCGTCGTCGTGGGGAGGAGCAATATTGTGGGAAAACCGATGGCGATCATGCTCATGCAGAAAGCCGCGGGCGCGAACGCCGTCGTAACCGTCGCCCATACGGCGGCACAGGATCTCGGTTCCGTGACACGCCTTGCGGATATCCTGATCGTCGCGATCGGGAAACCGGCAGCCATCACCGCGGACATGGTCCGCGAGGGGGCCGTCGTGATCGATGTCGGGATCAACCGCGTGCCGGACCCGGACGCACCGAAAGGATACCGTATCCAGGGTGACGTGGATTTCGAACCTGTGCGGCTCAAAGCATCCGCCATGACCCCCGTTCCAGGCGGTGTGGGCCCGATGACCATCGTCATGCTCATGAGGAATACCCTTCAGGCCGCATACCGCGCGACGGGCTCAAACGATAGCCCTGCGAGCAGGAAAGGGTAGGCATATTCCCGTGACGCGCTACCGCGAAAGAAGGGCTTCGAACATTGTGACGCGAGAAAGTGTTCCATAATCCATCCGTAACGATGATGGGGAAGCATCTCGTCACGGTCGTGGGTGGTATGGTAGATCTCCGGAAAGGGGAATTTCACCATGCAAGGTGTGATATCGTATATTCCCGGTAGGAACCACAGGTGATGAACATTGCCGGGAGTGTATCGGCGAGGCGTTTCCGACGACCTCCGGGAGGTTGACGATAACGAATGAAACCGGGAACAAGAAGATCTTATCCGGGAAGGATGGGTACCGAAACGTGTGTCGACAAAGGAGAAATGGAAACGGTCTTATGCCGATGTATCCCCTCGAACAGGCGGTGGGAATCGGCTGAGACGAGACACCGCATGAAAATGAGTCCACATGTTTTTTGCATCCGATAGGATACCCGTCATATCACTCTTCACGAAAAAGAGGTAGATTATGCAGTGGCATTCCCGGTACAAGAACAAATGCACCTCCGCGGAGGAAGCGGTAAAGGTCATCAAATCGGGCGACAACGTTTACGTGCATCCCGGATGTGCGATACCGGAAGTCCTCCTCCGCGCCATGATCGCACGAGGACCCGAACTGCGGGACGTCACGGTCCATCATATCTTGACGATCGGTGAAGCGGGGTATGTTTCCGAGGAGATGCAGGGTCATTTCCGCCACAATGCCCTCTTCATCGGTTCCAATGTCCGCAAAGCAGTCAACGATGGGCTCGCGGACACGACACTCATCTACCTGCATGAAGTGGCATCGCTGTTCGAACTGGGCATCATCCCCATCGACGTGGCCCTCATCCACGTCTCGCCCCCGGACAAGCACGGGTACTGCAGTTTCGGAGTAGGCGTCGAGATGACGACAGCCGCATGCGAAAAAGCGAAGACCATCATTGCACAGGTCAACCCCCGCATGCCGCGTGTCCACGGCTACTCGTTTATCCATGTCGACAAGATCCACCACATCGTCGAGATCGACGAACCGATCCGCGAGTTCCCGCAGGTCGATCCGATAACGGATCCGCGCGAAGCGGAAATGTACCGAAACATCGGTGCATACATCGCGGATCTGATCGAGGACGAGTCGACGCTCCAGATGGGGATCGGGAGCATCCCCGACGCCGTCCTCTCCTTCATCGGGAACAAGCGCGACCTGGGCATCCACACGGAGATGTTCTCCGACGGCGTCATTCCCCTCGTCGAGAACGGCGTCATCACGAACATGAAGAAGACCTTGCACCGCGGGAAAATGGTCGCCTCGTTCGTCCTCGGCGGGAAACAGATTTTCGACTTCATCGACGACAATCCGCTCGTCGAGTTTCACCCCAGCCATTACGTCAACGACCCCTGCACCATCGCGAAGAACAGGAAGATGGTCGCGATCAACTCCGCCCTGATGGTCGACATCACCGGGCAGGTTTGCGCCGATTCCATCGGCCCGAAGTTCTACTCCGGTTTCGGGGGACAGGTGGATTTCATCCGCGGCGCGTCTCACTCGGAGGGAGGCAAGCCCATCATCGCGTTGCCGGCTACCGCGAAGAACTGGACCGTCAGCAGAATCGTGCCGCACCTCCTCCCCGGGGCAGGGGTGACGACGAACCGAGCCGATGTCCACTATGTCGTCACCGAGTATGGTGTCGCATCCCTCTTCGGGAAAACGATCCGCCAGCGTGTCCAGGAACTGATCAACATCGCGCACCCGGATTTTCGGGATGAGCTCCGTTCGTACGCGAAGAAAAACCATTACATCTAATTCCATCCCAGACTATGCACAAGCCCGCCATTCCTTTGGGGCGCCGCGCTTCTCTCGTTCTGTTCGGTATCTTTGCGTTCTCCCTGACGCTCCGCGCCCAATACGCCTTTTCCCTCGCACCGCCCCCCGATGTCTTGTCACCGGAACCGAGGCCGTGGATGCTCGGCGTCATCGTCGGGGCGGACATGAACCGCCACAGGGGGGATTTCTTGCCGGAGTGCGAAGAATGTTCCTTCCATGACGGTTCCGGTACCGGAATCCTCGCCGGATTGCAGGTGGAGCGGATTCTTCCACCTTCCCTCGGCGTCGCTCTCAGAGTGCTTTATGACGACTATCGCGCAAGCTACACGGAGACGCTGACCGGTCAGAGGAGGCAGGTATCCGACGGTACCTTTGCGACGATCGATGTCGAGCGGACCATGGATGTCGAGCTTCCGTACCTCACCGTGAATCCATCGGTTGAACTCTTCATGTTCCGAAACCTGTACCTTTTCGCCGGGCCGGCCGTCGGCTTCCCTCTCCGTTCTCGGTACCGGGTGGTCGAGCGGCTGCTCGACGAATCGTTCGTGTACTACGAAACGAACACGAACGAGAAGGTGATTGGGCGCGAAGTCTGGACCGCCGTCCCGGATGAGACCGCTCTGCGATTCGACATTCGAGCGGGGATCGGTTTCAACGTGAAAGTGGGGCGTTCCGTCATTCTCGCACCTCAGGCGATGTACGCGTACCCGTTGACCACGATCTCTTCCTCCGACAAGGATTGGAAATCGGAATCCTTTTCCGCAGCACTCGTTTTGAAATGGATCCTGTGAGTCTGCCATGAACAGCAACAGAGTAACCCTCGGCGCAGTTCTCTTTTTCGCCATTCTCGCGGCAGGGATCGTTTCGGGTTGCGCTTCTTCGCTCAAGCGGGAGATGTTGTCGTGCGAGGAATGCGCTGTGAACAATCTCGGTCCCCAAGTCAACTCCCCATACGACGATTATGCGCCCGCTCCGATCGGGAATCGGTTGTATTTCACGTCGAACCGCCCGACCGTCGAAGGGTACATCCAGGGAGACGATATCTGGTTCAGCGACATCGAAGCGGGAGCCTATACTCCCGCGCTTAACTTCGGCGGGACGATCAACTCCACGAACGATGAAGGCGCCGTTCATTTTACGCCGGATGGTGGAACGGTTTTCTTCACGCGATGCTGGAGGGAAGACGGGAAGGGGGACGCCGATATCTATACCGCGGCGGTCGAGGCGCCCGCTGATTGGCAAAAACTGAAGAATCTCGGCGATGGGGTCAACACGAAGTACTGGGACTCTCATGTGTCCCTCTCGCCGGACGGGAACGAACTCTATTTCGCGAGTGACCGACCGGGGGGACACGGCGGTACGGATATTTGGGTGTCCCGCCGATTGCGGAGCGGGGCGTGGGGTCCCGCGAAAAATCTCGGTCCGACCATCAACACATCGGGGGACGAAAAATCCCCCTTCATGCACATCAGCGGCGATTCGTTGTTCTTCGCGAGCAATGGGCATTCGGGTCTCGGCGGTTTCGACATTTTCGTCAGCGTACGGGACGCGAAAAGAGGGTGGAAACCGCCCGTCAATATCGGGCGCCCGTTCAATTCCGCAGGTGACGATCTCTTTTTCCGGGTGACGGGTTCGGAGGATACAGTTCTCCTCGCATCCAATCGCAACGGCGGTTACGGGGGGCTCGATTTGTACGCCGTCACCAAGCACATGTTCAAAAATCCGGCGAGGCACACGTGGTATCTCCTCATTACGGTGAGGGACACGGTGAACAAACGCACGGTTTCGAGCGCGCGCCTCGTCATCGCGCCGGAGGGCGAAGTACCGGACACACTCCGAAGCGGCGGTGACGGCAGGGTACGCATCGCGACGAACCCGAACCGGCGATATCGGGTATCGGTCTCGGCCCCGAATTATCTGGAAACCGCTCAAGCGGTGAAAGTACCCCAGATGGATCCTGGAGAATACCGGGTATCCGTTGTCCTTCAACCGGTGAAAACGGATACACCCCGCGTCGAGGGGAAAAAGCCTGCCGAAGTGCCGACGGTCTACTTCGAGTTCGACAAGGCGGATGTGCGACCGGAATATGCACGGCAACTCGATCGCCTTTTCGAAGATGTCCTGAAGAAACTTATCGCCGGCAATGTGGACTTCGAGGTGCAGCTCGATGCGCATACCGACGATTACGGCACGGAAGAGTATAACATCGCTCTCTCCCGCAGGCGCGGGGAAGCGGTCAGCAAGTATCTTTCCTCCAAGGGCGTTCCCAGGTCCGTCATCGTCATGAATGCATATGGCGAGACACGGCCGGTCGCCCCGAACGATACCGAAGAAGGGCGACAGCTCAACAGGCGCGTCGAGGTGTTCGTCCGCTCGGAACCGGTGAAGTGATCGGGAAACATCCCCTCTCGGGGAACGCGGAATAACTGATCATGGGCGTTCCCTTCCGAAAAGCCGCCAGGTGCGGTTGCATTCTCTTTTTCCTTTCCCTCTCTATCGAAGGGATACATGCGCAGGTCCGCCTGTTTCTCCAACGGCCGCTCGTCGATTCGTTCCCCTGCATCCGCATCCCCCTTCGCGTCGAGGATAATGCCTCCACCGTTCGGGAATTGGACGCGGGTATGTTCACCGTCCGAGAAAATGCAGTAGCCGTGACACCGGTCTCGGTGTCCTGCACGGCGGATTCCATGGTCCGGACCGTTCACTTCATGTTCCTCCTCGATGTCAGCCTCAGCATGGGGTACGTGGAAGGGACGACGGAGTACGACGAAGACAGCGTGAAATGGCGGAGAGCCCGAGAAGTGTTCATCGAATCGTTCCACCGCCTCCGGCCGATGGATTACGGGGCTTTCATCTCTTTCGCCGCCGGTTCGAAACTCGGACAAGGTTTCACCCGCGATATAAGACTCCTCGAAGACGCGATCGCGGGCCTGGGGCTTCGTTCGGGGACAGCCATATACGACGCCATCGTACACGCGCTTTCCCTCTGCAAGATAGATACCGGAAAGACGGTCATCATTCTTCTCACCGACGGGGCGGATCAGAGCTCGATCTTGTCCCTCGACGATGCCATCCAGGCGGCCCGCGCTTTTGGGGTACCCGTCTACATCATCGGCCTCGATGTCCGTGATGAACGAGTAACCGAAATGGAACTCCTGGCACGACGGACGGGAGGGGAATACGTCCCGGCACCGACATCCGATGTCCTTTCCGAAATCTTCGAACGCATCATGCGCAGCATCGTGCAGAATGACTGCATCTTGAGCTATCATACCCCCGACACGTGCCGGGGCGGTACGACGCGCCTTGTCGAAGTCCGGGTCGATTTGGGGACCTTATCGGATTCCGGGGCCGTCGATTACTCCGTGGAGGATTTCCGGTCCCGTATCAGGCTCATCGCGGCAATCCCCGACACGGTGGTCGACGAAACAGTGGTATCCGTCCCTATCATCGCAGAAGGGGAAATACGAGCCGGCGAAGCGGCGAATTTCGACCTCCTCGCTCGCCACGACCCGTCGCACTGTTCCTTTCTCGATGTCCTCGCGTCGGGGACGGTGTTCGAAGGCGCAACGATCGATGCACGGGAAGAAACGCCCGGTCTCGTTCGCGTTTCCTGTGTTTCGGCGGTCCCGAACCGAGGGGTGACGTATCACCACCCCGATACCATCCTCGTCCTCCGCTACGCCGTTCCCTACCATGCCGGCAATACCGCCACTGCACTCACGGTTTCCCCCGTTTCCTGGCGACAATTCTGCGATGTTCTCTCCGAAGGATCGGAAACGGCCTTTATCGTGAAAGGTTGTCCCGCCTATCTTCGGCTCGGGATCGACACCACCCTCGTCTGTTCCACGAAGCACCACCTGGAGATACCGATTCTCCTCCATGATCCCGTGGATCTTCTCCAGGATTTCCGCTTTTCCTTTTCGTGCGATTACGACACCGGTGCAGTTCGTTTCGAAGGGTATTCCACAGCAGGGACCGTATCGGCCGCTGTTCCCGTCACCGTCGATGAACCGGTCGCGGGCCGGCTCACCGTTTCCACAGGTTGGGGCAGACCTGCTCGTGCCTCCGGCACTCTGATCACGATGGTCTACTCACCCACCCAGTGGGCGCGTTCGATGCGTGTGCCCATCGTCGTGGGGAATATCCATATCGAACAGTCCTGCGTCCCCACTGTCGAATTCTCCGGCGATCATGTTTTCCTCGACGGTTGGTGCGAACCCCTTCTCGCGAGACGGAACGCGGTGGGGATAGAATCGATATCTCCAAACCCGGTCGATGCTTCCTCGGGTAACATCCTTCGAATCGAGTTTTTCATCCCGAGGACGACCCATGCACGCATCGATCTGGCGACGGTAGAAGGCAAGGTGATCACCCTCATCGCCGAAGGTCTCTTTGACGAAGGGATGCACACGGTGGCCTTGCCTGCCGATAACCTGCCGGCTGGCGCATATCTATGCAGGCTCGACGGAGAGGGATCTTCCGCGACGATGAGAGTCGTCGTGCTCAAATGACCCCCATGCGTTGCGCATCGGGTGTGTCCTTCGCCGGTTCACATTTTCATGGGGCCGACGGGAAAATTCTCGAGCGCTGGATCATCGAAGTGGGACGGCCGCATCGGCCGAACGAAGATCTCCGGCTTCCAGCACTGCTCCAAAGATTGGAGATACTTTCCGCTTCGAAGTAGCACCCCGCGAAGGCGAAATATTCGGCCCCCACATCCGAGGAGATGTTTCGCTCTTTTCGGGTTCTCCCTGTCGGTGGCACTCGACCATGCTACGCGATTTCACGTGTACAAGCAGTGCCACATCGCAAAACTTAGCAGGGGAATCGAGCGGGAGTTCTTCTTGTACCCGCTTTCGAAAAAGGATATACGCGTCATTTCCCTTCGTGAGAAAAGGGGGGACGATCGAGCTGTGCACTTCTTCCTGCCGTGCGCGAAGCGATTCCGCTATTCGTTCCTTTCCTGCCGTTCCTGTTTTCCCTTGCCCTTCGATTCCTCCGACGCCGGGATCCAACAGCCGTTCCTTCTCTTTGCGAACCGGTGTATTCGGGGGAAGCTCGCTGTTCCTCTGTGCCGTCGCTCAGGGGAAGAGGAGGTTGCCGCTGTTGCGGGAACTCCGTCGGTCACTTTGCCATGCCGTCGCCCAGTACACCCCTTGTTTCGAATCCCGACTCTTCATGCAGACAGCGAGAGGGTCTTTGTAGACGGCCGAATATTGCGGACTCTCTTTATCCACGGCGCGGGAGGGGGCGCGTTATCGCCGTGCCCATACTTCGAGCCGTTCGCGAATGGTCGCTTCGTCCAGGCGAGGGGCATCGTAGAACCCCGCACGAGTTCTCTGCCGAAACGCCTCATAGACGGTGACGGCAGCGGCAACGGACACGTTCAGGCTTTGGATCATCCCTGCCATCGGGATCATGTACGCTGTGTCCGCGAGCGCGAGGCATTCGTCGGAGACGCCGCGGTGTTCGTTCCCGAAAACGAAAGCGCTGGGATGCGTCGCATCGATGTCGAAAAGGGAAAGCGAGGACGTCCCGAGGCGGGAGGCATAGACGCGAAACCCTTCCCCGTGCAATACGTCGATGCATTCACGCATGGTTCGGTGCCGAACGATATCCACCCACTTGTTTGCACTGGCCGAACTCTGCTTTCCTTTCCGTCGAAGATCCGGTGGGTCCTCGATCGTGTAAACGAGATGGATACGCGCAATGCCGACGGCATCTGCGGTTCTGAGGATTGCCGCGACGTTGTGAGGGTCCCAGATGTTTTCGATGACGATCGTAAGATCGGGCTGCCTTTTCCGAAGAACCGCCTCAAGCTTTGCGCGGCGCCGTACGGATATCGTTTCCAAGCTTCGACCTTTTTTCGCAGGTTGTTTTTCTTCCATTTCAGTTCCAGCTACGGAGTATGGTTATCGAGAAAGAGCGGCTGCGTGATGGAAATCTGGGCGAGTCCGGGTGATGGGGAAGTCAAGAGCTTGTTTCGAAAACGGATTTTCCATAAGCTTATCCGTACCGGCGGGTTAGCTCAGCTGGTAGAGCAACGGAATCATAATCCGTGTGTCGTGGGTTCGAGTCCCTCACCCGCTACGAGCGACGGCGGAAAGGATATCCTTTCCGCCGTTTTTCTTGTTCAAACTAATAAAATTTCGTCTTCTCTAGAGGATGAGCAACATGGGGGTGAGAATGTGGTGGAAATGATTCGATAAGAACTCACGATACCGATGAACGGGTTTTCATAGGATGGGGAAGAGTTACAGGGGATGCTCTCGTGCATGTATCCCTCTCTGGAGAAAAGACGGTTTCCCCATCCACCTTTTTCGATGAATGAAAGTACGGGTACGCGGGGGTGATCGGCCCCCGGTTTCGGGATATAGTTCCAAGAGCCACGATGCGAAAGCCGTCTTTTCTCGGACGCCGAAAGAGACAAATAACTCGTTGATTCAGGGTGTCGAGTTATCGTATCGTGTGAAAGCACAAGGAGAAATGTGGTGCCTTCGATCCGTGGATCATGGAATCGCTTACGATAGCTCGTGAGGTGTCCATGAACGTCTGTGCTGGGATTCGTCATGGAGGATAGGGATGGATCGGATGAAGAGAACCGTTGCAGCCCCTTGTATTCGAACATGTTGATCGGGTCGACTTCAAGGATAAAACGGCTTGAGAACTGGTCGCGCGGGCGTGAAAAGGTACGTTCGATCACATGGCCCGTGGTGAGTGTCGGGGAGAATGATGACCCGGCGAACGCCATGGTGGAGTCGGTTCACGGCCTGTTGCTCCGTATCGGTTCCGAATCAATAGGGAGAACAAACGGTGAACCATGCTTTTTCGTCTGTTCACCAGGGTCCTTTGTGTTGTCATTTCGCACGAGCTTGATTCCCGCCATCACTGGCATATGATAAACGTGGCGAATTCGGTTGCTTACTCTGTGTTCGGATTTCCCGCGTACTGATGTATTTTCCCATGGCGAGGTTCCGTAAAGATGCAACACATCCTGGATGAGGCAACGCACCTGCTCGCCGATTGGATAAGAGGCGAGCGCGTAGGGAAGTGCGTTGACGTCGAGGAGTCTCAGCGGTCGCTCGCGGGTGTCATCGATCACACGCTCCTGAAGGCCGATGCGGTCGAGGAGGATATTCGAAGGATCTGCCGTGAGGGTCTCGAGTATGGGTTCGCGAGCGTCTGTGTCAATCCGGTCTGGGTCCCTCTCTGCGCGGATCTCCTTGCGGGAAGTGCTGTGCGTGTATGCACCGTGATCGGTTTTCCGCTCGGCGCGGTATCGCCTTCGACGAAAATTCAACAGGCAAGCCGGGCTCTGGAGGATGGGGCATGCGAGTTCGATATGGTCATGCTCATCGGCCACCTGAAATCGGGGCGTCTCGAGGCGGTGTTGGATGATATCCGCGGGGTGGTTGGGACGGTGAAATCGTCGGCCCCCGCTTCATGCGTGAAGGTCATCGTGGAAACGTGTTTCCTCGACACGAGGGAAAAAATTCTCGCCGTCCTGCTCGCCCGCGAGGCGGGTGCGGATTTCGTCAAGACGAGCACGGGCTTTGGCCCGGAGGGGGCTGTAGAGGGCGATGTCGCTCTCCTTCGCTTCGTAGCGGGGGATGCGATTCGCGTCAAAGCCAGCGGGGGGATTCGAACGCGCCAAGAGGCCCTCCGCATGCTGGAGGCGGGTGCCGACAGGATCGGCACGAGCAGTGGCGTTTCGATTGTACGACTTGCATAGACGGAGTACGACATGAGACACAGAATCTTGAGCATGGTTATCCTTTCTGCGTGGGTGCTCTGCTTCGTAGGATGCAGCCCAAGCGAGGAGACGGTGTCCGGCGAGGCGGTACGCGCGCCCGAGGAGTTCAAGAAGACCGATGACACCCAGACGGTTGTCCCATCGACAGACCAGCCGACGGACAGCGTGGCGACGCAACAAGGAAAAGTCCCGGCGAGGGAATCCGAGAGTCGGGATCTCCCTCCCCCCGTTCGCAGCGATCTGCCGAAAAAGGGTGCGGTGATGTGGAGCGTGCAAATCGGGGCGTTTCGGGCGGAGAGCGGTGCGGATCAGCTTTTCACCGATGCGCGAACGAAATTTTCCGTCCCCGTGTACAAGGACTACGACTCGGTATCGGGTCTTTTCAAGATCACCGTCGGGTCGTTCCAAACCCGTGAACAAGCAGCGCGATTTAAGGAAGAAGTCATCCAGCGGGGATACCCGGACGCCTTTATCGTCGAAGTGTACCGTTGATATTCCACGGTTTCTCGGTACGCGTCGGGGAAGGATGGAATCGTCGTGGGAGCGGTTGAACGTGCTGCACGGGGGAAGAAGAAACGGAAATATCCGAGTCAGGGAGACAAGCGAACGGACGATTGTTGGGGCATGTGACTTGCAGAGATGGGACTTTCTCTCAGACCCCTCCTTCTGAAATTCCGGAGAAAGTGGAACGAGAGGGCACGTGAGTCCGGCGCTTGAGACACGCTTTTTCCGTCTCGAATCCAACGGCCTGTGTGCCTTTGGCTTTGATACGTGCGCGGATCCAAGCACGAGAAAGGCAATTCCGGGATACACCGTCGAAGGCAGTCGTGTTTTTCGCCGGAATCCCGTTCCTGTAGGCAGGGATGTGAACAGGGAAGATCGTTCTCCTCGTCTCCGCCGTACCTGCAGAGAATGGATTATCTTCAAGCCCGTTGATGCCGGAATGGAAGAGGTATCGCCGGTTAATCCCGCAGAGAGGTTTTCAGTCCCCTCAGTGAAAGACGATACGTGTGGCCGGTCCCTTCGTTTCCCAACCCGCCCGGACACGTACCGTGTCCGCCGACGTGCCGAAGCGTTCGGACGGGATGAAGGGGAAGGGTTTTCCCGGTGAATAGACGCCGTTGCCGTCGCGGTCCTCGAACGCGTCGAGGATATAGCGACCTTCCGGAATTTCGGGGAATGTATACGTCGTGCCGACAGCCTGTGTGATGCGATCGGAATGCTGTTTCTCCACATGGCGAGCACGGACCCGCACCGGTGCATGTATCCCTTCGAGGTTTTCGATCGTGCCGGAAATGGAACCGGGGACGGACGGAGTACCTGTCCGGAAAGGCAGACAGAGAGAGGTGTCCCCTGCGGGTAACCCGCTCAGCGAATCCGCCATCTTGCGGAGGTCGAGGCAGAGCGTGTAGGATGTCTGCGGAAGGAGTGGTCGATGCCTCATCGTGAGTGTGACGGGGGTCGACCAATCCGTCTCGACGGGCACGGTACCGCCGGAACTGTCGAGGAGTGCGACGGCACAGGTCGTTTTCATCAGCCGCGAGAATACGAACGTAAAAGGGGAATCGACGGGGAACTGCGTCATCCGTATGAGGGGGTTGCTGCGCACGAGACGCACGGGGAGTGAATCGGAAGCACTGCCGCGAATGCGAAACGAGCGACACGTCTGCGGTATGCGGTTGCCGGCCTCGTCTGTAATGTCGCCAGGATCGAAGATATACGTTGTTTCGCGGAGGGTCGACGTCGGGAAATACAGGAGACCGAAACGCGTGTCCGGCGTTTCGACCACATCCCCGACACCGATCCGCGTACCGTTTGTGGAATCGAGAAACGAGGCTGTTTGGGGAGGCGGGGGAATCGGTCGCTCGGAGAAACGCGCGATCACGGCGTATCGGCTCTCGGCCGCTGCGCTTAAAAGATATGGTGCGGTGGTGTCTTCCATCGCGAGCCGCATGGCGACCGGCGGGGACAAGGTGTCGTGCTGCCGAACTGCGATATCGGAAGGGAGGACGCCGAACGCGTCGGCTTCCTGGTCGTAGCGGAGATTTCCCTGCTTGTCCCGTAAGGCGATGATGCGGTACATGCCGTCCGCCATGTTCGTGAGGCGGAAAGAACCGTCGTCCGAAGTCTGCGTGACATAATCGGGAAGATGATATCGTGGGTCGAGCGTATCCGGGTTTTTCCCGCTCAGGGCATACGCGAAGACGCTGACCCCGCCGGGTTTATCATCGAAGACCCTGCCCGACAGCCGGCCGTGGTCAAGTATGCTCCCGGTCGAGAAGGCAAGGGTGAAGGTTTCCGCCATGCGGTTGCCTGCCCGCATGTCCTGTACCGTCGGGTTCACGGTCGCCACGTAGGTCCTGTTCGGTTGGAGGGGAGCGTGGAGACGGACGGTGACCTTTTTCCCGCTCCACGCGAAGGTCGGCGGCGGTTGGAGGGGAGGAGTGATATGGAACGCCTGCTCGAAAGACCGTCGGTCCACATACTCGTCGAAGCGGAAGACGAGTACGTCACCGTGGTAATGCGTTGTGCCGTCGGCCGGTGTGGTGGCGACGATGCGCGGAGGTGTCGTATCCGGGGGGCCGCCGGAGGGAGGTCTCTGCGTCGCGCAGGATACGAGGAGGGCGGTGAGAACGACGAGGGCAGGGAGCGGTCGGCGGGACATGCGCTGTTATCCTGTCGTGATGGCGGAAGCGGGGAGTTTGCGCGGCATGGAGCCGAGAATGGCATTCACGCATTCCATGGATATCAGCGCCGTGGCAAACACCGCCGGTGAGTGCGATCCTTCGAGATGCAGGAACAATGCACCGATGATGAACGGGAGGATGACGAATAACTGGGAAAAGCGGTGGATCGTATCGAGATGCGTCTCGACGGCGGAAAAGGGAATGCGCGGACGCAGATATGTCAGCAAGGAAGTTTGGAAGCGTGCCGTGGAGAGGAGAAATCCCGCCTGAAGGACAGCCTCTGCAGGGGGCATGACGGCGATGAACACGGCGGCGAGAAGAAGAGCCTGAGGGAGGAGTAACCGCGTAACGACGGCACGCCGGACGCCGCGGGCGTAATCGATCAGGGCTCGGTGGGTCTGCGCGCGGAGGAGCCAGACGCTGGACGGTTGCAACGCCTTCAGAACGGTTTGGTCGATGTGGCGTGAGGCGAATAGAAAGAAAACGAGAATCGGGATATGGACTTTCGATTCCGGCGAGAAAATTCGACCCATGAAAGGAGAAGCGAGACCACCGGTGAGGAGTCCGTAGACGGCCACCGCCAGAGGCATCATGAGGATCGGGATCACCTGGAAACGCAGGGTACGGTCTCGGGCGATGAGACGGTTGAAGAGTTCATACCCCGCCCGGGTTTCCGCCTTTCGTATGGGGAGGCGGTCGAGGAGACCGGGACCTGTTGCAGGGGTAGATGGTCCGGCGACCGGCATGTCGGGGGACAAGGCGATATCGGGGAGGAGGAGCCACCTGCTGCGGGCGAGGAGGATGAGGAAGAGGGACGTTATAACCGCTTGTACCATCAATAGTCTGCCGGCGGGGAGAGAGAGGCGGCCGGTCCATTCTGCATAGACGGCGACGAACCAGTGGGCGGGAGACAGCGGCGCGGCTTTCGAGGCGAGAAACCCTTCCCACCACTGATACGCGGTTGCGAACGACGGAAGCCCTTGGTAAAAAAAGAGCAGGAGAAAAACGAAGGCAGACTGAACGAGGGCAAGGAGACGGGAGGAAGAGACGAAGCGGAGGATGAGACTGTTGTAGATGATAAGGCTTCCCGCCGTAGCCCAGAGGAAGGATGCGGTGAGAACAACGAAGAATGCAACGGCGTGCGCAGCGGAACCGCTGTAGAGGAAATGGAAGACGGCCAGCGGAATCACGAAGGGCGCGCTGAGCAGTAAGGCGAACAAGAACAGGTTGACGATACGGCTGGAGAGAATCGTTCGGCGCGAGATCGGGAAGAGGTGGAGAATGCGGCGTTCTTCAGGGTCGAGGAAGAGAATGGAATACGATGTCAGGACCGTGTAGCAGGCGAGGTACATCGTGACGATGGTTCCGATGGCTACGAAGGAAGGTTCGTGAAAATTTCGGCTCAATGTCCAGGAAAGGTAGAAGGAAGCCAGTCCGTAGGAAACCGCGACCGAAAGGATGCGCCCGTATCGGGTCCGCCCCGCTCGTCCTCGTGTGTGGAGTTTCACCGAGAGCGAAACGAGAGCGCGGAGCTGTTTCCGGTCTACGGGATCCCCTGGCGGAGTCATTCCTTTCCCTCGAGGAAACGTCGGTATGCGCGCACGGCCGTCTCATGTTCGGCGGAGGTTCGCGAAAACCGATGGCCTCCGCTGCCGTCCGCGACGAAATACAGGTAATCGTGCCGTTCAGGATACAGGGCAGCTTCGATGGCCGCCAAGCCGGGGCTGTTGATGGGACCGGGGGGCAGCCCTCTGCGACGGTACGTGTTATAGGGCGATTTCAACCGGAGATCCCGGTACAGGAGGCGGCGGGGGCCGTCGGGTATGATGTATTGGATGGTCGGGTCCGCTTGGAGGGGTATCCCTTTGCGAAGACGGTTGTAGTACACTCCGGCGACCCTGGCTCGTTCCTCGGGCTTACGCGTTTCACCTTCGATGATCGAAGCCATCGTGAGGGTCTCGTGGAGAGAAACCCCCTGCTGGACCATGCGTTCGCGGAATGCGGGCGGGATACTGTTGATCAAGCGGGTGTACATTCTCGCGATGATCCGGTCGGCTGGTGTACCCAGCCGGATTTGATACGTGTCGGGGAAAAGATACCCCTCCATCGAGGATGCCGGTATCTCCCATCGCCGAAGCAAAGCCGGGTTCTGAGTCGCACGGACGAAGGCGGCGGAATCGAGGCCGAGGTGCTTTCGGAGAATAACGGCGATGTTCCTGATTGTGCTCCCTTCGGGGATGGTGACCCAGACGTCCACGATCCATCGGCCTGTGGCAAGGGCATCGAGGATTTCCGCCGTCGTCGCGCGCGCCGGGAAACGGTAGGTGCCGCTTTGCAAATGCCCTCCTTTACCGGAGAGTTTCGCCGCAACGGTGAACACGAGAGCGCTATGGATGGCACCGCTGTCTTCGAGGATGCGGCCGATATCGATGAGCGAAGCACCGCGGGGGATCGGGATGTCGCGCACCGGGTCGGATCGGTGTGGACCGAAAAGAGCGAACAGGAAGAAACCGACGCAGAGGACGGCGCATCCGGACGCGATAACGACGATGTTACGAGCGCTCATGCCGCCGCAAGCCGACGATACGGGAAAAGGCGGGTGCGATGAGCGTCCGAAGGTCGATTCTCTCGGCGAGCAGGCGGGCACGGTTCGCAACCATCGCAGCGTTGTCCGTCGTGAACTCCCGCGAGGGGAGGTAGACACGGAGCCCGTGTGTGTCAGCCATGCTCCCCATGCGGGAGCGCAGTGTCCCGTTCGCCGAGACGCCGCCGGACAACGCGATGTCCCGGATTCCTGTCCGCTGCGCCGCGCGGAGTGTCTTCCCGCAGAGGACGTCGATGACGGCGGCTTGGAAACTTGCACAGATATCCGCGAGGTCTTCGGCAGGCAACGCCTGTTCACCATCGAGAAAGGGTCGATAGTACCGACGGAGATAGTAGAGGACCGAGGTTTTCAAGCCGCTGAAACTGAAATTGTCATCGGGCGAGTCGATCATCGGCCGGGGGAAGGGGATCGCCTGGTTCCGGCCGGAACGCGCCCGCTTCTCGATTTCCGGACCACCCGGGAAACCGAGCTTCAGCATTTTCGCGACCTTGTCGAACGCTTCCCCCGCCGCATCGTCGATCGTCGAGCCGAGGATCGCATACCGGTCGTGCGACTCGACCGCTGCAAGGAGCGTGTGCCCGCCGGAAACGACCAGGGACAGAAAAGGGTACGCAGGGTACGGTCGTTCAAGGAACACCGAGAACATGTGCGCCTCGACATGATGGACGGGCAGAAAGGGGATATCTCGTGCCGCAGCGAATGCCTTGGCGAAATTCAAACCGACGACGAGGGAACCGATGAGACCCGGTCCCTGCGTGGCGCTGACGAGATCGATATCCTCTGGAGCGACA
>JARYLZ010000149.1 GCA_029907355.1 Bacteroidota bacterium | reverse complement strand
TGGCTGATCTGCACCGTCTCCTGGCGCAGTTTCTCCGGCACGTGACGGATCACCACCGGATCGTTGATCAGGCCGGGAATGGTCGTGTACTCCAACTCCAGTCGGAGCGCGTTGACCACGTACCGCTCCAACTCGTGCGCCTCGTCCCCTCGCACGGGGAGGTTGCGCCCGGCCAGACGATCCGTCTCAACGCCAAGCTGGTCAACGGGCCCGTGGCTGCCACGAACGTCCCCGTGGGGTTCTACGCTTGCCTCAACGGCCTCGACACGGTGCTCGTGGGCACAACGGTCGTCGACCGTGTCTCCCCACGCATGGAAACCATCGTGAGCGCGGATTTCACCATTCCCGACACGACCGTCTGCTGTACCTTCTTCGCGAAGGTCGATCCGGAGAACCGGTTCGGCGAAATGTGCGAAATGAACAACACGTGCGATGCACGCATCTCCCTCAAGGGACCGTACTGGATCCTCGACGTCACGAGCCACCCGAACCCCATGCAGAACGAGACGGTGATCTCCTACCTGCTCCCGCGTGACGTGCAGGGCATGAAGATCGCTGTCGTCTCCCTCGAGGGGAGAGAGATCACCGTGATCGACGGCGTACCGCAAGATATCGGTAGGCACAGCGTCGTCTTCCGAAACCCCGTTCTCGCTTCCGGGACCTACCTGCTCCGCTTCGAGGGCCGCAACGAGAAGGGGGACATTCAAACGCACGTCTCACGAATCGTGAAAGTGCAGTAACCCGAAAGCTCGCACTCGAACCTGTAGGGGTCGGCCCAGCGCTTTTCCCGACGTTCGGCCGACCCCTTGCATTGCGGGTTGGGAAGGGATGGAACGGACTTTCCCCTCGCATCGGATGAGGTTCGCCGTGAGAGCGCTTTGGCAAGCACACGAAAATGCCCGTCGAGAAATTCGCAATCACGGTTCGCGTGTCGTCCCCCCTCGGATCGAGACGCACGAAGAATCTCCCGGGTGCGGTTACCGGATCACGAAACGGACGGGCACCGATGAGGCGTGTGTTCTTCCTGCGTCGATAAAGGTGCGATCGGCATAACGGAGGCGGGTGCCGGCCGGAACATCGACGTCGGCCGTTCCCGTCGATCGCCTGCCCTTCGAATGCGGGGCATCGCCCTCGCGCATGACTCGCATGCCCGGTTCGACACAGACCGTCCGGCGGATACGGATGTCACCATCCATGCCTCGTCCCGTACAGCGCAGGGAGACTGCCGAGCCGCGTTTTTCGCGGCTGTCGTCGATGCGAACGTCGGTCATGCCGTGGTACGGAGGCTCCCCGTCGCCCGCTCAGCGCCCGCAAGCGCTGTTCCCATGAAGGGAACGAGATGCGTCGCAATCTGCTGCCCATGGGCAGACCCTGGTGACATGCACGCGAAGAGATTGCCGCGAGGATTTCGCTCACGCAAAATCCCGCACATTTTTCGCACGGTGCTGTAAACCCCGGCGGATGAGAGGAGGAATGTGTGGGATGAAGTGTATGGAATCCGTATGTTTTCCCCGCCCGAAGCGGAAACCGCACCGAAGCCCGCTCCATTCGGAACGCAGTCCACGTCAGCAGGGTCGTCGGAATGAGGGTACAGACGCCGGCGTGTTTTCAACGGTTCGACAACGGGAATGGCACACGCGATCTGGTTGTTCATTGTGGCGATTCTCCTCGGCGGAGCCTACGTACTCCTCGCGAGGAAACTCATTCGACCGGCACCTTTCGGCCGGAGGGGGAAATGGGTCGCACGAGCGGTTCTGGCCGTCCTTCTCGCGCTCCCCGCGGTTGAGATGGTTCTCAGCCATGCCCCGTGGGGTTTCGATTGCATCGTGCTCGATTGGGCGGGTTTCTTGGCGCTCGGTTTCCTCTCGTTCGTCGTGACGGGAATCCTCGTCGTGGAACTGGTCCGCTTGCCCTTCGTTCTCGGACGGAAAATCCGCGGACTTTTCCGCGTGGGGAGGGGACACGTGCATACGGCGCGAGAGACCGTTCAAGGGTCGCGGACATCGTTGGTGGTCAATGCGGTGAACGTCGGGATACTCGTTCTCGCGTCGGCGGCGACGGGTTACGGCGTGTACGAAGCCCGCAGATCCCCCGCCGTGGAAGAAATCGATGTTCCGATCCCACATTTGCCGCGGGGTCTCGAGGGGTTTCGCATCGTCCAGGTGACCGATCTTCATGTTGGGTTGACGGTGCGGCGTGATTTCATCGAACGGGTCGTCGAGACGGTTTCGGAGTTGAGGGGTGACGTTCTGGTGCTCACGGGGGATCTCGCAGACGGTCCGGTGTCGTGTCTTCACGACGATGTCCGGCCGTTCGCACGCCTGTCGCCGCCGCACGGCAAGTTTTTCGTGACGGGGAATCACGAATACTACAGCGGCGTGCAGCAGTGGGTGGAGGAGGCTCGCAGGCTCGGGTTTACAATCCTGCATAACGACCACCGCGTTCTGGAACGGGCGAACGGAAGACTCGCCCTTGCGGGAGTACCGGACGAAAACGGAGGGTTTTTCGATCCGCTCCATCGGCCCGATCCTGCAGCTGCCCTTGCCGGCGCCCCGCCGGCGGATGTGCGCATTCTCCTGGCACATCAACCCCAGTCGCTGTACGCCGCGCTTCCCTGCGGATACGACCTCATGATCACGGGGCATACGCATGGGGGGCAATTCCTCCCGTGGAGTTTCTTCGCGGCGATGGTGCAACCGCACATCGCGGGTCTTCACCGTCATGGGGGCATGTGGGTGTACGTCGGCCGCGGTACGGGGTATTGGGGGCCGCCTGTGCGCCTCGGGGCCCGTTCGGAGATCGCCGTGCTCCGTTTGAAGGCGGTACCGTAAACGACGAGAGGACGGCTGAAAGGCCGTCCCCTCTTCTCACGGTATCCGTGTGGAGGTCATTTCTTCGCTTTTTTCTTGGTCTTTCTCGGGTGGGAAATGGCTGCGCGCGCCGCGGCGAGGCGTGCGATGGGGACGCGGAAGGGTGAACAGCTCACGTAATCGAGCCCGATCCGATGGCAGAATTCCACGGAAGCCGGTTCGCCGCCGTGCTCGCCGCAGATGCCGATTTTCAGGTCGGGCCGCGTCGAACGTCCTTCCTCGACCGCGTGCTTCATGAGGAAGCCCACGCCGTCCTGGTCGATGGTCTCGAACGGGTCGCGTGCATAGATGCCTTGCTCGATGTACGGTGCGAGGAAACGTCCTGCGTCGTCCCGGCTGATGCCGAGCGTCGTTTGCGTCAGGTCGTTCGTGCCGAAGGAGAAGAATTCCGCCGTTTCCGCGATCTCCGCGGCGGTGATCGCACCGCGGGGGATTTCGATCATCGTCCCGACCAGGTACGGGAATGTCACGCCCGACTCCTCCATGACTTCGCGTGCCACCCGTCGGACGATGTCCGCCTGGAGCTCGAGTTCGCGCGCATAGCCGACGAGCGGGATCATGATCTCGGGGAAGGCTTTCCCGCCGCTCTTGATGAGGTTGGCCGCCGCCTCGAAGATCGCCCGCGATTGCATCTCGGTGATCTCGGGATAGATGATGCCGAGGCGGCAGCCGCGGAAGCCGAGCATCGGGTTGAACTCGTGGAGGGCTTCCACCCGCTGCCGGACGAGCTCGACGGGGATACCCATCATCTCGGCCATTTCCTGTTGGCCTTTCTCGTCGTGCGGCAGGAACTCGTGCAGGGGCGGGTCGATGGTGCGGATCGTGACGGGGCGGCCGTCCATCGCGCGGAAGATGCCCTCGAAATCCGCGCGCTGGAGGGGGAGGAGTTTCGCGAGCGCGGTGCGGCGCGCAGTGGGCGTATCCGCGAGAATCATCTCTCGCATGGGGCCGATCTTCCCCTCCCCGAAGAACATGTGTTCCGTCCG
>JARYLZ010000148.1 GCA_029907355.1 Bacteroidota bacterium | reverse complement strand
CCGTGTCGTCCTTTCCTCGGGGCCCGAACCGTACCTCTCCCGCTCCCAGTACGGCATGAGAGCGACCCGTGGGCCGACGTACAACCGAACGTTCTCGAACCCGGCCGGGCTGCGGAAGAGGTAGAGAATTCCTCCGCCTGCCCTCGCCAACCCGACCTTCCGCTCGCTGGAGACAGACGTTACGCTCTCGAACGCTCCGGAAAAATACCCGAACTCGGGCTCGAACCGAAGGACATCGCCTACCGTAACCGGTATCATGAACGTCGTGAACCCGAGCGGGTAATACAGGACATCGGAAGATGACGTGATGGAAAACGCGTTCGGCAAGAGGGACACGCCAAGACCGACGCTGACTCTTTGCGAATATGCCGTGAGGGGGAATAGGCACACTGCAGCGATGACCGCGGGTCGGAGGAGGGTTTTCATCGGTTTGTCCTTGTTATGAGGTGTTTCTCTGATTCAAGGGAGGGGGTGCATTCGTTGATCGGAAATATAGCTCATCGGTCATGGTCTTCCATCACGTGGCTTTTCTCCGCAACGGCCTCGATGATCCCGCCGCCGACGAGGTCGTCCCCCTCGTACCACACGGCGGACTGGCCTGGAGTTATCGCGGACCGCGGTTCATCGAACAGGACTTCGATCCGACCGTCAGCTCTCGGGATTATGAGAGCGGGAGAACCGCGATCGCGGAAACGGATTCTCCCTATCACGCGTATCGGCCGTGTGAGGCGAGGGTATTTCTGCAACATGACGTTCCCGACGATACAGAAGTTCCTCCCGGTCCGCTCCTTGCGGTCTACGAAGACCGTGTTGGTCCGCGGATCGATACCGACGACGTACAGCGGCACCCCGATTGCCGCGTTGAGGCCCCTTCTCTGTCCGATGGTGTAAAACGGGTAGCCCTCGTGCCTGCCGATGCATCGCCCTTCGTAGATGACCGGTCCTCCCTGCAATGCGTCGAAATCCATTTCCACGGTTGCCCGGAGGTAGCGTCGGTAATCGTCATCAGGGATGAAGCATATGTCGTAGCTCTCGGGCTCATCCGAGGCGTCTAAGCCGCGCGCGCGGGCCTCCATGCGCACTTCTCTCTTCGTCATACCGCCGAGCGGAAACAGTGTTCTTGCGAGTTGTTCCTGCGAGAGACCCCAGAGCATATACGACTGGTCTTTGACCGCGTCGGTGCCGCGGGCGATCCATGCACGACCGGTGGATGGACTCCATCGCACGCGCGCGTAATGCCCTGTCGCTATCCGTTCCGCACCGACTTTCACGGCGGTCTCCCCGAGACATGCCCATTTGATTCGCGGGTTGCAGAGCACACACGGGTTGGGCGTTTTCCCTTCTAAGTACGCCGTGACGAAAGGACCGATCACTTTCGCCCGAAATTCTTCTTCGACATCGATCACGATGTGGGGGATATGGAGCGTTTCGCAGACGCGCCCGGCCTTCGCCGCGACCCCTTGCCGCTGGGTTTCCAACCCCTCGCTGCCGGGAGAGCGCGGATTGGTTGGAAGGATGGTCACACCGACGACGTCATACCCCTGTTCGAGGAGCAAGGCGGCTGCCAGACTCGAGTCCACTCCCCCCGACATCCCGACGACCACGCGGGGAAAATGTCGCGTTTCACTCATGAGAGACTTCCCCATCCGCATCACCGCCGACGACATTCTCGTTCCCCTCTCCGAGGAGTGACCCGAGCACCGTTTCCGCTGCGCGGAAACCGCTGATGACGGCGCTCTCGATGGTCCCGGGAAGATTCGTCGCCGTCCAGTCCCCTGCCAGGAGAAAACGCCGATGGCCGCTCCCCGTTCCCGGCCGCTTCGCTTCCAGTCCCGGCTGATGGAGAACGGTCGCATGGCGTTCCCTGTGCACACGGACACGGAACACCGATGTCGGATCGAAGGTTGGGTACACGCGTTGCAAATCCGAAAATACCCACTGTCCCACTTCGTTTTCCGCTTCCTTGCCCTTTTCGACGTACGCGGAGATCGTGCAGGCGATACGCCACATGCCTTCGACCGATCGGCCCTTGTCGAACACCCACTGGAGACGCGTCGACAACAAACCCGTCATGGGCATATCCGTTATTCTGTCATGGGACCAGAGGTGTATCGAGAGAATAGAGGATGGGCGAAAGAGAGGGAGGTCGTCGGCCCATAGGAAACGCAGACCCGATGCGTCGAGAAGCGGTTTGAGGGACCATGGGGGGAGAGCGATGATCATGTAACGCGCACGCTGGCAAGACCCATCGGAGCACCGGACTTCGACGTGGTCTTCGTGGAGGGAAACGCTTTGCACCTTCCTACCCAAACGGATAACCGCTCCGTGGCGTGTGAGGTAATCGGCCGCAGGACGCGCGAAGATATCGGACAAGCCCACGGCGGGCAGATAGACGGCTTGTGCTTGGCGGTTGTGAAGAAAGATCTCTCTCAACACGAGGGCGAACAGGTACGCCGAGGCATCCTCGACGTCTGCGTTCATCGTTGCAAGGCAAATCGGGTTCCAGAGAGTCCTGACGGCGTTGTCCGACTGACCAACCGCACGGAGCCATGCGGCGGCGGGGATCGTATCGAGGTCCGGCATGATGCGTCGTCCCATACGGGCGAGGCGGAAAGCGAGGCGAAGGACTTTCCAGCGATCTATGACAGGGAGGAAACCGTACCCCATCACCATCTGCGCCGTATTGAAAGGGACGGGAAGAGTGCCCGCTCGGAGCACCGCCGTATTGCCGCCGGCGCGGCGCATGGGGATGGTCATTCGCTCCATACACGAAAGAAGAGGGATGTCGGTTCGTCCCTCGTTCGGCGTCCGCGATCTGTGTCGTGCCGCACGTTTCTTGTTGAAGCGGGACTGTCCCCCACCCCGGAACACGGCCCATAGAGGGTGCGGCGGGGAAACGTCCTCCTGCCCTGTGACCGTTACGCGGAGTTTTACGACTCCCTCAGGTACGACATCGAGTATGCGGAGAAAGCGGAACGTCGCAGAATAACAGCCCAGCATGATGTGCTGACCGTTGTCGAGATGATCGCCGGACTCACGGTCCCGGTACGACCACGCCCGCCCGCCGAGATGCGGGCGGCTTTCGAGGAGAACGATACGCTTTCCCGCCGACGCGAGCGATACTGCCGCGCTCATCCCGGCTATTCCACCCCCGACGATGACGGTGTCGGTCATGGTGCCGCAGCGTTTCTAAGACCGGGACGTCTGACACACTCGCGAGCCGCAATCACGAACGCCGCGAACGGGGAAACTTTGACGCGGTAGGTGAAAACGTCATACGCCCGCTGTTCCATGATTCGGAGAATCCGGAAGTACACACTTGCCATAATGCGGGCCGAGATGAAAGAACGGTAGTCCTCCCGCGGCAAGGTTTCCCGAGCGCGGGTGAAGTATGCTCTTGCGCGTTCCGCCTCGAAATGCATGAGGTGGGCGAACGCTGCGTTGTAGGTACCGCGAAAGAGCTGATCTTCCGTGTAACCGAAGCGTTCGAAATCTTCCTGGGGTATGTATATCCTTCCCCGCGCCGCGTCGGCCCGCACATCCCTCATGATGTTCGTGAGCTGAAGGGCCACCCCGAGATCCACCGCGTACCGGCGTGTGAGGGGGTTCCGATACCCGAAAATCTCCCCGCAGATGAGACCGACGGATGAAGCGACATAGTGACAGTACTGCTCGAGTTCCTCGAAGGTGCGGTATCTCTTCCTCTCGAGGTCCATGAACATGCCGCGGATGAGATCGAAAAAGTACGTTTCCCGGATGTGGAACCGCTGCGCGATGCGTCCGAGTTCGTTCAATAGAGGAACGCCGGATTATCCGCGAAGGCCCCGCTCCAATTCGTGCGTCCAACGTTCGAGCAT
>JARYLZ010000147.1 GCA_029907355.1 Bacteroidota bacterium | reverse complement strand
GCATCGTGCCGCTGGTGGGCGGGGAGAAGTTCGCGCTGCGGCAGAACAAGCCGAACCCGTTCAACCCGTCGACGATCATCGAGTACGTGATCGGGGAGGAGACGGACGTGCGGTTGACGGTGTTCGACCAGCTGGGCCGTGAGGTGGCGGTGCTGGTGAACGCGCGGCAGAAGGCAGGGACGTACGCGGTGATCTTCGACGGCTCGCACCTGTCGAGCGGTACCTATACCTACCGCCTCGATACCCCCCAGTTCACCAAAACTCTCCGCATGGTCCTCGCACGGTAACCATGCAGGAAACTCTCTTCTGATGCATTTCACGGAACGGGGTGTAGGGGTTTCCTCTGCACCCCGTCCCATATCTTCAATTTTTCTCTCACGACGGTAATTCCCAGTCCCACCGATACAATCCCGGAAACGACATATGAAGATGCGGCTTGTTATCCCCGGCATGGCGTTCATCCTCTTCGCCTTCCCAGCCTTTCTCCGGTCTCAATCCATGGACCGGACGTTTGCCCCCATGGGCATTCCGAAAATCGAATGTACACTGCGGGTCAGCGCGGACAAGCTGTTTTTCCGAGGGAACGACTATTCCCCGAACACCATCACCGTCACGGTCGTCGTCCGCAATATCAGCGCAGGGAACGATACGGCGAGGAACATCGTCGCATGCATGGTGCAGGACAAACGTTTCAACATCATCGACCGGCCATGCTCGGATACCATCCCGTTCGTCGTGCAAGGGGATTCCGTCGAATTGCCTTTCACCTTGCAAGTGGCCTCTGAACGGAAGAGCGATGGGTACGACACCATTCGCGCCGTGGCAACGGCGATGAACGGCGCGAACGACGACGGTGAGTATACCGTGTGGGTGGAGCACGAGTATTACCCCATTTTTCGAACGACGTGCTCGAAACTCTTCGGACAGATCGTTTTCGACGATGCGCGGAACGAGTACAACCCGAACCCGTTCCAGATCCAGGTGGACGTCATGAACATCAATGATGGCGCCTCGGATTCCACGATCATCCAATACCTCGGGACGCGGGGCGTGAGCGTCGATACGACGGACCCTGTCCAAAACACCCCGATTCGGCTCGTGGGGACGATTCCTCTCTCGGGTAAGACCACCGTTGTTTACGACCTTCGAGCTATCAAGCGCAACAACGACACGACGGTCACACTTTGCTTCCAAATTCAGGGGAAGGGCGGCTATAAGAGGAAAACATACGTCGACAGCTGCTGCATCGACGTCTTCATCCCCCAGGCGAAACAGGCAGTGTACGATATTGCCTGTGACATCCTCCCGGACAGCATCTCATTCATCAACCACCGGTACACGCCCGATCCTTTCGTGTACACAGCCACGGTCCGGAATACCGGAACGGCGATCGGGAAAAATGTCAAAGCACAAATCATGCTCCCTCCCTCTCTCCAGATCGATGCGGGGGACTCGGTGGTCGTCAATGTTGGAGATCTCGCGACAGGCGGGTCGTACACGATGTCCTGGCGTCTGAGACCTGCTACGAGGTACCAGCGTGATACCGTCAAAGTGTGCGTCCGCGTTTACGATCTTTTCGAGAATTCGGCTACGTGTTGCGATTCCGTGATCATCGATTCCGTTCGAAGCGCCAAACTTCTCGTCGAATGCATCGTGCCGGATTCCGTCCGGTTGGATGCGGCGCGGGGGATCTATGACCCCGACAGTTTCTTTGTCTACCTTCGTGTATCGAACGTGGGAAGCGACTACGCGGACTCGGTGAAGGCGACCATCATTATTCAATCGCCGGATGTGATCGGGAAGGAACCTTTCTTCCCCATCAAGAGAAAACTCGATTACAGTATTCCGCCGAGCGACACGCTCGAGGTGGGGAACACATTCGTCTTCGATTGGCTCTTGCAGGCTCTGCCGCGCGCTGTGAGCGGTTTCATCACGGTGAAATTTAAGGCGGAGGCGCTCAACGCGCCGACGGAGGAAACCGAGTGTCGAATCTACATCCCGAAACTCGACGCTCCGCAGATCGAGCGGCGGTGTTACACGACTCCCATCGATTCGCTCCATTTCAACCCGGCGACAGGGGGCTACGATCCACCCGAAATTCTCTTTACCGTGGAAGTGTGGAACCCCGGTGGGGGAGTGGCGAAGAATCTCAACGCAGTCCTCGCCCTCCCGCCCCGCGTCCTTCTCCCCCCCGGCGAGTCGCTCGAGAAACGTCCAATGACCCGCGGTGCGACGCCGTCACCCGATATCGGACCACAGGACACCGCTTACGCGACATGGCGTATTCTCCCCATCGAGCGGAGGGATTTCGGTGCAGATCTCGAGTTCACCGTCACGGTCACCTCTGAGAACGTCGCCGGGAGGTACACCTGTAGTGATGGCGTATTCGTGCCTGCGCTCCCATACACCGTTGCCCTTGCCATTCCTCAGAATCCTGTAACATATTACGGTCAACATATCGACGTGCCGATATACATCGACAATCCGGAAGGGAAGAGCATCAAGTCATTCGATTTCCGCATTGAGTTCAACGTCGACATCGACCGCAACCCGCTTACAGAACCGCTCGTACGCTTAGACCCGACGGCTCCTTATGTGGACGGACCCTCGACGCTCCTCGGGAATACGCCTGAAGATATCCGATGGGACGTCAAGGTCGAAGAATTTTCTCCGACAAAACTCCACGTAACGGTGGTCAGCCGTGGTCCCATGCTCTCGTTGGACCCGTCGAACCCGAACAAACCACTCATGGGGATCGGATTCTACGCGGTCTTCGGTCTCGAACCTTTCCAAAACGAATCCCGGTATTCCGAGTTGCTCTGGCCCGACCCCTCCGTCCTGCTCGACAGTGTTCTGATCAACAACGGAACCATCTACCCGCGCGTGACGGACGGCCGCATCACAATTGCAGGCGACTGCCTCAGGCCGCTGAACGCTTCCGACCGCTACATCGTCTCACAGAATAGACCCAATCCGTTCAATCCGTCCACGGTGATTGAATACGCCGTACCCGTGGAATCTGAAGTCCGCCTCACCGTCTACGATGCCCTCGGCCGCATCGTCAAAGTGCTCGTCGATGAAGTGAAAGCAGCCGGAACCCATGCGGTCCGATTCGATGCAGGACATCTCCCGAGCGGTGTCTACCTCTACAAAATGGATGCACCGGGTTACTCGAAGACAATGAAAATGATCCTCGCACGTTGACGTTCCCTTCTTTCGAAACGAAAACGCCCTTCCGGTTTTTCCCCGAAGGGCGTTTTTCCCTTTTCGATTACGATCTTCGTTCAATGTTAATTGTCTTCATCGAGAGAAAGGAATGAGCGGTTTTCGCGGTCGTTCAAGAGGAAAGTCAAGAATGGATCGTATGCGCCTGTCGCCGACGAATAGAACTGGCGAGAGGATGACTTCGGCGAGGAAACCCTGCTGGAGTTCGGGAACGAGAGGTCGACGGTATGTGGGGATTGTATTCTGCCGCTTGGCGAAGTGAACTTTGCGGTCCGCAGGAACAAGTCGAACTCGTTCGATCCATCGGACACTATCAAGTACGTGGCGAGGGAAAGATGGTGCAAATGCCAGACGGTTTTTCCGAGCGAACGGTGTGCGAGGCGGTAAGATCCGTAAATGCTTAAGAGAAGTGGAATGAACGCCGGGACACGGCATGGTTCCCCGGTGGAGATATGTATCAACGTCTACCGACCTGGAAACGTTCGGTTCAAGAAGACTCTCTCCGAATTTTCTGCGGTAAAAGTATTACTGTGAAAAAAAAACGTATAAACGTATAATAGTCAGGATCAAGTTCTCTTCGTTGTCTTACAATTTAGAAAAGTCATTTTGCCCTCATAAGCGCCGAGGTGGTCCGATGACACTGGTTTCCGTAATG
>JARYLZ010000146.1 GCA_029907355.1 Bacteroidota bacterium | reverse complement strand
CGGGATCCGCGGTCTCGGCGAACTCGAGCGCCGGGTCGATTCCGGCGAGATGCGCCTCGCGTTCAGCATGTACCCGACATCCATCGAAGAACTGATGGCGATTGCCGACGCGGGGGCCGTCATGCCCCCCAAATCGACGTGGTTCGAGCCGAAGCTCCGCGACGGCTTGTTCGTCCACTTCCTCGACTGACGGAGAACCGGGCAATCGCCCGGCGAGTCCCACCGCCCCCCGATCAGTACCTGATCGTGTAGCGGATCCTGGGTGGGACGACTTTCAACAGCGTACACCCCTCAGGGACACGCACGTTCGGAACGACGGAGTTCGTGGTGTCCCCGCGAACGGCGCTGTAGGGCACGGTGACGGAAATATCGGCGGCGTCGATCGTCGCAAGCCGGTTCACCCCGCCGCGCACGTACACCGTGACCTTCGGGTTGACGAGCAACACCTGCTTGTCCGCGGGGAGTTCCGTCACGACCACCGGGAGATTCTCGAACGCGATATCGGCGAACTGTTCGACCGGGATGTACACGCGGACAGGTTCCTGGCGGAATGTCACGACGCCGGGGAGCGAGTCCAGGATAGGTATTTCCTCCACCACCGGCATCGACAGATCGCGCCAGGACCGCGGCGTGAGAGGCCAGGATTCGACCCGTCGCAGAATTCTCTCCGCACCCATGAGCTCGACGCTGTCGGGCATCAGGCGTATGCTCCCCGCAAGGCCGAAACCCTCTCGAAATTCGAGTTCGTTGTATTGAAACCGCAAGGGGACTTTTTTCTGCATGTATTGGTCGACGACGACCTGCAGCGTGTCGGGGTACGTCTGGATGGCGGTCACCCCTTCAGGCAGACGCAGCGCCTCGTGCAAGAAACGGCTCGTGAGGATGGTTCGTGTCGCGCGGAGCCTGTTCCCCGGAAGTTCGTATACGAGCCTGTTCCCGACACTCAGGAGAAGGAGCTGCCAGCCGCTCCCCTCCAGCGAAACCTCGATGGTCTCCGGGAGAGGTGAGGCGATCGCGAGATCGGACGGGAGATTGACGACCTTGAGGGGAATGGTGAAGCGGCTGACCGTCGTGTTGTTGAGCGAGACCGACACCCAGACGACGACGGCAAGTACGAAAGAACCGATGAGGGAAAGCGAAGGACGACGCGACATGGCTTGTTACCAGGGTACCGGACGCTCCGCAGCGCCGACGCGTCCGGCCTAACCGCTCATCACGTAATATAGCCGAGGCTTTTCGGTGGAACAATCGCCGCTCCCCTCACGATTCTCGTGATGAACGATGCGCTGAAAGCCCACGGGTCTTGTGCGGGGGGAGAAGATGGGATCCGACTGCGCACGACCAGCGGACATCCCCTCCTTTTCCGCTCTTCCCGTTCCGCCCGGGTGTGGTTCCTCGCGCGATCCCCCCGAAGTCTACCGTGTGCATGAGGCATGACGAACGATCGCTTTGCGGACGTGACGATGCCTCGCCCGCATCTTCGAACCGCGAAATCGAGATCGCCGATATCTCCCGAGATCATGGAGACGGCTTCTTCACCTCGCGAGAATATCGGCATCGGTCCCGCAACGGCCCCATCCCAAAGATTCATCTAAACGGAAGAACGGAACATGCTCCTTGAATGCTCGTCGGATAAGGGACCTCGAAGTCCAGTTATGGCATCGAGGATACACATCGCGCCGGGTTATTTTTCACGAGATGCACAGCGTCCTCAAATCTATTTTTCTCATCCGACTGCTTTCGCGCGTCCGGCTCTCCGAACGGCACATATCTCCTTTCGGTGAGGCACCTCTCTGAGGATGGCTTCACCAGGGAGCTTCATGACACTCGCGTACGAAAGACGACAACACCGATGATACCTTCCGACATTCCGAAACCGCACGATTCGTCTCTATCGGCGCCGCCTGCCACAGCCGTCGAAAGCGTGTATGTTACGCGGCATCATCATGAGCCAACTGTCGGCATACCCGCCGACGTATCTTTTGGATACACTTTGAAAGGATAATACGACCCGATGGCGCCTCTTTTCCCACCTATCGCGTGAAATCGTATCTGCTGCCATCGGTTCGCGGAATCTATCGCCCGTTTTTCCCGTTATCGTACGAATAATGAATCGCATGGATCGCCGCGGCACCACGGTGAATCGCCTCACGACGAAGCCTCCCCGCGGAGTTCCGGAGCCCATCCTTCAGTCGAGAAGCATCGCTCCCGAAATCCTCCGCACAATCCGCCTCTGTCGATCCTGCGAGAGAAAAGACGCAGATCCGAAATCTCCATCGCGCTCGACATTTTTCCATTTCTGCTTTGCACTCGACTCGCCATAGACGGAGGGATATGGAACGTTCCATCTATCGCGAACCGTTTTTCCTGGTCACAATCGGTTGAGAAACGAAGAGAAAGCGCGTACCTTTATGGGTTCTGTATGCATTATCCGACTTCATCATCCTATTCGCTCCTCTAACCCGGCGGGTGGTATTCTCCCGCACATTCTCCATCCACACGGCTCAAGATGGCATACACGTTCGACAATATCTTCTTCGCCTTCCTCGTCACGATTCTCGCGGGGACCGCGACCGGCATCGGGAGTGCCGTCGCGTATTTCGCCAAACGGACGAATTTCCGTTTCCTTTCGATCGGCCTCGGTTTTTCGGGGGGTGTGATGCTCTTCGTTTCGTTCACCGAGATCCTGCCCGAAGTACAGCAATCCCTTGTCCCGTTGTACGGCCAAAGCGGTTCGGCATGGACGGCGACGGCTTTCTTTTTCGTCGGGATCGTGATCATGCTCATCATCGACCGGCTCATCCCGGAATACGAGAACCCGCATGAGCTTCCGATCAAGAGCGTGATCGAGTCCTACCAGGCAGACTACGATTCCGTACCCATCCATCCCCGATTGATGCGGATGGGGCTGGTATCCGCCGCGGCCATCGCGATTCACAATTTCCCCGAAGGCATTGCTACCTTTCTCTCCAGCATCGAGAGTCCCCGGCTGGGTGTCGCGATCGGCATCGCCATCGCCATCCACAACATCCCCGAGGGGATCGCCGTCTCGGTCCCGATTTACTATGCGACGGGCAACAAAAGGAAAGCATTCGGTTTCTCCTTCCTTTCGGGGGTTTCCGAACCGGTCGGTGCGCTCTGCGCTTTTCTTCTCCTACAATTCTTCGCCACATCGCCTCTCCTCGGCCTTGCGTTCGCCGCCGTGGCGGGGATCATGGTGTACATCTCGCTCGACGAACTTCTGCCGACCGCCCGCGAGTACGGGTCCGGCCATGATGTCCTGTACGGGATCATGGGCGGTATGGCCGTGATGGCCTTGAGTCTCCTCCTCATGAATTGACCGACGGTCGGCCGAACGCTGCCAGGAGCTCCGCCAAGGGCTCATTGCGCGCGAACGAGAGAGCTCGAGATGCACGCGCCCGCTCTCACGAGAAGGGTAGACTGCGATGCGCTATCGATGTGATGCAACCGCCGCGCAGGGAACGCGTACCCACGGGCGACGAATGCCGTGAGGCCGATTCCCGTGGAGAGGAAGGGCTCCTCTCAATCGCTCCGTTTCTCTTTGGGAATCGTTTCCTGGACGACGCGGATGGGCAGCGTGATTTTGGATTTCCGGAGGCGTGCCTGGTAACGCGCGACCATTTCGTCCGCCTCGCTTCGGTCGCGAAACATGCCTGTGCGCACGCTGTAGCGGGTTTCCCCGCTCCGCGGGTCCGCCGTCTGCCGTACGAACAAGGGGCAATCGAGGACCTCCTTCAGCGTGTCGATCAGATCGTGGGCGTTCTTCAAATACCGGAACGTGCCGAAGCTGACCGCATGGAGCCGGCAGTCGGCCGTGCTTCGGGGGGAATACCTCGCGAACAGGGAAGAGACGCGCTGTGCCGTTGAAG
>JARYLZ010000145.1 GCA_029907355.1 Bacteroidota bacterium | reverse complement strand
CGCGTTCATCGCGTTCGAGAGCTGCGCGGTGGAGCAGGAGAAAACGCGCTGCATTCCAGAGCTTGTTCGCGAAATTCCGGCCGAGTTCGCATTTCGATGTGGAGAACAGCACGTCCTGGCCGAGCGGGGCGAGGGATACGACGGTGAAACGGAGGGCGTCGGCCCCGTACTCGCGGATCACATCCAGCGGGTCGGGCGAGTTCCCCAGCGACTTGGACATCTTCCTCCCTTTCTCGTCGCGGATGATGCTCGTGAAGTACACGTCGCGGAAGGGAACGAGGTCGCGGACGGACGTCCGCAGCGAACCGTCGGGGAGGGGGATGTCTCGCATGAACTCCAGACCGGCCATGATCATCCGCGCTACCCAGAAGAAGATGATGTCGGGACCCGTGACGAGAAGGGACGTCGGGTAGAAGTAGCGGAGGTCGAGCGAGTCTTTCGGCCAGTGATGCACGCTGAACGGCCAGAGCCACGACGAGAACCACGTGTCGAGCACGTCCTCGTCCTGCCGCAAATCGGGCGAGCCGCACGAAGGGCATCGCTCGGGCGCTTCCGCGAGGGCGTCGGTCCAGCCGCATGCGTCGCAGAAATACACCGGGATGCGGTGCCCCCACCACAACTGGCGCGAAATGGTCCAGTCCCGGATGTTCGTCATCCAGTGTTCGTAGACTTTGTACCAGCGTTCCGGGGAAAAGCGGACGTGCCCGTCGCGTACCGCCTGCAATGCCGGTTCGGCGAGCGGTTTCATCCGCACGAACCACTGGTCGGAAAGGAACGGTTCGACGGGGACGTGCGTGCGGTAGGAGTATCCGACCGCATGGGCGTGTTCCTCGACCCGTTCGAGAAGCCCGGAAGCTGCGAGGTCGGCGACGATCCTCTCGCGCGCGGCGAAGCGGTCGAGCCCCACGTACGGCCCGCCGTTCTCGTTGATCGTCGCGTCGGGGTTCATCACGTTCAGCTGGGGAAGCCCATGCCGTATCCCCACCTCGAAATCGTTCGGGTCGTGCGCGGGTGTGATCTTGACCGCACCCGTGCCGAATGCCGGGTCCACGTACTCGTCCGCGATGACCGGGATTTCGCGGTTCATCAGCGGGAGGAGCACTTTCCTGCCGATGAAGCGCCGGTAGCGGTCGTCCGACGGGTGTACGGCGACGGCAGTGTCACCGAGCATGGTTTCGGGACGCGTCGTCGCGACGACGATATGTTCCCTCCCGATACCGCTCCCGTCATCGAGGAGCGGGTAGCGGATGTAGTAGAGCTTGCCCGTCTGCTCGCGGTGATCCACCTCTTCGTCCGAGAGGGCGGTGCGGGCGACGGGGTCCCAGTTGATGATGCGCTTGCCGCGGTAAATGAGCCCCTTGCGGTAGAGGCGCACGAAGGCTTCCGTCACGGCGCGGGAAAGTCCCGGGTCCAGCGTGAAAACGAGGCGGTCCCAGTCGCATGCCACGCCGAGTTTCCGGAGCTGCCGGAGGATGATGTCGCCGTACGTCTCCCGCCACTGCCAGACGCGTTCGACGAAAGCCTCCCTCCCGAGATCGTGGCGCGTCAGCCCCTCGCGCGCAAACAGTTCCTTCTCGACGACCGTCTGCGTGGCGATCCCGGCGTGGTCCGTCCCGGGGATCCAGCAGGCATGCTTGCCGAGCAAACGGTTCCAACGGATGAAGATGTCCTGCAAGGTGTTGTTCAGGACATGCCCCATCGTGAGCATGCCGGTGATGTTCGGCGGCGGGATGACGATGGTGTACGGCTCGCGCGACAAGTCGGGTTCCGCGTGGAAGAGCTTCCGCTCCTCCCAGAAGGCGTACCAGCGGTCCTCGACGTCCGCGGGGTTGTATGCCGTCTCGATGGTATGGGCGTGCTGTTCGATGTCGTGCATGGGGCGAGAAATCGTTTTTCAATTTGAAAAACATACGAAGATGGCCGTTCCTATGGAAACGGGCTGCAGTATGGCGCTTTGCTGACCGGTGCTCGGCACGATGCGAATCCCCTCCCGGCTGAACTGCGCCTGCGAACCCTCGGCCTGTTCGGTTTTACGCCCTTGAAGGGGGAACGGTGTGCGCCCCTTTCCCCGGGGTGCATCCCGCCCCACGAACGGCGGGCACTCCGATCAACGGAGAAACTTTTCGATATGCTTTTCCCAGAACGCTTTCGGCTTCACACCCGTCGCCATGAATTGCACGATGTGCTCGCGGTTGAGGAGAAACGTCGTGGGCACTTTCTCGACCTTCACGATCATATCCTTCACGCCCTCGTTCCCGATGAGGAGCCGGAAATTCAACGGCTGTTCCTGGAGGAAGGTCGAGACGTCCTGCGCATCGTCCAGGGCGATGCACACGATTTCGAAGCCCTTGTCCCCGTATTTGTCTTGCAGGGCGGTGAAATCCGGGATCTGGCGCTTGCATGCCTCGTCGGAGAGGCGGAAATAGGAGAGGAGGATGACTTTCCCCCGCTGTTCCTGGAACTGGAACGCCGTGCCGTCGGGTCCGAAGAGATTCATTTCCGGGATCTGCAGACCGATGGGGTTCGGTGTCCGACCCACGAAAACGGCACTGTCCGGGTTGGCGGCGAGGGGTTCGCTCTGTCCCGACTGTCCCCCTTGCGGCACGGTGTGGGTCGAAACCGTCCCCGGCTCCGCCGTACTCGTCGAACTCGGCGCACTCTCCAGTGGCGTTGTCTTTCCCCCGTCGCGGCTCGTGAGATACAACACCCCGCCGACAATGACGGCCGCTGACGCGACCGCCCAGAGAATCGGGTTGATGGTCTTTCGCCCCTTCCTCTCACGGGAAGGCGGCGAAACGCTTTTGTTCTTCATCATTCGTCTCATTCTTGGTTCCGTACGAATGCAACGAGGCGCTCGACGAGCGCGCGTTGGTCCGCATCCCCCAACCCTTTCTCCCGCATGGCGTCACCGAGCGTTCCCCAGGTGGGTTCGCCGCAGATGACGCACCGAATCCCGTGGTCCATGAGGAATGCCACGCTTTTCGGGTATGCCTCGATGAGTTCCTCGATCGTCGTGTCGAGCGTGATGTCGTCCGCTTTCATGCGTGCCCTCCTGCCGCCGTCGCCGATCGTTCCGGCCGTCCCGAACATTCCGCCTCACGAAAAACCGAGCGCGTCGATGACGCGCACCACCTCGGCGTCCAGCGCGCTCCGGTCCACGTGCCAGGCGGGGAACTCCCGGCGCGGGTGGTACGACGCGCGATACGAGGCGAAAGCCTGCCTGCGTTTCTTGTCCCGGAGCCGGGCCATCCTCCGCATCATCTTGTCGTCCGCGTCGATATCGAAGGCGGTCGAGATGATGCCGTTGATGCATTGGAGCGGCGTGCACCCCGACGGGCGTATCGAAATCTCGAGCCGCATGTTCGGCAGGAGATCCGTGTACGTCAAACACGTCTCCCTGCCCAGCCAGCTGCAGAACGCTTCGAAGACCATGACGGACCCCAGGAGCTTCCCATCGTAGGAATGGCCCGCGATGTGCGGGGTCGCGATGTCCGCGCAGGCGACGAGCACGGGGTCCACGTCCGGTTCGTCCGGCCACACATCGAGCACCACGGCGCCCGTCCTGCCCCGCCGAACGGCCCGTGTGAGCGCGCCGTGGTCCACGACTCCCCCGCGGCTCGTGTTGATGAACACGACGCCGTCCCGCATCATCTCGAACTGCTCCTCCCCGATCATCCCCGCCGTCGGGTGTGGACCGCCGCGCTCCAGCGGCACGTGGAGGGTGACGATATCCGCCGCCAACGCCTCCTCGAGCGGACGGAACACCGCCGAGCCGGTGGCTTCGAGCAGGGGCGGGTCGTTCAGGACGGTCCTCATACCCAGCCGCTCGGCGAAATGTTGGACCCACGTCCCGACGTGCCCCACGCCGATGATACCGATGCTCGCCCCGCGCAGGGGC
>JARYLZ010000144.1 GCA_029907355.1 Bacteroidota bacterium | reverse complement strand
AACATGAGGCCTGCCGTCATGAGCGCCGCACCCGCGACTGCGGTTCCGCTCATGCGCTCGCCGAGCGCGAGGGACGCGATCACCGCGGCGATCACCGGTTCCATCGTGTAGATCAGTGCGGCGCGCGTCGGCGTCGTCTCACGCTGGCATTTGGAAAGGATGAAAAGCGCGAAGGCGCTGGCGAAGAGTGCCAGGTAAACGACCGCGACGAGTGCGGAAAGCGTCCATGCGGGAGGGGAAGACGGGATGAACGGGAAGAGGAGAAAACCGAGGAGGGATGTCACCAGGAACTGGTAGAAGACGATTTCCCTATCGAAGCGTTCCTTCGTGAACACGTCGAGGTAAACGACGTGCAGGGCGAAGAGCACCGCGCAAGCGAGAACGAGGAGATCGCCGACGCCGAATGCAGCGCCGCTTGGAGACGTAAAGACGGCAAGGCCGGCCGCGACCAGCGCAACCCCTGCGAGATTCGCCCAGCCCGGCGCCTTCCGCTCGATAATGGTCTGCAGGAGAGGGGTGAAAACGACGAGCGTCCCCGTGAGGAACCCGGCGTTCGAGGCGGTGGTGTAAGCGATTCCGACGGTCTGTAAAGCGAAACCTCCGCCCAGGAGGAACCCCAGCACGATTCCCGCCCGCACGGACGACCGCGTTGTTGCGCGGATATCGCGTCGCGTGTAGATTCCTACGACAGCGGCGGCGAGAGCGAAACGCATCCCCTGAAGGAGAAGCGGGGGGATATCCCCGACCGCGAACTTCGTTACGGAAAACGTCGACCCCCAGATGAACGTCACACCGAGGAGATACCGTTCCGCGCGAGGAAATATTCTCCTCGTCGCACCGATCTGCATCATCTGTGGCATCCTCTTCTTACGCTGTCACGCCGGCGACGAAGACATGCTCTCGAGAGAAGAATTCGTCGCCGTCACGGCGGATGCCGCGTTGATCCGTCACCTGCATGCCGGCGATTCATCCGCCTGCTCGCGCGCCCTCGATTCCCTGTATGCGGTCCGCGGCATCACCAGGGAACGCGTCCGCCGCACGGTGGAATGGTATGGGGAACGGCCGGAAGAACTCGCACGGGTGCTTTCCGACGCGGCATCGATTCTCGAATGGCGCGTGCGCAAGGAAAAACGGCCGTGAGTGGTCGAGGAACTGCTCACGTCTCTTCCCCTCCGCGCAAGAGACCGTACTTTTTCATTTTCGTATAGAGATGGCTACGCTGAATATCGAGTTCGTCGGCGGTTCGGCTCACGTTCCACTGGAACCGTTCGAGTTGCCGACGGAGAAATAAAGCCTCGGCTTTTTCCTTGAATTCCTGGAATGTCACGTCTTCGTTCAGGAGTGAGCCGAAGGGGTCGGGGGAGCCCGAGACGAATCGTTGGACGTCGGTGGCGGTGATCGTCCCCGGGCAGAGGATGGCGAGGCGCTCGACGGCGTTCCGCAGTTCCCGGACGTTCCCTGGCCAGGGCATCGATTGGAGCCGTTCGCATGCATCGCGTTCGATGCGGCGGGGCGGGAGCTTGTTCTTCTGCGCCGTTTCCGCAAGGAAATGCTCGATGAGCAGCGGGATATCCTCCCTGCGGTCGCGGAGGGGAGGGACGTGGATGGGAATGACATTGAGCCGGTGAAAAAGATCCTCGCGGAAACGCCCATCGGCGATCTCGGTTGCGAGGTTCTTGTTCGTCGCAGCGATTACGCGGACATCCGTGACGATACGCCGGTTCCCTCCCACCCGCTCGAAAGTCCCCTCTTCCAGCACACGCAGGACCTTTGCCTGGGCTGCGGTGCTCATGTCGCCGATCTCGTCGAGGAAGATGGTTCCCTGGTTGGCCTGTTCGAACTTCCCGATGCGCTGGGCGGTCGCACCGGTGAATGAACCCTTCTCGTGCCCGAACAGCTCGGACTCGATCAACTCCGACGGAATGGCTGCGCAATTGACTTCGACGAACGGTTTATCCGCCCTCCGGCTGAGCCGGTGAAGGGCACGCGCGACGAGTTCCTTCCCCGTCCCGTTCTCCCCGGTGATGAGCACGTAGGCTTCCGTCGGGGCGACACGTTCGATGGTCGCCGTCACCTCGCGTATCGCACGCGAGACCCCGAGGATGTTCACCCCCCCCTCGATTTCCTCGCGCATCCGCGTGTTTTCTCGCGTCAACCGCGTATGCTTCAAGGCGTTCCGCAATGTGAGGAGGACCCGCTCCCGGTCCGGCGGTTTCGTGAGGAAATCATAGGCGCCTTTCTTCGTGGCTTCGACGGCGGTTTCGATGGAACCGTGCCCCGTGAGGATGATGACGGCGATGGTCGGGTCCGTCCCGCGAATCCGTTCCAGCGTTTCCAATCCATCCATCCCCGGCATCTTGATGTCGAGGAGGACGGCATCCGGCGGCGAATTCCGGACGCGCTCGACGGCGGTCGCGCCGTTTTCCGCCGTATCGACGGCGAAACCCTCGTATTCGAGCGTCATCTTCAGGGTATCGCGGATACTCCGCTCATCGTCCACGATCAGTATACGTTCCTTCATGGCCTTTCCCGTTTCTGTTCGTTTCCCCCGGAGACAGGGGGCAGAACATGCGACGGCATGGCATCGCCGTCGATGCGAAGCGTGTCGGCGAAATCGATCCCGACACTGTTCGCTCGAATATCGCGAATATCGTTCGATCCTACGACAGCGAACAGCGTTTCTCCGATTTCGACCAGCCACCCCGCCAATCGCACGAGTCCTTCATTCCCGATCACGCACGAGAGCCATGCCGACCCGTACACGTGAGGGGGCTTGTCCCTGTCGCCCTCAGGCGGGGTGTCGGGAAACAGTCGAGAGGGGAGCCGGCGGTATCTCGCTTCGAACTCCTCAGTCGTTTCAAAAGTCAACGGCACATGGACGACGGCTCCGACGATGGGTATGCGGAGGGAAAGCCAGCGATAGGGAATCGTTGCTCCCGCAGCGAGGAACAGAGCCCCGCGGATATCCCCTTCTGCAATGCGGACAGCCTCGCGGTAAATCTCGTCGAGCCGACGGAGATGTCTTTCGCGGTCATTCCCGTTCTCGACCGGCCATTCCGCGATCCTATCTTGAAGCAGGCGGATCTCGGCGATGGGAAACGGGAGAATGTAACGAAGCATGGACCACACGTGCGGCGGTTCACGGTCCGGTCCGTTGACGACTATGAGAGCCAGACAAGAGACGACCCCCATCCTGCCGACGCGAAGTGGGAAAAAGTTCATTTGACGCCACACACCGAAACGCGAGGGTAAATACGCATGAACGGTTATGGCCTGCTTTGCGTCGACCCGACATCGCGCGCAACGACACGAGGGAAATCTCCTCCCCGATCTTTTCGTTCGAAGGAACGAGCGAACCCGTCTTCACGACCATCCCTCGTGGGGAATCCAATCTTCATGAGGGCAAAATACCGTCGCTCGCACCAGCCGGCAAGAGCTCTGCTCCCGGGAACGATGGATAGGTTCAGAGCATGACGTCCTTTGTTCTCCGATAGACCCGACACTGAGGTACCGCCGTTCATCCACGCGGAGTTCTTGTTATATTGCGCGCCGGAAACAGACACTGTCTCGCCTCTCTTGGTGGAACCCGTTCCGAAGACGAAACCGCCTATTCCATGACCATGACCGATGGATATCGACCGGTTCTCGAGGTGCGGAATCTCACGACGGTCATCGACATGCAGGGCGGGCCTGTCCCTGTGGTGGAATCCGTTTCTTTTGCGCTCGAACGCGGAAAGACGCTCGGCCTTGTCGGGGAGTCGGGTTGCGGGAAATCCATCACCGCCCTTTCGATCCTCCGCTTGCTCCCCCCTGCTGGGAAAACGACGAACGGGACGATCCACTT
The DNA here is from genome assembly GCA_029907355.1 of Bacteroidota bacterium. Lineage (GTDB taxonomy): Bacteria > Bacteroidota > Ignavibacteria > SZUA-365 > SZUA-365 > JARYLZ01. The sequence goes on along the minus strand of JARYLZ010000144.1, from coordinate 60 downwards.
CCAGGGAAAGGATATTCTCGCCCTGCCGGAAAGGGAGATGCGCATGATCCGTGGAGCGGG
>JARYLZ010000143.1 GCA_029907355.1 Bacteroidota bacterium | reverse complement strand
CGAACGACACATACGCCGCCGCACCGATGCCGTCCGCATCGACGCCCGAACCCTGCGCCGGGTTGGAAAGGTAGCGGAAATACTCGCCGCTCATGCCCCACGTTCCGTTCAGCTTCCTCTGTTTGAGGACGGCGAGCTCTTTATTGATGCTCTCGTCGCCGTACGTGAACGGGATGGCGGGACCGACCTTGAGGTACTCGGTGCGCGACGGTTCGTACACGATGAAGGCGTTCCACTGGGGACCGTACAGGAACGGGAGGTTCACCCAGTCGTTGCCGATCTTCAGTTCGAATCCCACGCGGACCGGTTCGGGTTTTTCGCCCGTCTCGCCGTTGATCTCGCTGCCGCTCGGGAGGGTCCAGAGGAACCCGCCGCCGAAGGGGATGTTGATCGTCGCTTCCGCGTTGTGTTCCTCCTGGTACATGACGCCGGTCTCGTCCCGGTAGGCATACCGGGATTTGTCGAGGAGGTCGCTATAGAGTTCCTGCGTCAGGACGCTCTGGAGATTCTTCTTGCCGACGATGCGGTAGTCCTCGAAGTCGGGGTTCTTCGCATTCGGGCTGTAGCTCGCCGAACCGACGACGTTCGGGTCGTAGACACGGGCGTTCTCGATGATGACCGCAATGAGGTTCTCCTCGTCGCGCGGGCTCCGGATCACGCGGATACGGGCCTTGCCCTTGAGGACGCGGTCCGCGATCTCGATGGCGTCCTCGTCGCTCATGTCGTCACGGTTGTCGCGGATCTTGCGGATGATATCCAGGATGACCCCATGGTCGAGGACGATCCACTGGGGGAAATAGCTCTGCACCAGCGGATCGAGAGAGGTGATGGCTCGCAGGAGAACGCGCAGGCGGTCCGATTCCTCCTGGTACTGCTGGATCCCGATGTCGAGGAGTTCCAGGTAACGCATGCGCGTCTCGTCCGTCGGGACGTAGGTCACGACCTCGTTGTAGAGCTTGTCCGTCCAGACGATGCGGCGGACGAGGTCTTCTTTCGAATAGTTGTCGCTGGTCATGTACCGCATGATGGCGTCGAGGGACATCAGGGCGTCGGACGAGGCCTGCGCAGCAGCCCGCGGCGGCGCGAGGAAACCCGTGAGCAGGACGGCGGTCAGGACGACGAGGATTCTCTGCAGGGTTGTCATAGGGATATTCCGATGTTCCGATGAGAGGGGAATGCGTTTCGTCATGGCAGGCCTCGCTTACTTGAACAGGGAAGGAATCGCCAGCCGGAGGCGGGGCGTCACCATGAGGAAGCTGTTCTCGGATTCCCAGACCTCGCGAGCGCGGAGGAGGAAGGAGTACTTCGCTTCGACGCGCAGCCACTCGGTCAGCTCGAGCCATGCGTCCGCCATCATCCGCCCGCTGAAATACTGGACACCCAGCCCGTAGTTGTTGCGGGCGCCCGTGTTGATGAAGCCGACGCGGACGTAGATGTCGAAGATGTCCCGTTCACGCTCCTGCCAGTAGAATTTCCCCTTCTCCACGCGCTTCATCGTGTTGTCCGGCCATAGGATCTCGCCGTCGTAGCGGGCGTAGAGGTTCCTCTCGACGCGGACGAAACCGCCGCCGAGATCGAAACGCACGAGGATCCCCGGGTCGTTCTCCCGGTCCTTGAACATGATGGGGTAGTACAGGAGGGCGACGGTGGAAAGGTTGAAGAAGTTGTCCGTGTACGTGTGGTCCTCGGTGACGGTGTTGAGCAGGCGCAGTTTCTGGTACGCCTTGTCGCCGTCGAATTTGTCGGTCACCGTGAGGCTGCCGCCGAGGGAGAACGGGAAGCCGAAAGTGAAATCGAAGGCGATGTTGTATCCCATCGGGGAGAAGAAGAACGTGTTGTCGTAGCGCATGGGGCCGGGCAGGTCGGCAGCCGTCATGTTCATCGGGAGAACCAAGCCGACGCTCATCTGGTGTTTGTAGCCGACCGACAGCGTGGACATGCCGGACGTCCAGCGCGGGAGGCCGATTTCGGGGTTTCCGAATCCGAATCCGATCTTCCAGTCCGGCGCGAAACCCGACCGCGCGGGCGAGCGGAGCTCGAGCCGGTCGAGCGAAAGGTCGAACACGACGACGTCCGCCGGCTGTTTTCCCGCGTTCACGATGACATCCACGATTTGGGAATATGAGGTGTTCTGTGCTTGGATGGAGAGTTGGCCTTTCGTCTCATACTCCGAGTCGCCGACGTACTCGAAATCGATCTGGGCGCGCGATCCCTGCTTTTGCCTCTCCTCGAGGAGGATAGGCGTTTTCGTCAGTACGCGGAACTTGTCGGCGTTGTCGCCGATGAATTCCACCCGCATGATTTGCAGGGGCGTTTCGTCGGGGTTATTGATGATGACACGATCCTTCTTTGTGTTCTCCGCTATGATCAGGGGGATGTCACCGCGGTACACCGGACCGGAAGCCGTCTGAGTTTCGGGGATGATGACGGTACGGAGGGTGTCCCGTTTGTTCCAGAAATCCGCGAAGCGGCTGACTGCCGTCTCGAGATCTCCCTGGTTCCGGACGATGAACGGCCCGCGGTAACGCGCGTACTGGCGCATGTCCGGCGTCGGGAGCGCCTTCTCGTTCGTCCTCTGCATGAGGAGATCCTCTTCGAGTGTCGGGTCGGCGACTCGGATAACCGTCCACAGGTCGCGTCCGGCGAGGATATACTGCTTGGGCGCGACCTGCACGGCGGTTCTGCGTCCGCGTCTCCTGGCCGCATCCTCACCCTCTTCCGCGCCTTCCTCTTCCACGCGTTCCGGGCAGATAATCTCGGTGATAACGCGGACCTCGATGAGGTTATAGGGGTCCACACCGAGGGTCTCCATTTCGAGCTGGGTGGATTCCACGGCGTACATTTCGACGCTGCGGATCTGGACCGTCCCCAGCCCCGTTTCGCAAGGGTATGAATTCGCGCCCGCGCGGTAGTACTGCTCGTTCAGGAGCCCCATCTCCGACGCGCGCTGGAACACCTTATCGATGCGCTCGTGAAGCGCTGTCGGCGTCACGGTGTACCCCTTGACCTGGGTGTAGTCGTACCCCGTCCCGGTGTTCTCCCGCTGGAGTGCGGTGCGGGAGCGCGGTGCCGGTTTGTCCAACGCGGTCTCCTTGACGAGCTCGTTGTTGATTTTCACGTTCGTGTGCTGTGCACGCAATTCGCCCTGCCGCGTACGGACCTGCGGGTCCTGCACCTGTGACCGGCCGACGCCGGTGAAGAGGAAGACGGCGAGGACGCATGCGATCATGCCTGCGGTTGTGTGTTTCATGCACTGCCTCGTTTGTCTATAGAATCTACGGAATGATGTCACGGGAAGGTCGACGACGGGTCACTTGACCGGGAATACGCGGATGTTGAAATCCGCGCTGGCGGAACCGGAACGGATGCGGATCACGGCATCCATCCCATCGCGGGGGATCCTCGCCTTGGGGTTCAAGAAGAACCGAACCCTGACACCGTTCTCGAACGGCGGCGTCGCAGGTTCGTTGTATTTCTCGACATCCCGGTCACGCGCCAGAAGATCATTGCCGTTCCGATCCTCGACCGTGACGAAAATCTCGTTGAACGGGACGTTCTTGACATTCTCCTTCCTCCCGCAGTTCCCGCAGCGGTCGGTATAGAACTCGAAGGGGGTGTTGATCGGGTATTCCCCACCTTCCTCGAACGAGTATGGAATGATGTTCGTCGGGGGAGCGACGATCGTGTACTCGAAACGGGATGGAACGAGTTCCTTTTTCGTCGAATCCGTATAGAGCAGGTACTCGCGTCCGCGATACGCCGCGTCGATCGACATCGTTTTCGCCGTGGTCGGGACTTTCACACGAATCACCGAACCGGTACCCGATTCCTTCTCCTGCCCGTCGAAGGAGAGTTTCCAGGAGTATGCGCCGACGTCCTCGAGACCTGCGACGTTGATGTTCATCTCGAACGTCTCACCCGCATAG
>JARYLZ010000142.1 GCA_029907355.1 Bacteroidota bacterium | reverse complement strand
TCCCCGTGCATGGGGGAACGACCGTGCCCCGCTCGGGGGTGCGGCGTCACTCCAGGCCGTATTGCTTGACCTTCGAAATCAGACCGACCCGCGAAATGCCGAGGATCTTCGCGGCGTGCGTCTTGTTGCCGCCGGTATACTGGAGGACCCGTGCGATGTGTTCCCGCTCGACTTCCCGGAGCGTTTTCTGCGGGACGCCTTTCGCGCCGTTCTCCTCGGGGACGACGCTCTCGAGGAAATACTGGGGGAGGGATTTCTTCCGGAGCTCGGTGCTCGACTCGATGATCACGCCGCTGTTGATGATGTTCATCAACTCGCGGATGTTGCCGGGGTACTCGTATTGCATGAGCGCCTTCATGGCGGGCTCGCTGATGCGCTCGATGTTCTTCCCGGCCTGCTGGGAAAATGAGCGCAGGAAATGCTCGGCGAGCAGGGGGATGTCCCCTTTCCTTTCCTTCAGCGGCGGCAGGTAGATGGAATTCATGTTGAGGCGGTAGAAGAGGTCCTTGCGGAAGTTCCCCTTCTTCGTTTCCTCGAACAGGTTCTTGTTCGTCGCGGCGATGATGCGGACGTCCACTTTCCGGTTCTTCGTCGATCCGATACGGAAGAACTCCCCTTCCTGCAGGACGCGGAGCAGTTTCACTTGGATGGGCAGGGCCAGCTCGCCGATTTCGTCGAGGAAGAGAGTCCCCTGGTCCGCTTCCTCGAGGAAGCCCCGCTTGTCCGTGTGCGCTCCCGTGAAAGCGCCTTTCTCGTGGCCGAAGAATTCGGACGCGAAGAGCTCGTCGGCGAACACGCCGGCGTTGACCGCGACGAAGGGGCGGTCGCTGCGCTTGCTGAGCCGGTGGATGACGCGGGCGATCAGCTCCTTGCCCGTTCCGCTCTCTCCCCAGATGAGGATGGTGTTCTCGCTGGGGGCGAGCTTCTCGACCGTCCGGAAAATCCGGAACATCTGCTCGTCCGCTGTCACGATCTCGCGGAACGCATCGGGAAATGCGAGGGACTCGAGGACGGGCGCCTCCTCCGCGGCACGCCGCCTGGACGAGCGCAGTTCGAGCGCGGAGCGGATCGCGTTCAGCATGGTATCGGTGTTCACCGGCTTGGTCAGGTAGTCGTGCGCACCGAGCTTCATCGCGGATACCGCGAGCTCGATGTCCTCGACTCCTGTCAGCACGATGGTCGACACGTCGATGCCGCGCTCGTCGATCGCCTTCAGAATGTCGAGCCCCGTCACCTCGGGCATGTCCATGTCGAGGAGGAGGATGTCGAATGTCGATTCTCCCAGCATGCGCACCGCTTGGGTGCTGTCGCTCAAGAGCGTCACATCGAATTCCCCCGTCTGGAGGAGGAAGACGTTCAGGTAGTTGAGGACCGCCCGGTCGTCGTCGAGGACGAGGATGCGCGTCATGGCTTGGTGCCGTCCGAGACGGGCAGGTAGATGAAGAACGTCGTGCCGAGGCGGGGCTGGCTTTCGACTTCTATCCTCCCGCCGTGTTCGCGGATGATGCGTTGGGCGATCGACAGGCCCAGCCCCGTGCCGCCCTGTGTCCGTTTCGTCGTGAAGAATGGATCGAAAATCTGCCTCTTGGTGTTCTCGTCCATGCCCTTCCCGTTGTCGCTGATCAGGACGGCGACTTCCCCCGCTTCGGGACGGTACCTCGTGGTGATCGTGATGTCCCCTTTCTCCTTGTCGATCGCCTGCGAGGCGTTGATGAGCATGTTGATGACGACCTGCTCGAGCTTCTGGAAGTTTCCGCGGATCGCCGGCAGCGATCGCTCCGGCTCGAACGTGACCCGCGCCGTCCTCTTGATCTGGTTCTGGACGAGCCGCAGGCTCCTCTCGATGACGGCGTTGAGGTCGACGTTCTCGTTGAGGATGCCCTCGTCTTTCCGGGCGTATTCGCGGAGCCCGTCGACGATGCTCTTGATCCGGTTCGATCCCTGGAGCATGTCCTGGACGAGAACCGGGATGTTTTCGCGGAATACCGCGTACTTCAAGCGGGCGATCTTCAGATCCGGCTTTTCCGCCGCGACGCGGTCGAGGATGGGGAGGATATCGCGGAAGGCTTCCTCGATGATCGAGATGTTGCCGCGGATGAACGTGTTCGGGTTGTTGATCTCGTGCGCGATGCCGGAGACGAGCTGTCCGAGCGAAGCGAGCTTATCGGCCTGGATGAGCTGCTGCTCGAGGTTCTTCTCGGCGGTGACGTCGCGGATGAACTCGATGTAGCCGGTGACGTTCCGATCCACGCCGAAAATCGGGTACGCGTGGAGGTGGTAGCACCGGTCACCCTCGCGGTGCTCCGCTGCGATGGGGGCTTTCTCGTCCACGACACGCATGCCGGGGCATTGGGCGCAGGGCGTGGGGCGGTGGAACACCTCCTGGTAACACTTCCCGCCGACGGGGATGTCCGGCTTGTTCGCCATGCGGATCGTCCGGTCGGGGTCGAGCATCAGGACGACGTCGGTGATCGCGTTGAACAGGGTCTGCAGGCGCTCCCTGCTTTCCCGGCATTCGTGCGTCAGGCGCACCAGCTCGCGGTTTTTCTTGACGAGCTGGTCCTTCCGCTTTTCGAGATCCGCCGTGCGCTGGCGGACGATCTGCTCGAGGTTCTCTTTCTGCTCGATCAGCTGCTGCTCGATCGCCTTTCGGTACCGAATGTCCTTGTAGATCGATTCCACGCACCGTTCCCCGTCGATGTCGATGTAGATGAAGGAGCCGATGACGGGGACGGGATTGCCCGCACGGTCGATCAGCGTCATCTCGAAACCCTCGAGGAACCCCTTCTCGTCGAGGACGCTGTAGATGTACGGGCGGACGCGGGGAATGTCCTGGTAGAGCTTGTCCCGGACGAAATTCAGCTGGACGGAACCGTCTTCCGGGTACTGCAGCATGCGGTAGAAAGACGGGTTCGCTTTGACGATATCGCCGTTGCTCCTCGAGATCACGACGCCATCGGGCGCGTACATGAAGAGGTCCTCGAAGTGCTTGCGGCGGAGGGCTACCTCCGAGGTCTTCTCCTTGACGAGTTCCTCGAGGTCGCCGACGTAGAGCTTCAGCTGTTCCTCCAGGTGGCGGCGTTCGAGGGCTTTCGACAGCATGCGGCCGATCTCGTGGACGAGCTGCTGCTCCTCCTTCAAGAACGGCCTGTCTTCCACGTATCCGACGGAAACGCTTCCACGCGCGGTGAACTTGATGAAAATGTCCGCCGTCGCCTCCCGGACGATTTCACGGCCTTCCGTCTCGCCGTCGGCGTATTCGTCGTTCTCGATCCGGATTTTCGTGACGGCGATGTCCGGGTACTGGACGGCTTGCCGGAGGATCGCAGCGGCTTTCCGGAGAACGGCCGGGATGTCCTCATTCTCGTCGAGGAGGGAGCTGATGCTGTAGAGGCATTCGAGTTCCTTGAGCCGTTCCCGGAGATCGTGTTCGATCTGCGCGATGTACTGGTTCACTCTCCGTTCGCCATTCTCATCGGTTGAGTTTTCTCACGACATGGAAAGTAAAGTAATTTTCAGATGAGAGGGAAGGCACTTTTTCTCGGTGGAATGGGGCGATGGAGACATCGAACACCGAAAACGCCGCTTTCCCGTCCATTGTCGGGAAACGCGTCGCGAACATGCCGTCGCCCCAGAAACTCCCCGCGTCGAGATTCGCGTAAGCCGGGTTCGCCTGCCGGATCTCCGCCCGGATATCATCCGGTGCAGCCGGTGCAAGGGGAATGCCCATGCGCCGGGCGAGCGCGAGGATGATATCCGCGTTGCGCATGCCGGTGGCGGGCGTTTTGGCGGCGCGCACCATCTGGACCCGCCGGTCGCAGGCGGTGTACGTGCCTTCGCTCTCGACGGGGAGGGCGGCGGGGAGGAACACTTCGGCCTCCTGGACGGTCGGTGTCAGGAAGACATCCGAGACGAGGAGGAAATCGATGCCGGAGAGGAGTTTCGCGTTCGCGGGCGATTGGAGGGGATCCTCCCCGAAGATGAGCGCGGCAGCGATGCGTTCTTCCTCCAGGAGAGAGGTGACATC
>JARYLZ010000141.1 GCA_029907355.1 Bacteroidota bacterium | reverse complement strand
CGATTCGTTCGTTGACATAGCGGATCGTGTCGGGTGAGGTGCAACGCACCGACACGACGGCCGTGTCCTTCCCCGGCGGCGGCGGGAAGACGAGGATCCCCGTTTCACAGCTCCGATATTCCCCCGCGAACACTTGGACACGGATCAGCCGGAACACGGGCGTCGTGACCGTGTCGCGGAGGATATCGACCCTCCAGGACATGTTCTCCACGCCCCCTGTTCCGAGATGGGCGATGAACCGATCGGGGGTTTCTCCTCCCGCTAGCTGCAACTGCGCAGGAAGAATGATGGATGCGCGGATGGAGTCGATGGCGACCGCACCGGTATTCGTGACCGTAGCCGAGACGGTGACGGGGTTCGGGTATGACCCTCTGGTCGTATCGAAGCATACCGTGTCGGGAGCGGAGCACGAGACGGTGAAGCCTGGGCTGCCGAGGGGCGGGAGGTGAACCGTCGTGCAGCAGATCGATTCGCCGAGGAAACGCGCCGCAACGCGTATGCAGACGACGGCGGAATCCTGGACGGCAGTGGGTCGTGCGGTGAAATACCACGTAAATTCGGCTTCACCCCCGTGACTTTTCAAAATCGGGCGGATCTTCACCGTGCTGTCCCCGGTGATCCGCGCCAGGCGTCCGTAGCTCACGATTTCCGCGGTGAGATCATAGGCATCCGCATCTCCGCCGTTCCGGACGACGAGGCGTACCGCAAAGGGATCCGGGACATAGGAATCGCCGGAAACCGTCAACGGGGATTCGGGCATGCACCGGATGTCGAGCGTCGCCGCCCGTCGTGCCGGGATGAACATACCCGCCCGACACCCCTCGACTCCTGCCGTTTTCCCTCCGATGCGGACGATTGCGCGAACGGTATCCGACCGTGGCGATGGGCGGGGAACGGCGACGGCGGCCCACGCTGCAACACCGCTCTGACCCGGGTCGAGCATTGACGGCGAGAGAAGCTTCGCCGCCTGTTCGCCGGACGCGAGCGTCATGTCCGGGGGGAGGAGAATTTCCGCGACGACGGAATCCGCAGGGGCATTTCCCACGTTCCTCGCCGTCAAGGAAAAGGCGAACGGCGAAGGGACGTACGTGTTCAAGGAGTCGGAGAAACGCAACTCCTCCGGCGCAGCGCAGGTGACTTCCAGGCGCGGCCTCCGGACGGCTTCGATCCATACGACCCATTCGCACATGACCGCACCGCCATTGGCCGCGTAGACGGAAACGCGGATCGTGTCGAACCGGGAGAGGGGTCTGTCCGTCGCACGCAAACGGAATTGCGCGACGGCCGAAGCCGACGCCGCAAGAGAATCCGCAATCATCTTCAGCGCATGATCGCTGCTGTCGATCGAGAGATCCGCGCCCTGCAGGAGCGCCGCGTAAACGGTTCTCGCCGGCGAGGTGCCGATGTTCTCGACCCGCAGACTCAGCGCAAAGGGGTCGGGATCGTAGCGGCCGTTCCGGTAATGGACGGTGTCCGGCCCGGCGAGGCTGCAACGGAGAAGGGGGGCGCTCTCGTTCGTCCGCACGACCAGCGGGATACAGCATCTCCCGCCGCGGTAGTTGGAAGCGAGGATATCCATGCAGATTTGCGCCCCGTCTATGGGTTTCCCTGCCGTCATGACAGCCCACGTCAGCGTGGCGCTGTCCCCCGGGTGCAGAACGGCACCGCCGGGGAAGTTCTTTATATACGTTTCTCCCGGTGCCAGCGTGAGGAACGGCGGGAGCGTGATGATCCCCCGGGCCTGGGCCATGTCGACACCGGATATATTCCGGATACGCACGGATGCGATGAAAGCCTGTGGGTCGACTGTGCCTTTCTCCTCATCGAAAACGAGAATACGCGGATCGGCGCATATGACGGCGGCACGCACCGGCGCAGCGCCGACGAACACCTTCCCCATGCACAGGGCCGTATCGCCGCCTGACGCCGCACGCGCATAGATCGGGATTTCATCGGCACCCGTCCGTTCGATCGGTGTTAACATCCACGTAACCGACCCGGTTTCCGCCGCCGCGAGACGGGAGGGGACCAGCATCGTCCGCAAGGGCGGGTCGGGGGCGGGGGAGAAACCGGACGGCGTGTCCATCCAGACCTCGACCTCGCGCGCGGTGAGAGGGCCCAAGTTACGCACGGTGAACGTCACGGGGAATTCCGGCGGTTCGTACGCCCCCGTGCTGTCCGACCAGTGGATCTCCGCGGGCAGACTCAACGTGCAGCGCAATGCGGGCCGAGCTTGCTCGAGGGAGACCCTCGTACAGCAGACGACAGGCAGGCCGCTGTCGGGCTGAACCGTGATACAGATATCGTACGTCTTCGCCGTGTCCGTCGGGATGAAACGCACCTGGAAAAGGACGGTTTCCGATGCGTTCGGTTCGAGTTGGTTGTTGTGCAGATACACCGTGTCCGGGCCTGAGACGAGCTGGACGCCGTACGGGAGGGAGATCCATGCGCGGGTATTCCTCGCCCGAATCGTACCGGTGTTCACGATGGTTGCGGAGAGTATCGCCTCCGCCGGTTCGTACCGCGCCTCGGCACGGTTCCACTTCACGTCGATCTCGTCCCCGCATGCAGCGGACAGGCGCGGCCGTTTCCTCACGGAAAAACGCTGCAGGTCCAGTTTCAACAGCATGCACTGGACGGTGTTCTTCTCCAGCGAGTACACGAGAAAAGCGAGGACGCTGTCTTTCGCGAACGTTCGGACCCTGAAATGAAGGATCATGAGCGTGTCCGTGCCGGTGAGCGTCTTCCCCCCGTCGAGTCGGAAATGGAGGGTGTCGCCACCGCGCCACGCGGCGAGGGTGAAGGATTCCGCGAAGTGGCCTGCCGTGAGCGACTCCACGTACTCGATGGAGTCGATGCGGGAAATGCCGAACGCCAGATGCGTGATCTCGGCTTCCGACCCGACGGCCGATATGCGGACCGGGATGAACAGGTCGCCGTTTTCGAAAACCTCGGCCGAGTCGAAATGCACGACGACGGCCGGCATGTTCGGATCGACGGGGGACTTGTACCGGGCGGTCGCCGTGACCGTCTTCCCGCACGCTTTCGCCGTCACCTTCACCGTCCGGACGGAGCCGTCCGGGCAGTCGACACGGTATTGAACGATGCAATCGTTCGCTCCGCCGGAGAGGATGGACGCGATGGCGTTGAACGCGGGGATGATGTCGTCCGGGTGCGTGAGCGGAAAGAACATGCCTCCCGTCGCCTGGGCGAGGGTCCGCATGACCGCGACGGCAGCGGGATCCGCGTGATAGACGAGGCAGAGCGTGTACACGGGGATCCCTTCGCGGCGTGCGTAGTCGATGACGTCCGAGAGGTCTGTGCTGCTCACGTTGTCCTCGCCGTCGCTCAAGAGCACGACCGCCCTGATCGGGTTGCTCGCGTGTTCGGCGGCCTCGTAAATGCCGAACATGACGGCATCGAACATCGCGGTGTTGCCCCATGCGTACAGCTGCTCGATGGCATCGAAGAGGAGCGCCTGGTCCGTCGTCATCGACTGGTCGACGTGGACGTCGCTCGCGAAGCTGATGATGGCGGCTTCGTCGATCCCGGCGGCATGTTTCTGCATCAGTTCGACGAAACGCCATGCGCCTTCCTGGATGCGGTACATGCTCGTGCCGGCGACGCTGCTACTGCGGTCGAGCACGAGGGCAGCCGAGATGGGGACCGTCGTCGATGGGCAGGAGAGCGTGAAATTCTTGATGATCTCACCGTCCTCCACTTCGATGTCGACCATCGAAAGCCCGTTGTATTGAAGGCCGTTACAGAAAACGCGCACGTGGACGCGCACGAAGGGAAAGGCGCTCGTATCGATCCGGACGATGCGGATCGTATCGCCGAGGGAGGAGGGTTGCGCTCCCGCCCGCGGGACATGCACCGCGAACAGAAGAACGAACGGCAGGAGAAAAAAGCGTCTCACATGGACCATCTCGGGTGGAACCCGCTAACGCTGGGGGAACGGTGTGCGGCCTGCCTTCGGCGTCAAGGCAGAACGTGTTTCGACTCGATAAACCGCGGCATTCCTTCAATGCATGGTAAGAAAACAGCGGCCGAGATGCAATGTGGCTCGCCCTGCCCTGAACGTGAACGAACGGCACCGGGGCATTTGCCCTGCCGACAGAGCCCTTCTTACCCTCGCCGCACGGGCCGCACCATCGGTGGCTTCCTTTTCCTCGTTTTTTCTTCCGCTCGAATCACCTGCTTCCGCTTTCACGACCGCAAGAGAAGGATCCCGCTAACGGTACAGTCGATCACGGGC
>JARYLZ010000140.1 GCA_029907355.1 Bacteroidota bacterium | reverse complement strand
TCCAGCCGCGAAACGTTACGGTAGGATACATAAACAACCGTGTCCGTGTAGGCGTTGAACGTGCCGACATTGCCGCCAGTGTCCAGCGCGGCATAGGGCTCCAGGTCGCCGGTGGTGAAGCGCAGGCGGGTGGTCTTGCCCAATGCTGCCCCGTACTTGTCGGGCGTGTCCGCGTCGAGGAAGAACGTGTCGCCCCCGAAGACGGGGAGAAAACCCTCGCGGACCCGGTGCGCATTCGTCACGATGCGGCTCTGCTCGCTCTGGCGGTGAATGAGGCGGAGCACGACGGTTTCCACACATCCGGCGTCGATCATATCGCGGAGCACATTGCCCGGCCCCACCGACGGCAGTTGGTCTGCGTCCCCGAGGAGGGTCACCCGCGCCCCCTCCGGCACGGCGCGCAGGAGAGCCGCCATGAGCGGGAGATCGACCATGGAAGTCTCGTCCGCGATGAGCAGATCGATCTCGAGGGGCCGCCCGCCGTCACGCTGGAATTGCGCCGTCACCGGATCGTACTCGAGCAGGCGGTGGATCGTCCGGGCTTGAACGCCGGTGATTTCCGAAAGGCGCTTGGCGGCTCTGCCCGTCGGGGCGCAGAGCGCCGTTTCGAGTCCGAGTTCCGACGCGACAGCGACCATCCCGGCCACGGCGGTGGTTTTACCGGTGCCCGGGCCGCCTGTAAGGATCGTCACCGGCCCCGCGAGCGACTTGTGCACGGCTTCGACCTGGACAGGCGTGAACGCGATGCCCATCGACCGCTCGAGTTTTCGGAGGATATCCTCGATGCGGAAATGGTCCGTTTCGAGCGGACCTTTGGAGGTCAAGCGCCGCAACGACTCGACGACCGTCCGTTCGGCGGCATGCAATTCCGGGAGAGAGACACGGTCCCCGACACGGCTGAGCTTCCCTTCCTCGACGGCGGAGCGGAGTGCGGCGCGGATCACCTGCTCATCCGCCTCCAACAGTGCTGCCGCGGCGTGCACGCATAGGTCCTCGGGGAGATGGGTATGCCCGTGCGTGCGCGCCGCCTCGGCGACGGTGTAGACGACCCCGGCCTGCAGGCGTTTTTCATCTTCGGCGCCGATGCCGAGCGAGCGGGCGATCTTGTCGGCCGTCGGGAACCCGATGCCGTCGACATCGTCCACGAGGCGATAGGGGTTTTCGCGCACGCGGTCGATCGCCGCAGACCCGTATACCCGGTGGATGGCGAGGGCATTCGCGGTACCGATGCCGTGCGACTTGAGGAACACCATCAACGCGGCGGCACCCTGTTGTTCCGCCCACGAAGCGCGGATCGTCGCGAGCTTCTTCGGGCCGACGCCCTCCACCTCGAGGAGCCGATCGATGTCGCGATTCAATACGTCGATGGTCTCCCGACCGAAACGTTCCACGATACGGCGCGCAGTCGCTGCTCCGATGCCGCGGACCATGCCGGAGGCGAGGTAGCGCTCGATGCCCTCTTCCGTCGAGGGGTAGGCGATCTCGTACCTCGACCAGCGGAATTGCTTCCCGTACCGCGGGTGCTCGACCCACTCTCCCGTCAGGATATACTCCTCGCCCACCACCGGGGAAGCCATTTCACCCGTGGCGACGATCGGGAACAGCTCTCCCTCGACCTCGAATTTCCCCACGAGGAAGAGCGTGTCGGGCCTCGAGAACAACACGGCGCGCAACACGCCCTTCAACGTCGCAGCGTCTTGTATCCGACGGTTCGACGCGCTATCATGTCCCGTCATCGCCGACACACCCGAAGACGGAGGCCGCAGTGAAATTCCATACCGAGTACCTGACGTTCAACACGCCGCGGAAAAGGGACTACGTGAATATAACGCACGAGGTCGAAGAGATTCTACGCCGCAGCGGGATCCAGGAGGGCATGGCCCTGGTCGGCGCGATGCACATCACCGCGGGGGTGTACATCAACGACGCGGAGCACGGACTCATCGAGGACATCGACGAGTGGCTCGAGCGACTCGCTCCTTTCCGCCGCGATTACCGCCATCACCGCACGGGCGAGACGAACGGCGACGCCCACTTGAAGAGCCTCCTCGTCCACCACGAGGTGATCGTCCCCGTGACGAAGGGGGAGCTCGATTTCGGCCCGTGGCAGCAGATCTATTACGCCGAGTTCGACGGGCAGAGGAAAAAACGCGTGATCGTCAAGATCATGGGCGAATGAGGGCGCACAGCCGCCCTGTGACAAGCGAGGGCCGGGACAGGGGCGGCTTGTCTCATTTCTGCGTGATGATGATTTCCGTCCGCCGGTTGAGGCGCCGACCGATCTCCGTGTCGTTCGGGGCGACAGGGTGCATCTTCCCCATGCCGCGCGTCGTGATGCGCGCGGGCGAAATGCCGCGGTCGACGAGGTACTTCTTGACGGCGCGGGCGCGGGCGTCGGAGAGCGCATAGTTGTATTCGTCGCTGCCGACGAAATCGGTGTGCCCGCGGATCTCGATGTGGATGGTGGGGTAGGCCTTCAGGATGTTGTAGATGTTCTGGAGCTCCGGGATGTATGTCTTGTCCAGGGTGGCCCGGTTGAACTCGAAGAGAATGTTTTCCAACACGAACTTCTTGTCCACCTCGAGGAGCGGCACGCGCTTCGAGTCCACGACTTCGTCGAACGTGTTCCGGATCTCGAGCGTGATATGCTCGGGCGGAACGTCGACGCGCATCGTGTAGCGCACCGCGTAGAGGTTCGTGATCGATTCGCTGAACTCGTCGAGGATGGAACTGAAGTCCTGCATGATGTCGAACTGCCGCCCGTGCGTCTCTTCCGTCATCCGCCGGTATTGCTCGAGGTGGGCGGGCGTGATCGCGAACAGCCGGATGTTGTGCCTTCGCAGGAACTGGATCATCGACTCCGTCGTGAAGTCCGTCCTCCCGTCGCCCTGCTCGCTTTTCTGGTGGTAGGGGGCGTCGGTGATGAGGATGAAGATTTTCTGTGCCGAGTGGCGGAAACGCAGGGTCGTCGCTTCCGCGAGTCCTTCGAGCGCGTTCTCGGGGTTGTCGCCCCCTCCCCCCACCGTGATATTGTCGACGTATGAAATGAACGTCTCCACGTCCTCGGTGAGCTCGCGCCTCCGCTCGACGCGGTCGCTGAAAGTGACCAGGCCCAACTGGTAGTCGACACCGCGGACGGCGAGTTTCTGCATGAACTCGAGGATGTTCGTCTTCACTTCGTTGACTTCCTGGCGCATGCTGCCCGTCTGGTCGATGACGAACACGATGTCCACCGGTACCGTCATGGTGGACGAGATGGACTCGATCGACTCGATGCGGACCGGTTGCCCGTCCTGGTAGAGGACCATGTCGTTCTTTCTCAGGTCGGGGTACCAGTGCCCGGCGGTGTCGCGCGCGTCGATGATGACATTAGCGGTCGGGAAGCGGCTGATGTCCACCGAGCGGATCTCGACGCGCACGCGCTCGGGGTGGGTGCTCCGTGCGGTGAGGATGAGCGGCCGCTTGGCCGTATCCGCGGTTTGAGCGAAGGTCGGCAGGCAGGGAAGGGCGCACAGGGACAGCGTAGCGACCGTTCTCGCCGCGCGCGCGAGGAGGCCTCCCCCGCCATGGGCCGGGTACCCGCTTCTCGATTTCCGCCCGCTTTGTCGCATGGGTCATGCTCGTCCGAACGAACCGGCAGGCAGTGCGCGCACGAAAGACGCACGCACACCGCCTGCCGGCCGGTTCATGCCGCGCCGATGCGCGGCCGCATTAAAAGACGAAGTTGATGCGGAGACCCGGGACGATCATCTCCTGGTGTTCCCACACCTCGGGGTCGCGGAAGACGACACGTGAATACTTCACTTCCGCACGGAGCCAGCGGAATACGTCGAAGTACGCGATGCCCATCAGTCCGCCGTTGAAATACTGCAAGGACATTCCGTAGGATGTCTTCCCCCGGTGCGTGTACGACAGGCGCAGGAAGGCATCGAGCCTGCCGTGCCCGGAGAGGACGGTGACGCTGTCGGCGAGCTGGATCGAGTCGACGCCGGGTATGGCGTCCAATTCCCAGAACTTCCGCCGCGCCTCGTTCACCTTCTGGTAGCCGAGCCCCGCGTGGATACGCAGGCCGTTCAGGAGGAACCCCAGGTCGCGCCAGTAGTAGGCTGTGGCCGTGGACGTCAGGTAGAAGAACGACTGGCGGCGGACCTGGGCCTGGTCGATGTCGCCGTTCGCGTCACGCGGGAGGGTGTAGAGGTGGTCGCGGAAGAACGCTTTCTGGCCCGTGCCGTTCAGGATCTCGCCCTCGGGGTTCGTGATCTTCTTCGTCCC
>JARYLZ010000013.1 GCA_029907355.1 Bacteroidota bacterium | reverse complement strand
GCACTCGATCGGCGAGCTCACCGCCGCGCACGTCGCCGGAATCTGGACCCTCGACGACGCCGTCACCATGGTCGCCGCGTGAATGAGTGCGCTGACTGGTGTCGGGCCTGCCATTGCGTCCGGCAGCCATATGAAAAGCGGGATTTGCGCGGATTTTCCCGTTGCGCCGATGAACAAGAGCAGTGTTGCCCATGTAAGAGCAGGGGTGTTTGGGGACAGATTTTTGGCAGAAGAGTACACTCCCTCGTATGTCAAGGTCCCGAATTCATGGAAGAGCAGGAACAGCCCGAGGAGAAAAGCGAAATCCCCGATCCGGTTCACCCAGAACGCTTTGTTGGCGGCATCGCCGGTCCACGTTATTGCTGTGCCCTCGAATCGACGGTCGTACCAGAAGCCGATCAACAAGTAGGAACAGAGGCCGACACCTTCCCACCCGAGGAACATCAGGACGTAATTGTCCGCCAGGACGAGGTTCAACATCATGAAGATGAAGAGGTTCATGAACGCGAAGAAACGCCGGAATCCCCTGTCACCATGCATGTAGCCGATCGAATAGACATGGATGAGGAATCCGACTCCCGTGACGATGAGAGTCATGAACAGGGAAAGTTCGTCCAACCGATAAGACACGGCGGTTTCCAGGGAACCGGCCACGATCCAGCGAAACAGGGTCATGGATACGACGTACTCTTGGTCCGCTCCGCCACGCACCGTGAGCAAGAGGGTGCACGCCAGCAGGAATGGGATTCCTACGGCCAAGCTCCCGATCCATCCGCTCAGACTCTCACGACGGAAAATCCTTCCCGCCAGGCCGTTCAGGATGAAGCCGGCGAGGGGAAAGAGAACGATGAAAGTGATGCAGGTTTGCATCACAGCCCCTGCTGGTTGATCGAACGAGGAACAGGGAAGCGACCGCCTACCATTTGAGGACGTTCACGTCGTTGATGTCGACGGTACGGCGGTTACGGAACAAAGCGATGACGATGGCCAGCCCTACAGCCGCCTCCGCCGCCGCGACGGCCATAACGAAGAAGACGACGATTTGCCCCCTCCCGTCCCCAAGGAATGCCGAGAATGCAATGAATGTGAGATTGACGGCGTTGAGCATCAGCTCGATACTCATGAAGATGATGAGCGCATTCCGCCGTGTCAGTACACCGACAACCCCTGTGGTGAAGAGAACAGCGCTGAGGGTGAGATACCAGGTGAGCGAGGGCATGGTACAGTCGATGGGATCGATATCCTTATGGGAATCGCTTCTTGGCGAGAACGACCGCCCCGACGATTGCGGCCAGCAGAAGGATGGAAGCCATCTCGAACGGGAACACGAAAGACCGATAGAGGAGATCGCCTATGGCGGAGGATGTCCCGATTTCCGCCGCATTGCGGGCGAGGGAGGACGGATATGAAACCGATGCGGCGATGATGGCCTGCACGAAGATGAGCAAGATTCCTGCGCCGAGGAGAATCCCCGCCAGGTGTCTCCGGGGAAAGCTGCGGCACCGATGGTTTTCCTCGCGAAGATTCAAGAGCATGATGACGAACAGCACGAGGACCATGATCGCCCCGGCATAGACGATCACCTGGATGACGGCGATGAACTGAGCCTGGAGCGATAGGTAGAGAACGGCTAGCGCAAGAAAATTGAGAATCAAGAAGAGCGCACTATGGAGAGCGCTCGACCGCGTGATGACGAGAATCCCCGTCACAACGGCAGTAGCGGAGGAGACGAGAAAAACGAGGGTGGAAAAAGTCACGAGACGTGCCGGTGGGATGATGGATCGAGTCGTACCGGTCAATATAGACGAGGTATGACCGGGAAACAATGACATGTCGTACGATGTCGAAATGAGCATCGGGCTGAAGTCATCACCGACGGGTCGGTACGCGATCCGCTTCCTCTTCATCCTTGCGCCAAAGCACTACGGCGTGATATATTCGTATCGCTTGCCATCCTAGCTCAGTTGGTAGAGCAGCTCACTCGTAATGAGCAGGTCGTCGGTTCGAGTCCGATGGATGGCTCTCACACCCCGCCAGAAGGCGGGGTGTGTCGTTTTTCAGCCATGGTTTCGCCCACGCGGAACAGGGACCCCGAAGAGGGGAACCGAAGACGCTGGTGCTCTGTTTTACCCGAGTGGTGAACCTCTTGGCCGCCGTTATCTTGAAGGATTTTTTTCGTATGTTTCTGTACGTTTTTTCCTTGTCCTGAGAGGTGGGGCAATTGGAGGCTCCCCCATGTAAGGAAATGTTTCACGTCACTCGAGAAGGATCTTCATGGTATACCAGTTCACTTCAGAGTCCGTTTCCGAAGGACATCCCGATAAAATCTGCGACCAGATTTCGGATGCGATTCTCGATGAGATCATGAGAAAAGACACGGAGGCCCGTGTCGCGTGCGAGTGTTTCGTGACCACGGGGTTTGTTCTCGTCGGCGGCGAAATCACCACCCATGCGCATATCGACATCCAGGATGTCGTCCGTGACACGATCCGGTTGATCGGGTACGAGGATGCCGATCTCCGATTCGATGCCGACAGCTGCGGCATTGCGAACCATGTGAAACGGCAGTCGCCGGATATCGCTCGGGGATTGAAGAGCGGGGGAGCCGGTGATCAGGGCATGATGTTCGGGTACGCGACGCGGCAGACGCCGGAATACATGCCTCTCCCCATCATGCTTGCGCACAAACTGGTCAAGCGCCTTGCCGAGCTTCGAAAAGCGAAGAATAGCCCCATGCCATACCTGCGGCCTGACGCGAAGTCGCAGGTCACGATGTCCTTCGAAGGCCGTATACCTCGTTTTGTGCAAACGGTTGTGATTTCGACGCAACACGCAGATCATATCACCCAGAAACGCATTCGTGAAGACGTCATCGAGCATGTCATTTACCCGGTGATCCCGGAAAAAATTCGCGCATCCAACATGCGCATCCACGTCAATCCGACAGGCCGATTCGTTATTGGCGGACCTTACGGCGATGCAGGTTTGACGGGGAGGAAGATCATCGTCGACACGTACGGCGGGTGGGCGCCGCATGGCGGCGGTGCCTTCAGTGGGAAAGACCCGTCCAAGGTGGACAGGAGCGGCGCCTATGCCGCTCGGCACATTGCGAAGAACGTCGTCGCAGCGGGATTGGCGGACGAGTGCACGATTCAGGTGAGTTATGCGATCGGCATCGCCAAACCGGTTTCCATCCATGTCGACACGCACGGCACGGCGAAAGAGGGGCTTACGGATCGGCATATCGCATCCTTCATCGCCAAGAACATCGATCTGACGCCGAACGGCATCATCGAACGACTGAAACTCCGTCGCCCTATCTACAGAGAAACCGCAGCGTACGGCCATTTCGGGCGGACAGGAAATGGGTTCACCTGGGAGAAACTCGACCTCGTGGACCTGTTCCGGCAAATTTGAACCGCCTGAGCTGCGATTTCTTCCCACGGAATGACCGGGGAAGAGACAGACGGGCGAGATACGCGCTGGTGGAGCTTCTCCCTTCCTCGGTCACCTCATCAACTCCATAAGTGAAGGCCATGGCAAAAACAACAAACGTGAAATCGAAAGTCCGAAATCCCGCTCTCGCCCCGGAAGGGAGGAAGAAAATCGAGTGGGCGGAGAGCCGCATGCCGGTCCTCATGTCATTGCGTGAGCAGTACCGGCATTCGAAACCGTTGAAGGGGTTTCGCATCGCAGGGTGCCTGCACGTGACGAAGGAAACAGCCGTTCTCGTCGAAACCCTTGCGGCTGCCGGTGCAGACGTATGTTGGAGCGGCTGCAACCCGCTCTCGACCAACGATGAGGTCGCCGCCGCCCTCGCAGCTAACGGCATCTCCATCTTCGCTTGGCACGGGATGACCGTCGAGGAGTTCTATTGGGCGATCGAACGTACCCTCGATTTCAAACCGAACCTCACACTCGACGACGGCGCGGATCTCATTTTCACGATCCATAACAGGCATCGGGAATTGATTCCCTCTATTTTCGGCGGGACCGAAGAAACCACGACCGGCGTCAACCGCCTCCGCGCCATGGCCGCCGCAGGGGAACTCCGTTACCCGATCGTTGCGGTCAACGATGCGGAAACGAAATGGGACTTCGACAACGTTTACGGGACCGGGCAGTCGACGATCGACGGTATCCTTCGCGCTACCAGCATTCTTCTTGCCGGCAAGAACGTCGTCATCGCAGGGTATGGGCATTGCGGAAAGGGCGTCGCGATGCGTGCGAAGGGTCTCGGTGCGAACACAATCGTGACGGAGGTCAAGCCCACCGCGGCATTGAAAGCCACACTGGACGGTCACCGGGTCATGCGCATGGATGAAGCCGCCAGGATCGGTGACGTGTTCGTGACGGCGACCGGCGTGAAGGATGTGATTCGGGGTAGGCATTTCCGGGTGATGAAGGATGGAGCCGTGGTCTGCAACACCGGGCATTACGACTGTGAAATCAACATCCCGGAACTCGAGGAACTGGCGCGTTCCAGGAGAACGATCAGACCGAACAACGAAGAATTCGTCTTAAAGAATGGAAAACGCGTGTATCTCCTCGCACAGGGGAGGCTCGTCAATCTCGCCGCGGCGGAGGGCCATCCTTCCGAAGTGATGGATATGTCTTTTGCGAACCAATTCATGGCTCAACTCTGGTTGGCAGGTCTTGCGAAAAAAGGAAAGCGGCTGGAGACAGCTGTCTATGAAATCCCCGTTGAGCAAGATCAGAAGATCGCCGAATTGAAATTGCGTACCATGGGCTGTCGTATCGATCGTTTGACGCCGGAACAGCGCGCATACCTGGAGGATTACAGCGCGGGCACGTGAAAACGCCGTGGATCGACTTAAAACCCCGACCATCGAACGAGAAGCATTCCGTATGTCTTGGGGCTAAGGGAAAGGCATTCCCTGCCTCGCAGAAAAGGATGGACAGGGATGAATCGTGCTGGTCGGGTTCAAAAAGCGATTGCTCCGGTGTTGGAGTAACCTCATGTCGCGGCCGGTGAGGCTTTGATGAACGTGAGCCTATTTGAATGGGTGGGCTTTTCGTTGGGGAAAGGGGAATTTGGAATGGCCCACGTACCGAAGCGAAGGACACGCATCGTTTCCATTTCTCTCTTCGTGATCCTCACGATTCTTACCCCCTTTGTTCTATTCCTTTTCAGAGGTATCGAACGAAGCGCGGGTAACGCGAGTAGGGATCCGCACGAGGGACGATCGATCATGACGGAGACGGATTGGGACGATTACATTTGGCCGACGAATGCGAGCAAAACGAGGTCGTCCAGTTTCGCCGAATTCCGCAAAACGCATTTCCACGCAGGTATCGATATCAGTACGAATATGAGAACGGGGTATGCCGTCTATGCCTCGCGTGCCGGCTGGGTGCGGTCGATAACATTTCAACCGGGTGGATACGGGTGGATCATCACACTCCGGCACCCGGATGGGTATTCCACCTGCTATGCCCATCTGAAAGGCTTCCCGAAACATATCGAAGATGCCTACTACGCCAAGCTCGCTGAGATCGGGAGGAGTTTCGGTTATGCGGAGTGGACGGGGAAAGAAATACCCGTCGAAAAAGGGGAGGTGATTGCGTATACCGGCAGTACTGGTGCGGGACCTCCCCATCTCCATTTCGAAATCCGCGACATCGCTTCGAACCCCGTGAACCCTGAACTGGGGAGACGGCTCAGACTCCCGGACAGCCTACCCCCGACGTTTGTCCAAGTATGCTGGATGCCTCTGAGCGCAAAATCCCTGGTCAATGGACAGCCTCGCCCGTTGATCCTTGATGCAGTGCATTCCGCGGACGGTTACCGGATTGCAGCCGTTCCTGTCCTTTCCGGTCCGGTCGGTCTTCTCGTTCGAGCATACGACCGGTCTCCTTCGGCTCAGGATTTACCGACACCGTATCGAATGGTTCTCTCGATCGATGGCAGGCAGTTTTTCGAATCGAGATTCGACCGCATCCAGGACACGCATCTCTGGCATATCCGCATAGATCGCGACCATTGGCTGATGAAAGCGGCAAAGGGCGAGTTCAGGAAACTCTATCGGGAAAGAGGGAACTCCCTGTGCGTTTACGATGACCGTGGGGGGTGGGATGGGATCGTGTCGGACCTGTCATGCGAGCCCGGCATTCATTCCGCTGTCGTCGAAGCCTATGATGTCTCGGGCAATCGTGCCGCTGTTCATTTCGTCTTTTCCCTTGCTTCATCCCAGAAACCTTCGATCGAAACAGGCAAAGATATCGTCTCGGTGGTCGTTCCCGATGTCCGCAACGTGTCGCGTGTCGTTCTCTCGAAACGAGGGAAGGGTGGGGGTTGGGAAGAAACGGCAACGTGGGCGGGGAAGGAGATTCGTTCGAAGCTCGGGTGTAGCACGGGGGGAAGCGGAGAAAGCTGGAAAGTAGATGTGAAGGACGCAGCGAAACATTCCCTTGCCGTTGCCTATGCATCGTCGGCTCGATCCGCGAAACCACCTGAGGTTTCGCTCGTGCGTACGATGCATTTCGACGAAGTGGTCTACGATTTCCGATCTTCGTTCCCGTTCGACGCGTTGCCCGAGGTCGTTTTGGAGCAGGGTGCGGAACGCCGATCCGCTGAGGTATTCTGGCTGGAACCGACGCACGTGCGCGCCGTTCTTCAAACGTGGCCTTCTTTCGCTGGCGAGGCGGCCATGACGATGAAAGCTGTCTCGGGCGGTCATCCGGTATCGGCTCGAGACCGATTCACAGCGTTTCATGTCACTCCTGAAACGGGCGGTTCTGCGCGTTCCAGCGACGGAGCATGCATAGTGAGCTTCGGGAAAGGCGATGTCTATCGGCCTATGCTCATCTCGGTTTCACGGGTGGAAGGTGAAGAGAAAACCTGGTACTATGGAGAACCTTCCGATGTCCCGATTGCCGGGAAAGCTCTCATTCAAATCCGTTCGGCGGGGGATGCAACCCGTTGTTTTATCCGTGCCGTGCATCCTTTCGTTTCTCTGCGTTACGATCGGGAAATGACTGGGCGGAAGGACATGGTCGGCGGTCGTTTCGGGCGTCTCCTGGGGAAATATGCTGTCGTTGAGGATGGAGATGGACCGGAGATCGCGGCAACGGCTTCCCGGGAAGGGATCGCCCTGCGTATCCGGGACACTGCTTCCGGTGTAGACCTTTCGCGCATATCGGTGAGTGTTGATGGGCGTATCCTACCCCTCGAGTACTCCGAGACAAAAGGGGTTTTCATACTCCCGCGGAAATTCCTGAGATCCTCGCAAGGGGAAACAGCATTCGTCGAAGCATTTGACATGATGGGAAACCGCACCCGACGCAGTATCGTCTTGCGGTGATAAGACGTTTGACAAAAGAGGCGGGGCCGCGGTTCACACATCCACGGCCCCGTGCGAGGAGGGGAGGGGAAGGAAGGGCGGGTCGCTCACAACCCGTAAAGCGGGAGAGCGAACGCGACGCTGAGGCGTATGTTGTGAACGCCCCACGAGTCGGCGTAGCTCGCATCGATCGGGTGATCGAACCCGTAATTGTAGTGGAGTTGAGGCGAGAGAAAACCGTACATGTAGAAGAACTCGTAACCGATCATGATATCGAGTGAACCCCTCATGGGATTGGTGTTCGAGAGCCCACCTGTCTGCGGTTGAGCTTTCGCTCCGCGTGCCCACTCCGGTTCCGTAATCGTTGCGTTGTTCACATAGCGTTTTTCCGTCAGGAATGAAACGCTGAATCCCGCACCGAGAAAAAACCCGGGGCCGCCGCCGGGATAGATTTTCACGTAACCGCCTGCTGTGAAATACCGGAGAATGTAGTCCGTCGTGTGGTCACGCCGTACGGGGTAGAGATTCCCGTCGCCGTCCGCAATGCGATAGGGTTCTAGCATATTCCCCTCGACTGTCGCGCTCATCGGGTCCCAGCCGACCTTGAGTCCCGCGGCGATCGAGCGGGAAAACGGCTTCTCGACGAAGGCGAAAGCCTGGAAATTGAGGCTCTCGCCCTCCCCGAATGTTTGAATTTCAGGGGAGGGGAGGAGAGGAATCTCGCCGGTGTAAAGCGTGTAATTCATGCCGAGCGAGAGTCCGCCGCGGAACGCATGCCATGTGCGTTGCCCCACGTGAGTCCATTGGGAAAAGGCCGTGAACGGAAGGATCGTACACCAGACGGCCGCGAAGATTGAAATGCGCTTCATGGGTGCGTCCTCCTTATCGTGCGACGATCAATTTTTCGGTGGCGACCTCCCCGCCTGCGCTCAACACGATGAGGTAGACGCCGGATGGGAGTGCGGCTGCATGGTACTCGATGGTGTGCAGACCTTTCTCGAGAGATTCGGACACGATGACCGCGACACGGTTGCCGAGCCTGTCGTATAGGGTGAGTTCCGCAAAGCCGTCGCGTGCGAGTTCGAATGAGATCGTCGCCAAAGTCCCGTTCTGAACGGTGAGCGGGTTCGGACGCGGCGGGAAGAGCCTGGTAATTCCAAGATCGGCCCAGGAACTGACACCGAAGTACGGCCGGACATGCACCGTTGCCGTACAGTTGAGATCCGTCGCTAAAACACCGATCCCGGGTTTGAAGACGGGGGATCCGATGGAGTACTCGCTGAGTTTCTCTTTCCCGACGAGAACTTCCATCAAGACGGTTGCGACAAGCCCTGAACGGAAACTCGGGCTGGTAAGCGTGATTCGTGCCCTATCCGGCTCCGGACGTTCGATCCATCCTTCGCAGCCGACCGTTCGGAGACCGACCGGTGCGAGTTGGAACACATCGAAGAGAACATCCACGGAGAACGTGAGTTCATTGACTCCACAACGCACGTCGCGGGAGAGGAAGAGAGGAACTTCCAGAATTGTTCCGGGCAGTGTCTCGAAAGACTGTTGCATGCCCGTTTTCGTTCCGCAGGAAAGCCGGATCTCCGTTTTTTCCTCGAAGACATGCAGCCTGACGGAAGATTCCCACCCGCAATCGCGGTCACGTGCGCGGAGGACCGCCGAGTCGGTCTGTGTCTCCTCAGGCGTGTAGATGACCGGGATCGTCAAGCGTTGATTCGGAGCGAGATGCACTTCGGCGAGCGAGTCCGCGATTCGGAATGAAGTCGACCCTTCGATCGTCAAATCGACAGTGACCGCCGCATTGCCGGTATTGACGATCACGGCATGGAGTTTGACCGGTTCGGCTGCGCATGATACAGTGGCGGAAACGCTGTCATCCAGGAATGCGAAGGAAACCCGTTCGAAACGCGACGTGATGGGTACAGTGATCGTTTCGGGGGGACATGCACTGTCCGGTCGAAGAATGGTGATTTCCAGTGCTGCGGAAATCGAACGGAGAGAAGGATCGAGATCGTCCGATAACGCGATCGAGAAATTCTGCCTCGAACCGGGGTTGAGTGTGACAGGCGTCACGGTTGGTGTGAGCACCTGAATGGGACTGCTTGAAGGTTTCACCGAGAAATGAACGGTGAGCGGTACGGCTCCGTTGTTCTGCAAATTGATTTCCTGGAGCATTCTCTCACGGTCCGCTTCACGGACGGTGCCGTCCGGACAGAAAGTGATCGTTCCGAAAGATGCTTCGCGTGGTTCGAGCGTGTAAGATGAATGCAAGAGAGATACGTGGACGGGGAACGAAGCCGTCATGGGGCAGGGACCGCTCGTAACATGCACTTCGCCGCCGTATTCGCCCGCTTCTGTTGCGGTGAAGCGCAGAACGATGTCGCGGGAAGCGGAGGGCGCCAGGGTGAATGGGAATTGACCGGGCGGATCATACACGAAACCCGTTGGGGGAAACGAAGCATCCACGATCACGACGGGATCCGTTCCGAGGTTTCGAACGGTTGCGCGGAATTGGCGCGAAATCGTTCGTTCGCAGCTCAGGATGGTTACCGGTGCAGCCGGTTCGATGCGCGCGATCTCGAAGACCGGCGTGATACCACTGCCCTCGAGGTCGAGAACAACGGTATCGGGACAGATGTCGGACCATATGCGGAGAGAGGTACGATGAATTCCTTGAATGATCGGGCGGAACCGAACGGGGATGGTCGCCGTACCATGGGGCGGAACGATGGTGCGGAAAGGTGTCGTGAGTAGCGAAAAACCCGATTCAGGGACCAGCCCATCCGAAATGATGGTGATTCTCGTGTCCCCGAGATTTTCGATGATGTAAGATGAGATGGCCTGTGACCCTATGCACACGTTCATGAAACCCGGTTCGCCTGGGTTCTGTCGGACGGCGAAGTCCGCGAGGTGACGCTCGCCGCTAAGAGGAACGGTCTTGCGTTCCATGCAGGATCCGTTCGTTCCCGCGAAGATGAGGAGAACGAGGCTGTCCGTAAACGGGCCTCCCCCGCCGGGTAATGCCGTGATAGAGAACTCCTGCGTCGCGTAGGCCGGAACAATGACCCCTTGGGTCGGGAATTCCGCATGATCGATCTCGAGGCGGTACCGTGATGCGGGTGCCGAGGCGGTGAGAAGGATCGGAAGAGCGCTCTGGTTCGCGACACTCATCGTTTTGCTCGTTCCCACACCGTTCTCTCGGCACATCGTCATTACACCGAAATCCACTGCGACGGGCGAAACAGATACCTTCGGGAGAATCCGCGAACCGGTGAGTGTGAAATACACGCTCGTCCCGCACGGCGAACCGAACCATACGACGCTTCCTCCAAATGTGCCGCGCCCTCCAGATGGGGGATGGAACGTGATGTAGGTCTGGAACGAAGAACTCCCGTCGGGAGGGATGACGATAGGGAGTGTCAATGAGGGGTCCCAGAAGAAGCCTTCAGGAAGAAGAGGTAGGTCGGGGAACACAGCGGGTTGTGTCCCGGGATTTCTCACCGAAATCATCAACCGACCTTCCTCTTCGCAGTCCGCAAGGGTGATTTCAAGGGGAGTCAAGCTCGCTTCAAGCACCTGCTGGGAGAAGGTCGAGCCCTCAAGCATGGTGTTGCGTTCGAGGTTGCAAAGGTCGGTGCGGATCGTAAGCATCCCTGTCGCATGACCAGCGGTCACAGGGTGGAAAAGGATACTTACATCTTTCTCCGAACCAGGGGACAATGTGAACACGTCGGAAAATGCAGACAGTTCGAAAGGTGGGGCAGTGGTCAACGTGAAAGTGAGATCTGCTGTACCGGTGTTGCGGATCCTGATTTTTTTCGGCTCTGAGTACTCGCCGACACAGGTAGTATCGAACACCTGCGGGGGGAGCACACCGGGTGTCGCGAGCGCTTCCGCTGTGAACGAGGCGGTCTGGCGGCGCCCGCTCAAGCCGATCGACAACCGTTCCCTGCAAACGCCGAAATCGGCTTCGATGACGAGAGTCCCGCTGATGGAATCGGGGCCTTCCCGTGTCGGTTCCACCGAAACGACGACCTGTCCCCCTGCACCGATCAGCGGCGGGGCGCTCCGGAGGACGAACCCCGTCGGAATCGTGTAACGGAGCTGGGCGGATGTCGTATGGAGATTTTCGATGGTGAGGGAACGAAGGGGGAGCGGGGCGGAGACGCAGGAATACACCGTCCCGAAACGGAGTTCATTGAGGTCGCTGATGACGGTAGGCGCAATGCGTGTCCCCGTCAATTTGTACATAACCTGCCTGCCGCACGTAGTCGCTGTGAGGATGACGTGCTCGCTGATGATCCCCCGTTGAGATGAGAGCGGCCGGAACTCGTAGTACAGGTTGACGGAGTCCAGGGCGGGTATGGTGAGAGGGAAGAGAGACGAGTTCTTCAGGTTGAAACCTCGAAGTACGGGGGGGGGGTCGGCGAAGGTCACGGGTGCGGGCGATTGATTCGCGAGGGTGACGACAATCAAGTCCTGTGCGACGGTTTCACAGCTCAAGAGAACCGGGGCTCCAATGACGGAAGCCGTGACATCGGTTCTCCCGACATTCACGATCACGGGTGTTTCGATTGTTTCCGGGATTGATGCGGTCGAATGGATCCGAATCGTTCCAATGTGCGTGCCCGGGCAAGGAATGGCGGAGGTCACGAGCGATACGATGAGGGAGTCGTCGCCGATACCTGCCGACTTCGAAAGGTGTATCCACGGCTCGGTTGCCGTGGCCGTCCAGCCGTAACATGCAAGACCGCTGTTCATGATGAACAGCTTTTGCGGAGGTGAGGGAGTCGTCTGGACGAAAAAGGTGTCGAGAGTGCTGACCGTGACGGGGAACTTTCGCTGGACATAGTGTGCAGTGACCGTCTTGTCTCCGTCCATCGTGATGAAAATCACGGGATTCGTCCCGGATGCATCGCCGGTCCAGTGTGAGAACTCGTAACACGTGTCGGGGGGTGGGAGATTGAGTGCTGTAACCCGGACGACGGTCCCCGGTGCGTAATTCGCGAGGTTCGGGGAACGGATAATATTCCCTTTCCCTGGTGGCTCGATCTGCGTCGTCAACGTCCATCGCTGGAGAAGCGGTCCCGCGTAAGTGATCCGCACGAGGTACCGGTTTGTGCCGAATGGGAGGAGCACCTGCGATTGGACCGCCATGTCCGCGGAAACGATCGAAGGGTCGGGGTAGGAAGAAAATTGGGCAGCGATAATGCCATCTGCGAGAGGCAATGCCCATGTGAGATATGTGGCCATGGCACCGGGTGCCCGTCGGACAGCGATTTCGAATGTCTGAACGATCGGCGGAGTGCCGCCTATCGCGCGCAGATCCACGTACACGCCGTTCCCGAGAAGTGACGGTGTGCGGATATCGGTATCGATCAACCGTGCATCGAACGTTCCAGGAACCGGCGGTGCGAGAGGGAATTCGCCGAGTGCGAGATCGATACTGTCGGTCGCCGAAGCATTGATTCCAACCGTAAGGATACGGCTGTGACCCAAATTGTCGAAGACGGTCATGGATGTTCGGATATCCTGCGCGTTCATGGGCAATACGAACGATGCAAGTATTGCCCCGACCATTCCGACGATAGCTGCCGAGGTTTTTGGGCACCGGTATCGTGCGGGCATAGTTGACCTCATAACCTATTGGATATGAACAGACTACCAATCGCAATGTAAAGTAATAAATGAAAAAAATCCAGTAACAATGAAAAAAAATATAAAAAATTTGAACCCCAAAGGAGTTCAAAAAACAGAGATTCCGAGGAGTAACTCAGGGTAGGAAAAAGTGGGTCTATAGAGGCTTTGTGCCTCCAAGAAGGAGATTATGTTCGGAATCCGTCAAGATTCGCCATTTGCCGGGTTTCAGGTCGCCAAGCTCGATGGATTCTATCCGCATTCGGATCAGGCGCAATGTCGGGTGTCCGACGGATGCGGTCATTCTTCTGACCTGTCTGTTTTTCCCTTCTGTGAGAACGATTTCGATCCAACAGGTTGGGATGTGGTGTCGTCGACGGATCGGTGGCGTTCTTTCGGGGATATCCGGTTGAGGCACGAGTACGTGTGCTGAGCAGGGGCGGGTGCGATAGGATCCGATTTGCACACCTTGACGGAGCTTTTCGAGCGCATCCTCGGGAGGTATGCCTTCCACTTGAGCGAAATACGAACGTTTATGACCGTATCGTGGGTCGAGCAGGAGTGTGTTCACACCTGCTTCATCGCTTAAGAGCAGCAGCCCTTCCGAATCACGGTCCAATCTGCCTATCGGATAAACCCGCGGCGGGAAACCGAATTCGGCAAGCGTGCGATGTGCACGCACGGTCGCAGTGAACTGGCAGACAACTCCGTACGGTTTGTTGAAAGCGCATATCATGAAAAGCGACTTACACGGTGAGAATGGGAATGACCGATGGGAATGGCCAGCTGGTTTGAAGGTCCACTGGGCATAGGAGACAGCACAATCGCCGGTAAAGTTGCGTAATTTTCATTTGTGCGGAAAAGCAGTGAAAGATCGAGTAGACGGCACCCGGTATGGGATCGTTGCAAATTCTGCGGCAGCGGGAATCTCCACCTTCGCTGCCGTCTCGATCGTTATGATCTCGATCTCCTCGAGTGCGCCGACTGTCGTTTTCGTTTCGTGGATTTTTTCAATGCGGTGTCGTCGTCTCCGATGGATTCCGGGTGGAATTACGAAGCCCATGCTGGACGACTTGCAGCCAAATTCGCGAAGTACTGCGACGAGATCGAGTGTTTCTTGCCGTTGAAGGGAAAAGTACTCCTCGATGTCGGTGCCGGTGGGGGCGACTTCCTGTATCAGGCGCGGCGACGCGGGGCTCGTGTTATGGGGCTGGATATCGATCTCTGTGGCGTTCGTTTCGCGCGTGATCGGTACGGGATTGATATACAACCCTGTCTCTTAGAAGAATGGCCGCCCCCGGACGGTGGAGTAGATGTCGTCACGATGTGGGAAGTCCTTGAACACCTCAATGACCCGTCCGCAACGATTGCGACGGCCAGCCGGGTGCTGAAAGCGGGGGGCTGGCTTCTGCTCTCTACGCCCTGCCTCGACAGCCTTTGGGATCGCTTCGCTTTCGTGATGTATGATCTTTCCTTTGGGCGAATCCAGTACCCCCTCGAGTATCGCTACTCGTGGACGCATCTCCAGCTTTTCACTTCGAATCAGCTCGTGAGAATGCTCTCTATCCACGGGTTCGAGATCGTCTTCCAGGATCGACGTACCGAGTTTACCTATGAACTCGAAGAGTATTTTCACCGGGTCCATCCCGGTATTATCCGGAAAGCTCTCGCCGGTCTCTCAGCCGGACTCCTGCACGTGTTTCCCATAAAGAATAAAATGGTCGTCTATGCCCGGCGGGCATAAAGGAAAAAGGGACGTCAGGGTGGAACAGAGAGTGAAACGGGTGCAGGCGGCGAACGGAACGCTTGAGAGCAGAGGTATGCTCGCAGCTATCGATTTCTTTACCGGAATCCTGCGACGGGGGAGAATGCGCCCGGGCATATGGTGCCCGGAATTATCGGGAAGAGACAAAGACCATGAGCGGTTTCGCACATCGTTCCCGTTCTCTCATATTGCGTTGATCTGTTCCATATCCTTCGCCGCGATGCTTTCAGCGTGCCGGAACGAGTCGATGGATTGCAGGGAGGGGGACGGCGTGATCGTGGAGGAAAATCGTGATCTGCCGCCGTTCCATGCCATTGATGCGGGGAGCATCATTGAAGTAGTCATTCGGCAGGCAGATACATGCACCGTGCATGCGGTCGCCGAAAGGAATCTCCAGGGCATGATTCTCACAGAGAATCGAAACGGTATTCTCCACTTGGGGATGTCCGGCTGCGTTCGGACGAACCAACCCCTTCGTGTGTACGTGAGCGCCCCCACGATTCGAGGGCTATCACTCCATGGCGTGGGGAATATCCATGTTTCCGGAACGCTGGATCAGGACACGATCGGCATTGCCGTTTCCGGGGGCGGAACGGTGAGCGGCAACCTCCATGCCTATCGCGTTCTCGTCAATATCCAAGGACCGGGCAGTATTCGTCTCAGCGGTACAACGAGGGAAGCGAAAGTTCTCATTTCCGGATCCGGAAACGTGGATTCCCCAAAATGGCATGTCGAGAGGTTATTCGCCGTCTTGACGGGAAGGGGGAACTGCGATGTGTCCGTAACGGATATGCTCGAGGGGAGTATCAGCGGGAGCGGCAACATATGGTTTTCCGGATCGCCTGCGGTCGTGCATGTGCTCTCGACGGGCTCCGGTCGTGCAAAGAGGGTGGATCGGTGAGAGGGCTCTGCGAGGAATGGGAGGGAGAACACGATGCCCCCTTACTTTGTTCCGAAGGCGAATGCCCGGCTGTATTGGAGGCGTGATGAGGTCCCGCTGTAGGATACCCGAGAAGGATTTGCCGCGCGGTACGAGTTGTACTGGAAGCGCAATTCGAACTGGTCTACGCGTGTCAACCGGTACAGCCCTTGGAGCGTCACGAGGTGTTGGCGGTCGATGGCGCTCTCGGTCGACGCCTGGGTCAGATTGAACGTATAGGACAGGCCGGTACTGAAAGAATTCTTGAAGAAAGCCTTGTTGAGACCGACGGTTGCGCCGCGTATGATGTTCGTCGCATAGGCCGTATGCACCTCCGTGTATTGCAGTGCAGCCGAGCAACCAAGCCCGTTGCGCATTGTCCCCGAATAGTTCAACATGCCTGTAGTGACATCGTTGTTGCTGAGTTTTCTCGTGAGAATGTTCCGGTCGGCGTAGGTTTGGCGTGTCAGGAAGAACAAGAAGAAATGCTGCATGGAATTCGTCATGAGGAGATAACGTGGCGAGAGCGTGAATGATTGCGTGACGTTCTCGATGCGTGTGGTGTCGTTCAGAGCGATAGCGGCAGACGAGTTGCTCATGCTGTAGTTGGAATATTGCCCATCGATCCCGAATGCCGTCGACGGTGCCCAGTTGATGTTCATCGCGGAAATCACGCGGTGCGTCGTGTACCCTCGATCGTTGAGGATATTGTCCCGGCGGAAGCCGATAGAACCGCCCGCGCGTAGTTTCCCCTCGAAGAGCCGGACGGACGGCGCGATGGTGATGTCTTCTCGATCGCTTTGCGTGTAGCTCGTCCCGAACGATTCGAACTCGGGTTCGACGCGGGTGTACTCGAGACGGACCGTATAGGCCTTTTCATTCCAGGTACCGGCGGTCTTGAATGCAAAAGTGACTCGGGAGGAAAGACGCGTGTCGAAAATGCCTGCATCGAGCGCGGTGACCTCCGCGTTCGAGACGGAGGGCTGTCGCATATCGCGCGT
The DNA here is from genome assembly GCA_029907355.1 of Bacteroidota bacterium. GTDB lineage: Bacteria > Bacteroidota > Ignavibacteria > SZUA-365 > SZUA-365 > JARYLZ01. The sequence goes on along the minus strand of JARYLZ010000013.1, from coordinate 34,405 downwards.
CACAAAGCTCGCAGCCGCTTCCCCTTCGAAGAAGAGCCTTCCATCGAACATCGCGACGCGTCCGTTCAACCCCGTGATGAGATTTTCCTCCGGGAATACCGTGTACCGGGCAGGTGGGGATGGGAGCGATGTAGAATCGTCCCAGGCGTTGAGGACGTTCACGTCGAGAAAATTCTGTTCGCTCCCGAATCCGATTTTCACGGCGTATCCCATCCGTTTGAACACGGGTTGAATGCCCTGGGCGGTATCCTCCCGGATGCTGCGGCGCAGGCGTCCGTATATGGCACCGCCGTGGAACCATGCGACGCGCATCTCAGCGCCGGCTCCCAGGAACACTGCGTCCGAGAGGGAGAATTCCGAGAAACGGAGCGACCGGTACCCCGCGTGCAAGGTGAAACCCTTGTACGTCGGACTCACGCCGAACTGGTTCAGCGGTTGGTTGTATGACCGCTCGTTGGTCGAGAGGAGAAAACTGAACGGCAGGGACACCCCGTATATCGTCACGGTCGGATTGAAGTACAGGCGCGCCGTGTTGACGGGCCTTTGCGTTTGCATACCGGGTATGGAATTGTTCTCCGCCGAAGTGACGAGCGTACCCGTCAGCGTGAACGGTCGGAGATCGGGGCTCGCGAGATCCTGTCCCGTGGCTCGTAGTGTCGCAAGGGAAAAAACAACGACGAGAATCACCGACACGAAGAGGTGATCTTCGCGAAATTCCTGCGCTTTGAAAAAAATCAGGAAGGCTGGGCGCATGGGAGAACCCGGCAATGAGGAATACGTGGGATTGTATACGGAGAATTATGCTCTTTCCATTCGACAAATCCAAGGCTATCCATGCACCGGTGCATCAACCTGGGATTTCATCACGACCTTGTTCCCCTCGTGGGAAACGACAGGGGAATATTTTCTCGATGGATTGGAATGGGGAACGCTTCGCCCGGTACCCGTCTACCGTCTTTCCGGGATGGCTAACGCGGGGAAGGAAATCCCTGTTTCGGTATCGGTAGTTGTCCCTCGTCGCGCAGTCGTGCTCGCACCCCGGCAATATATTCCGCCGTCGTGATATATTCGGCGGCACCCTCGCCGACGGATGGGAGCGCCCCGTACCAGTTGCCGGTAACCGGATCGACGAGCTCCGGCAGAAAACCGCCCCCTTTGAGGGCGATCCGTGTGACGGTACGGAAGAGTTGCTCCGCCCGCTGGATGTTTCCGGCCGATGCATATGCTCGCGCTAGGTGGAGCGCGATGAGGGGACGTGCTTGCCGTTCGAACCAGTCGCCATCCGGACGCGCGTTGTACAGCTCCCCGTTTCCCTCGATCGAAAAGGCCGTCTCGACAATGTCGAACACGAATGCCGCTTCCTCGCTTCCGGCCGGGAACAAGTCGAGCGGAATGGCGTCGATAATCAAGGGATGGAAGACGAGCGTTTCGAGGGGTGTCAGATCCGTTGCCGTCTCCCGGCGTATCGCGGAACGGACGAGCGCACGGAATGTCTGCGCCGTGTGATCTGCCGCCCTGCTGTAAAGGAAAGCGCGCGTGTCGTCATGCATGATATCCGCCCAACGACCTGCCGTTCCGAGTGCGACCGCTGCATGGAGCGAGGCGAATATGCCGGGAGTACGCGACAATCCCTTTCCCCACGGAGAGTCGTCATGGGGAATGAGTCCGCTGTCGTCACGCATGAACAGGAGAACGTCCGCAGCGCGTGCAGAGATGAGAGGCCAGAACGAGGCGAGAAACGTCGAATCGTCGAAAGGGCGCCCTTCGAGGCCTGCGCGTCTCTTTACGGCGGAACGCAATACATCGAGTGTCGTGATCAGGTGCGCAGGACCGTCGAACGAGAGCTCCGCTTTATCGGGGCGCTTCCACCGTTTCTCGGTCCCGTCCCCTCGATACCATGCCGGCGTAACGAGGTAAGGATATCCGACTCCGTATTCGTCCCCATAGACGTCGTGAGCGGTGTACGCACCGGAAGGGGCCCGAAGGATGAATGAGAAGGTCTGAAGCGCCTCTTCTTCCATCCCAGCTTGGGCGAGTGCGGAGACACACGAGAGCATATCGCGTGGTTGAGCGTGTGCACGACTGTCCGGGATGAACGCATCGACGACCTGTCCTTCCCCCATCCCGATCTCCCGTACTTTTGCGGAGAGTATCGTCACGAGCGACTGCTCGTACACCGCGCGCTCCTCTTCGGAGAGCACGGCGGGCGGATAGAGGGCCTGGGCGAAGAGCGTTTCCCAGCGTCGGGTTTCCGCTTCCACGCTGTAAACGGGGTACCCCGCTTCCGGTGTCAATTCGAGAAACCGTTTTACGTCTCGTTCTGCGAATTCCTCGCAGCAAGAGTTCCACGCAAGGACGAACGTCCGCTTGATTTCCAGAGTATTGTCGTCGTTGATCTCGCGTATCGCCCAGAAATTCCGGTCGAAGACGGTCGTAAAACCCGGTTCGCCTGCATCGGTGGTGCGGGGGATACGTACGTGCACGCAGAGAATGCGCGTCCTCGCTACGCGAGGGTGGTACCAGTAGATTTCGATCCCCCCACGGAATTGCGCTTTGACGATTGCAGTGCGTCGCACGTACTCGACCGTGTCAGCCTCCAGTTCGGAAAGGGTGACTCGTTCTCCCTTCACACTCAGGATCACCGTGAACTCCGACAGGATCGTTTCTGTCCGTAAATCCTCTGTGAGTTCATGGAAGAGGTGTGGTTTCATCCAGAGAATCGTTCGCAGAACAGGATCAACGGCCGATACCGTCACTCCGTTCGAGATGAAGAGAGGGGGTGGGCGAAACGGCTGGTCGACGAGTGCGTCGAGAACGGAAGGGAGATCGCGCGCCCGGATGATCCGGAATATGCTCCCTGTGATCCCCCCTGAATCCCCGTGGTCGTACACCCGGACGGCGAGAAGGTTGTATTCTTCCCGGGTGGAGCGGGGTATCGGGTACACCCGCAGGGAGTAGGGCTCGCGCCGGACGGCAGGCGGGAATGCGCCGGTTTCGCCGATGAGAACCCCGTTGAGGTAGGCTTCGTCGGCATCGTCCACGGCACTCATGACGAGGAGGAGGGAATCCTCGCGGAGAGATGTCGGGATGCGGAATCGAATCCGATACCAAGCGAACCCGTCAAGGAGAGGGAACCCGAACCGTTCCCAAGCGCCGGGGACGGGAATGAAATGCCAACCGTCCGATTCGTCGATGTATTTGCTCCGCCAGGTCTCATCGTCACCGGGCCGGAAAGCAGCCTTTTCCGCAAGGTCGATGAACGTGGTATCCTGTGCGGCAGCCCGTGGTAATGCGGCTGCCATGGATGCGAAGAGAGCGAAGGCGAAGGCCGCCTTCCGACCGTTGCGTCTCCGGTACCTCATGCTCGCAGACGTGCGATCATCGCATGGATGAGGCGCCCGATATCCTCCGCGGCCCGAGCGGCAACCGTCGTGATGTCTTCGTGGCTGGTGGAACCGGAACCCGGCTTCGCGACATTCGTGATGCAGCTGATAGAGGCGGATTCCATGCCGTGCGCCGCCGCCGCGAGTATTTCGGGAACGGTCGACATCCCGACAGCGTCGATTCCGATCAAACGAAGGAATCGGATTTCCGCATCCGTTTCATACGATGGACCCGAACAGTAGCCGTATACGCCGGAGTGAAGCGGAACGCCGATCTCTCGTGCAGCATCGAAAGCGAGTTCACGCATACGGGACCGGCCCGGGAGACGGGAAGCGGCACGAGCGTCGCCGAGAATGGATAATGGACCGCCCATCCGCTGCGCCATGGGGAGGACGACGAAATCGTCGATATAAAGGAACGTACCCGTCCTCCACAAAGCGTGGATGCCCCCAGCCGCATTCGTCAGGATCGCGGTTCGGGCTCCGAGCGCCGCTGCAATGAAGATCGGGGCGGCGCAATCGACCGCATCGAATCCCTCGTAACCGTGGATTCGTCCGAGGAAAATCAGCGTACGGTGCCCGTGAAGAGTCGCGAAACGGATCATCCCTTCATGTCCGTGCACACGACCTTGCGGGTACCCCGGCACGCGGCCTACTGGGATCGCGCGCTGACCGTTCAGCACTTGCGCGGCTTTCCCGAGGCCGGAACCGAACACGACGGCAACATCGACGCTACCACCGACCCACTCCCGGAGGAAACGGGATCCACATTCGAAACGCCGGTCGAGAGCGGCGAAAGGCTCACGCTCGCTGGTCATGTCGTCTGGGGAGATGAAACGCTGTCCGATCCGGGGGAGAAGCACCGACGGCATCGCGCTTCGTACGCATCACCGGCCCCGATGAAAACACGTGCGCTGCTCTTCGCGACGCGTTGGGTGCGATTGGCAGGGTTCCCACATACGACGCATATCGCGAGCGTTTTCGTGATGTATTCTGCGACTGCGAGGAGCTGCGGCATGGGTTCGAACGGGTGGCCGAGGTAATCCTGGTCGAGCCCGGCCACGATGACGCGATGTCCGCTGTCTGCGAGCTGCTCGCAAACATCCACGAGACGCATATCGAAGAATTGCGCCTCATCGATCCCGACTACCGTTGCGCCGCCGATCGCCCGTGGGATTTCATCCGCTGTGGAAACCGTGATGGAAGGGAGGTACGACCCGCTGTGCGAAACGATCCGCGTGTCGGAAAACCTCGTGTCCATGTTCGGCTTCACGATAGCGACTCTCTGGCGCGCGATCAGGGCGCGGCGGAGTCGGCGGATGAGTTCTTCGGTTTTCCCGCTGAACATGCTTCCGCAGATTACCTCGATCCAGCCTGTTCCGGTCGGTTGGTTGAATGGTGCGCTCGAATCCATGGTATGGAATGTGGGTGGAAAGACGTCCGACGATCTTCGGAGACGATACCATCGGGGGTTCACTCAGCGTGCCGGCGGAAGGGAGCACCTGCTTCTTCGAGATGATCGTTTCGTGCGTTTGATGTCCGCTGGCGTCTCGTCCCTGTGTGCCGGGGACGGTGTTTTCCCCGCGAGGGATGTCGCGGATGAATATAGGGAAATTCCCTTCCTCGGCAGAAGTGGCCTCCATCGACGCGATCGGCAAGAAACCTTTCAGCCCGCCTTCGATCGTGTTTCAGAGTTCGGTTCTCGAAAGCGGAATGTTTGAAAAGCGTCCTGATATCACGATATTTCTTTGCCATGAAACGTATATACGGGCGAAATAAAGCAGCTGCCGCTGCTAGCACGAGAGCGACTGTTCTGTTCATGAAGACGACGAACGCATTCCCGTGCATGACGTTACTCCATACATCGGATGAACAGTACCCCGATCACAAGTATGATGAGGAACGCCATGCAGATTCACACGTCACATATCCCATGTAACCCGCTCGACAGCACCGTTCTCGGGAGGGGAGAACATCCTTCGGGGAAAACGGCAAGACGTATTACCCCCGAGCTGGTACTCCCGACGTTGAAGCGGTATATGCTCGTCGACGGCTTCGATATCGTACTCGATCTTCAAAGGAGCAGCGGATCGCGGCTCATCGATGCCGTCACGGGCAGAGCGTATCTCGATCTCTTCACCTTTTTCGCTTCTTCGCCGGTGGGTATCAATCACCCGAGCATGCTCACGGAATCGTTCCGTGAGGAGATCTTCCATGCAGCGGTCAACAAGCCCTCGAACTCGGATATCTATACGGTCGAGATGGCGCAGTTCGTCGAGACGTTCGCGCGTCTGTGTATTCCACCCTACTTTTCCTATGCGTTTTTTATCGAGGGAGGTGCGCCTGCGGTCGAGAATGCTTTGAAAGCGGCTTTCGATTGGAAGGTCCAGAAGAACGCACGCAAGAACCTGCCCGGTGAACGCGGGCACAAGATTGTCCATTTCCGCCGCGCATTTCATGGCAGGACGGGCTATACGCTCTCGCTGACTAATACGGACGAAACGAAGATCCGGTTCTTTCCGAAATTTCAAGATTGGCCCCGCATCGATGCACCGGCCGCGATATTCCCGCTCGAGGGGGAAAACCTGGAACGCACCATGATGCGGGAATCCGTTGCACTCGATCAGATGAAGCAAGCCTTTGCCGAACATGGTGACGATATTGCCGCTGTCATCATTGAACCGATCCAGGGGGAGGGGGGGGACAACCATTTCCGTCCGGAGTTCCTCAAAAAGCTCAGGGAACTTGCCGATGAGAACGATGCGCTCCTCATTTTCGACGAGGTGCAAACCGGCATCGGCATCACCGGTCGCATGTGGGCGCACGAGTGGTTCGTCAAACCGGATATCCTCGTGTTCGGAAAGAAGACCCAGGTGTGTGGGATTCTCGCCGGTCCGCGCATCGACGAGATCGAGTCGAATGTCTTCCATGTCTCCAGTCGTATCAATTCGACGTGGGGCGGCAATCTCACGGATATGGTCCGAAGCCGGAAATACCTCGAGATCATCGAGGAGGAAAAGCTGGTCGAAAATGCAGAACGAACCGGTGCATACCTTCTCGCACGCCTTCAGGAAATGGCGGCGGAATTCCCGGGTATCCTCTCGAACCCCCGCGGTCGCGGTCTCTTCTGCGCCGTGGATTTCCCTTCGCAGGATTTTCGCGATGCAGTTCGTCGAAAGGCGTACGAAGACGGCTTGATCATCCTCGGTTGCGGCGAGCGGTCGCTCCGTTTCAGGCCTGCGCTCAATGTCACGAAGGAAATTCTCGACGAGGGTCTCGACATTATCCGCGGCGCTGTTCTCACGATCGAACGTTCTTGACGGTTCTGCAGCCACCATAACACGGAATACCATGCATGGACGGAGGGTCGAATGGACGTACTGCACACTCTCGGCATTCGGGAGAAAAATTTCGGGTCGTCGACGGGTAGGAATTGGAATGAAACAACGGATGTAGGGGAACTCCGTATCCATTCCCCTGCGACCGGGGAATACATCGCGTCGGTTTTCCTCGCTTCGGAAGCGGATTACGAACGCGTGGTCACTTGCACAGCGGAGGCGTTCAAAACATGGCGAGATATCCCAGCCCCCAAAAGGGGGGAAATCGTCCGCCTCATTGGGGACCGGTTGCGGAAGTACAAACAACCGCTCGGCACTCTCGTATCGTACGAGATGGGAAAATCGCTGCAGGAAGGGCTGGGCGAAGTGCAGGAAATGATCGATATCTGCGATTTCGCCGTCGGGCTATCGCGTCAACTCTACGGGTTGACGATGCATTCGGAACGCCCCAATCACCGGATGTACGAGCAATACCACCCCCTCGGGATCGTCGGCATCGTCTCTGCTTTCAATTTCCCGGTGGCGGTGTGGTCGTGGAATGCTATGATCGCGGCCGTGTGCGGTGACGTCAACCTCTGGAAACCTTCCTCGAAAGTTCCTCTAACGGCCATTGCTTGCCAGCACATCGTCGCGGAGGTTCTCGAGGAACATGACCTCCCTGAAGGCGTTTTTTCCCTCGTCATCGGCAAGGGGTCTACGATCGGAGAAAAACTCCTCAACGACAAGCGGATACCCCTCGTATCCGTAACGGGATCGACAGCGGTGGGCCGACACGCGGCGGAAGTCGTCGCGAGGCGATTCGGGCGGACGATTCTTGAACTCGGGGGAAACAACGCCATCATCATCACGCCGAACGCTGACCTTGCCCTGGCAATTCCGGCCGTCGTGTTCGGCGCGGTCGGAACGGCAGGTCAGCGATGCACGACGACCCGCCGCCTCATCGTCCACGAGATGGTCTATGACCGGGTCAAGGAATCGCTCAAGAAAGCTTACTCCGCTCTGCGCATCGGCAATCCACTGGATCCTGAGAACCACATGGGCCCCCTCATCGATCACGCGGCTGTCGAAATGTTCGTGAGAGCGATTGAACGAGCAAAGAGCGAAGGTGCGGTTCTCCTCACGGGTGGGGAGGTGCTCGACGGGGCGGGCTACGAGTCGGGGTGCTACGTGAGGCCGGCGATCATGGAAGCGGAAAACCATTACGCGATTGTGCAGGAAGAGACTTTTGCCCCGATCCTCTACCTCATCAAGTACCATGGCGGTGTCGAGAATGCGATCGCGATTCAAAACGATGTCGCCCAGGGGCTCTCGTCCGCGATCTTCACGCTCGATCTACGCGAGGCTGAAGAATTCCTCTCCTGCAGGGGCTCGGACTGCGGCATCGCCAACGTGAACATCGGAACGTCAGGAGCGGAAATCGGTGGGGCGTTCGGTGGGGAAAAGGAAACGGGCGGGGGTAGGGAATCGGGTTCCGACGCCTGGAAAACCTACATGCGGCGCCAAACCAATACCATTAATTTCGGGACGGCCCTTCCGCTCGCACAGGGCATCGTGTTCGAAATCTGAGATCGCGATACTCCGGCACGGGAATCGCTCGTTCAGGGGTTTCCCTCCCCCTTCAGCGGATCGGAGTGGAGAGGTTCGATACCTCAAGCGGTGAATTCTTCCCTGTGCGATGTCCTCGTCCGAAAGGATATGGTAGTCGAGACGCTCGCACGTATGTTGCCGGGAGCAAGGGTCGTTCCCCCGCACGGTCTCGTTTTTCAAGAGAGGGAACGAGGAGGGATGTTTTCACTCATGCCGGCTGACTCGATACGAACACCTGGATGATCCGCTGGTCGAGAGCGCTGATTCCTCGCTCGATCGCATTGACGACATCGTGGCTTTCCTTCAACGCGAACGTTCCGTCGATCGCGCAAGAAAGCGTAATCTTCAGTCCGCGTGGTGTCCGGTAGCAGGCGAGATCGTTACACTCCCGAACCGCGCTGACGCCTTGAACGTAGCGGCGGACGTTTTCGAGCAAGAGGGTCTCTTCGGCCGTGACGTTCACCGCCTCGATGATTTCTGGGGCTTCTTCTTCAAGGTGAATATGGACGTCGGCAATGTCGGGAATCTCGCGTCGAATGGTTCCCTCGATGTCGGCGGCCCGTTCATATGCGGAACGGAAGCCCGTGCTACGAGGGAACTCGATGTCCAGCGCGATGTGCAACGCCCCGTTCACGCGGAGGATCACTACGTTGTGTGCGGAAAGGCCTGCCTGTTGTACGAGCCACTGGACCGCATCCCGCGTGGACTCCTCCCGGCCTTCGGCCGGTTCGGCGTGGAGAACGACATCGGCTCTCGGGAACGCGCCGTGGATGCTCTCCTCGACTTCATCCATGATCCGATGGGCGCGCTCGAAAGTCTCGAGCCGCCGGATAGCGATGACGGCGTCGAGGAAAATCCGTCCTCCTCCCTGACGGATCCGGAGGGAACGGAGTCCTGCGACGCCGTGGACGGAAAGTATGGCGCGTGTGATCCGATCCTGCGTGTTGTCCGGGACGCGGTCCAGAAGAACATTGACGCTCCGGATCCCCAGGCGTACACTGATCCAGAGGACGATGACGGCGACGATGGTGGCCGCAATCGGGTCGCCGATCGGGAAACCCGCGAGCGTGGAGATCAACCCGGCGATCACGACCAAGGAACTGAGAATATCCGTATGGAAATGGAGGGCGTCCGCTTCCAATGCCTGGCTCTGGTACTTCCGAGCCACCCGGGAAAGAGCACGGCCCCGCGTGAAATCCACGACGATGGATGTCCCGATGACGGCGAAAGACCAGAAATTGACATCGACTTCTGCGTGGCCGGTGACCATTCTTTTATACGCTTCGAGGAGAATCCAGCCGGATGTGACGATCAGGAGAAGCGTTTCCAGAAACGCGGATATGTTTTCCGCTTTTTCGTGACCGAACTGATGCTGGTGGTCGGGCGGGCGGTGAGCGACGCGGATGGCGAAAAATGTAAGCACCGCCGCGAAAAAGTCGAGACCGGAATGCAAAGCCTCCGAAAGGATACCGAGGGAGTTGGTCCAAAGACCGACTCCGAGTTTGATCCCCGTCAGGAAAACCGCGGCGATAACGGATGCCAGTGCGACACGGTTTTTCTCCCGCATCATTGTTTTCTCACCGTCGATCATCGGCCTGTCCATGAGATGATGGTCATCGGTTGCAGGGACCGCAAAAGCTGTCGAGATATCAAATCGACGTTCTCTTATCTGTGGGCGGTTAGGGGGATAATCGGTCGAGGAGTAATTCTCGCTTCGAGGGTCGGTCTATGAAAGAGCGAGGCCAGGAATAGGCGCACACGAAACGGTTGTAAGTGTTTTTCCGCTGACGAGGGAAGAGGACCATACTGCTTTTCATTCATACGATAGTTCCGTTTCGTTCCCGTGCCGGTTATGGTTCCGGGAATGGATCGGCAGAGCTAAGTGGGGTTGACAATGACGCGCACGGAGTCACTGTGTTCCGCGGTTTTCTCCACGACACCGCGGACGCGGATGGTGTGCAGACCCGTGACGCCGCGAATATCCCACCCGTAAATGTACGGTGAAAGGAAGTCGCTCGCGACGTGAACACCGTCGATCCAAAATTCCGCGCGAACCTGACACCCGCAGTTTTTCGTCAGTTCCGCTTCGATGGTGAGAATGGTATCCCGGACGACGGCACTGTCTTTCGGCTGGAGAATCTTGACATGGACGTAAGGCTGTTCCCACGATATGTCTTCCTCGCATGAGAAGAAGATCCAACTCGCACTGACGAACAGAAGCGCGGTGAGAACCTTGATCGGGAATATCCTCTGTGTTTCAAGCATCGGGGGTTCCTTTCCCATGGGACTCCGGGAGGAGGGCGGCGAACGCTTCGAAGACGACTTCGGGCTTGAGATCGGTCATGCAGGTTTTCCCGATGGGGCACACGGTCCGGTTGCATCCCAAGCACGTGAGACCCTCACGGCGTACCCATGTGCTGCGCGTGTTGTACGGTCCTTGGAGTAGGGGGTTTGTCGGTCCGAAAATGCCGAGGACGGGAATACCCACGGCCGCGCCGATGTGCATGGGACCGGTATCATTCGTGATCATGGCATCGCATGCCGAGAGGAGGGCAGCGAGCCGGATGAGGGACGTCGAGGGGGGAACGACGGCATCGGAGTGCGTCATCGCGAGAATAGAACGGGCTGTCTGTTCCTCTCCCGGTCCCCACAGGAGAATCACACGGGCATTTCTGCGTTCGGTGAGCATGTCGACGAGGGCAGCGAAATACTCCGCTGGCCAGCGCTTGCTCTCCCATGTCCCACTGGGGTTGAGGGCGACGAGCATCCGGTTGTTCTGCCGGAGTTCGGCAGTGTACTCTTGCGCCCACGCGGAGTCCTCCTTGGGAACATCGATAGTAACCGAACGATCGATGATAGGGATTCCCACGGCGGAGAGGGCGTCGAGGTTGAACTCGGTATTGTGAACACGGTCTGCGCGGGATGTGACATGGACGTTATACGCCCAACTGCGACCACGGAAAGGGTAGCCGACGCGGACGGCTGCCCCGGAAACGAAGGTGAACTGGGCGGAACGCGGGTTGCAAAACAAGTCGAACACCAAGTCGTAGTGTGCACGTCGGAGGGACCGGAAAACATGGAGAGGGGAATCTTTGCCGGCTGCGAACAGGACGACCCCATCGAGGGCGGGGTGCCGTTCGACGATATCCTGTGCAGGGGGTTCCACCAGCATGTCGATCCGCGCATCCGGAAAGGCGTGACGAAGATTGCGCAACACGATGGTCGAGAGAAGGATATCCCCGATCGCGCGGAGTTTAATGACAAGGATGCGGCGGACGGGAAGATCGCGCAGTGCCGGGTACGACCAGGTTCGTTTCATCCATCGGCCGCCGCGGCCTGCATCAGGTCACGGCATCGAGTTGTCGGTTCCGTTTCATGTGCTTCATCGATGGTGGAGTCTCTCCACGAACGATGTGCATGGTGTCGAGCGCGATGACGAGTTCCTCGTTCGTCGGGATGACCCCCACAACGACGTGCGAGCCGGGGCGGGTGATGAGACGCTCTTTCGGACCTTGGGCGTTCGCATCGGTGTCGAAATCCACACCGAGAAACCGGAGCGTCGAACAGACGGATTCTCGGACCTTGGGACTGTTCTCGCCGATGCCGCCGGTGAAGACGATCGCGTCGAGCCCCCCCATTTCGGCAGCATAGGCGCCGATATATTTCCGGACGCGGTGGCAGAACATCTCGAATGCGATACGGGCTCGCGCATGACCGGCGTCCATGGCTTGTTCGATTTCGCGCATGTCACTGCTTTCACCGGATACGCCGATCAAACCGCTGTGTTTATTTAGGAGGGTCGTCGCTTCGGCGAGGGTCAATTCTTCCTTTCCCATGATGTACAGGATCAGCTGGGGATCCAAGTCACCGCAACGGGTTCCCATGAGGAGACCTTCCAGGGGGGTGAAACCCATCGTCGTGTCTATACTGGCCCCGTTCTTGACGGCTGCCATGCTGCAGCCGTTTCCGAGATGGCATGTGACGATCTTCAACGATTCGATGGGTCGTTCGAGCAGTTCGGCGATCCGGTTCGCGACGTAGAAATGCGATGTTCCATGGAAGCCGTAGCGGCGGATACGGTATTTCTGGTAGAATATGTATGGAATCCCGTATAGGAAGGCGGCGGGTTCCATCGATTGGTGGAAAGCCGTGTCGAACACGCCGACCTGAGGAACGTCTGGGAGATGTTGGCGGCATGCCATGATCCCGCGGATGTTGTGCGGGTTGTGGAGGGGCGCAATCTCGATATTGTCCCGCAGGGATTGAAGAACGTCTTCCGTAATCAAAACGGAGCCCACGAAGTCCTCCGCCCCGTGAACGACACGGTGGCCGACGGCATGGATTTCCGACTTGTCCGATATCACACCGTGGTTTTTACTCAGGAGAACGGCGAGGACGTATTCGACCCCCATCGCATGGTCGAGGATGTCCCCGGTCAGACGGATGACATCCCCGTCATGACGGGTGTTTGTCAGAACGGCGCCGCTCATCCCGATGCGATCGACCAATCCGCGGGCCATGGTCGTGCGGGAATCGGCTTCGATGAACTGGTATTTGATGGAAGAACTACCACAATTAACGACGAGAATATTCATTGGTGCTCCGGGAAAAATGTGCGGCATTCAGCGATAGAGGAAAAACCAGGGAGATCCGTGTCCTTCCGCTGTCATATCGCGTTCTTCGGACGGATACGGTTCCCGGATTCGTCGTACCGGAAAAATCCTTGGCCGCTCTTCTTGCCGTATTTCTGCTCTCGAACGAGCCTGCGCAAGAGAGGGCACGGCCGGTACTTCGTCTCGCCGAACTCATGGAACATGGTTTCCATCATCGCGAGGAGCTCTTCGAGTCCCATGGAATCGGCCAATTCAAGCGGTCCCATCTGGAAGTTGAAACCCAACCGCATCGCCGTGTCGATGTCCTCGGCCGAAGCGACACCTTCCATGAGGATGTACATCGCCTCGTTGAGCATGGGGATGATCACGCGTGTCGTGATGAAACCCGGGTACTCGTATACCTCGACGGGCGTTTTCCCGATCGCTTGGATGAATGCCTTGGTGCGCTGGAATGTATCATCCGACGTTTCGAAAGCCCGGACGATTTCGCAAAGGGGTGTTTTCGGGACAGGGTAGGAGAAATGGAGCCCGATGATTTTTTTCGGGTTCGTCGTTCCCCGTACCATTTTGGTCAGGCTGAGGGTCGAGGTGTTCGACGCGATAATCGTGTCCGGGCGGCAGAGTTTGTCGAGCGTGTGCAGGACGTCTCGCTTGAGGTCGAACTGCTCGTCGACGGCTTCCATCGCGAAATCGACACCTGCGATCGCCTCGATATCCGTGGTGACCTTGATCCGTGAGAGGATGGCACGCTTCTCGCTCGCCGTCATCGCCCAGCGCTTGATCTCACGGTCCATATTCTCGGAAAGACCGTCGAGGGTGTGTTGTGCGCGCTCTGAGTCCCGCTCGACGATGATCACCGTGAGCCCGTGTGTCGAGAGTGCTTGGGCGATCCCGCGTCCCATCACACCTCCCCCGACGATTCCCACGGTTTCGATGCGTTCGCCGCTCGTGGATTTCGTCGTTATACTCCCTGTCAGATCCTTGAGTGTTAGGGATTTTTCTGCCATATGCTGTGCTCCGATGTGACCGTTCTCCGGGAAGAACCCGCAGACGGCTGTTGTCAATGTGCGGGATGGAATAGTTGCGGAGGAATCTCGATCGAAACATCTCCCCTTCATGCATATTGCACGAAAAGGGTATGAAACAAACATACCGACATGGATTGGGAGAAACAATGCCGGCAGCGGCCGGCAACTCGGCGCTCACTTCGTCTGCGCGGTGGAGTAGTGAATGTGCTGTAACAAACCGACCAAGGCCATGCTCGTGATCGTGAACGATCCTCCATAGCTCATGAAGGGGAGAGGAATGCCGATGACGGGCAGAATACCTGCTGCCATTCCGACGTTGACGACCACGTGAAAGAAGATCGTCGACGTCGCCCCGAATGCCAAAACGCTGGAAAAACGGAAACTCGCCCGAAGTGCGATGCGAAGCCCTCGAAAAACGATCACACCGTAGAGCGAGAGAATGAGCATGACACCGACGAAACCGAATTCCTCTGCGGGCACGCAGAAAATGAAATCGGTGGACTGTTCGGGTACGAATCTCAGCTGGGTTTGCGTGCCGCGCATGTATCCTTTCCCCGTGAGCCCTCCCGCCCCGATGGCCACTTTCGATTGCAGGACGTTGTATCCGCTCGTACGGGGCGACCGCGACGGGTCGAGAAACACGGCGATTCGTGCTTTCTGATGTTCGGGAATGTGATCGTAGAGGTACTGGATGGAAAAACCTGCCGATAAATTCAGAACGAGAAACAGCAGTGCGAAGCCGATGTGCTTTTTCACGAGGTAGAAGATGACCGAAATTCCGAAAGCAAACCCGAGGAAAAGCCAGAGGTTGACGATCGATAATAAAACGGTCAGCACCGGCGAGAGAAAAGTCAGGAGAATGACGACATCCGTCCCGACCCATAAGAGAATGAAAAAAAACGATGCCCAGTATACGATTCCCGTCCCGAAATCCGGTTGAATCAGGATCAATCCCCATGGAAGACCGACGATAGCGAACGCACCGGCGATTTCGCGGAACGTGCGGAGGGTCGTCCCGCTTTCCGACACGTAACGGGAGAGCGCGATGATCGTCGTGACTTTTGCGAATTCCGACGGCTGAACGCCGAAGGGACCGATCCCGAACCATCCGGCGTTCCCGGCGACTGTCTTCCCGAAAAGAAGAACGAGGACCAGCGAAAGTATCCCGGCACCGTAAAGGGGGTAGGCGCTGTAGTGAAAGAACCGAGGTGGTGCAACAGCAACGATTGCAAGGGTGAGTATTCCCATCAGATCCCAGAAAATCTGCTTCTCGAAACGTTGGAAGAGGGCTGTCCCATGTGTCGCACTGTATATCGAGGCGAGCCCCATCCCGCATAGCGCGATGGTCGCGAGAATGAGAGGGAAATCGACGGGAATAGTCGACCGGCGCGGAGTTTCCATCAATCGGCGAGAATGTGTGCGGGGCGTTCCGCCTTTGCCGGCTTGGCCGCTTCTACTTCCGTCGTATCGGTGACCGATGCAGGCACGACGGGTCCGAGCAGTCCATACCGGAGTATAGCGCCTGCGATCGGAGCGGCGGCCTCACCGCCCCACCCACCGTTTTCGATGATGACGGCGACGGCGATCTTCGGATTTTCCGCCGGGGCGTACCCGACGAACCATGCATGGTCGCGTCCATGGGGGTTTTGAGCCGTTCCTGTCTTTCCTGCCACGTGTACCGAGCTCGTACGGGCGGCGTAACCCGTCCCGCTCCCATGGACGACGAGAAACATCCCTTTCCGAATCACCCGCCATACCTCCGGGTCGAGGGGGAGGCGCTCCTGCAATATGGGGATGTCCTGTTTTCCTTTGCCTGCGCGGTCGATGATCGAACGGACAACGTGCGGCCGGTAATAGGTACCTCCGTTTGCGATGGTGGCGGTGAATGCAGCCATTTGGAGGGGGGTCGTGCTGATTTCCCCCTGGCCGATTCCAAGGCTGACGAGGTAGCCCTTGTTCCAACGTCTGCCATACCGACGGTTGTAGTACGATTCGTCCGGCAGCACCCCAGGATTTTCGTGTGCGATATCGATCCCTGTGGGGCGGCCGAAATGGAACATCGATCCGTATTTCGCCCACAGCGCGAATCCGAGTTTGAAGATGAGCTTGTAGAAAAACACGTTACAGGAGTATTCGATCGCCCGGACCACGTCGATATTCCCATGCGCGCCGTGGCATTTGAACGTCACACCGGCGAGTGTGTACGAGCCGGGACAGGGGATGGTCGTGGATGCGTCGATGATCCTTTCCTGCAAAGCGGCGGCAGCGAGCATCATCTTGAATGTCGATCCGGGCGGATAAGCAGCCATCGAACATCGATTGTACAAGGGGTGGCCTTCGTTCTCGTTGAGGATCCTCCACTGTTCCGCCGTCATGGCCTGGGAAATTGTGCGGAGATCGTAATCCGGCGCACTGGCGAATGCCTTCACTTCGCCGTTGTTCACATCGAGTGCGACGATTGCCCCCCGACGGTTTCTCAGTAAACGCTCGGCGTATTCTTGCAATTTCATATCGATCGTGAGAACGAGGTCGGCACCTTCGACCGCAGGCTGGTCGGCCTTCCCTTGCTCGAAGCGTTCGATGACTTTCCCGCGCGCATCCACCGTGAAGTACTCATATCCCTTGCGTCCCCTGAGCACATCTTCGTAGTACGATTCGATGCCCGTGTACCCGATCATATCACCCGGTTTGTAGTACGGTCCGCGGCGCGCGAGAAGAGCAGGCGAGATTTCTTTGATGTAGCCGAGAAGATGCGACATCCGCGTTTGTGCGGTATAGACGCGCCTGTTTTCCACGATGTAGCCGACACCGGGGAGCAGGGAACGGTTCTCTTCCAATAGGGCGATCTTCTCGAATGTCAGGTCACGAAGAATCTTCACCGGCTCGAATGCCGTTCCCCTGTTCTCGCGAAGCGCTTTCCGAACGATACCGGAATCCAACTCGAAGAGGGAAGACACGAGGGGAATGGATTCTTCACGGAATTCGAACGGTGTGATCGTCAGCGTGTAGATGGGCTGGTTGTTGACGAGAATGTTTCCGTTGGCATCGAGGATGAGGCCCCGCATCGGCTCCCGTTCGATGCACCGGATCGAGTTCCGTTCCGCATGGGTGCGGAATTCATCGTACTCGAAGAATTGAAGCTGAAACATCCGATATCCGAGGATAGCGAACGCCCCGAAAAACATGACCCCGACGAATGTCTTCCGCCGAGAGTTTCCGCGGAAGGCCATGCTCATGGGCGGGCCTCCATGGCAATACCCTGTTTCCGGCGTGATATAATCAGCAACACGATGGCTGCGATGAATGTGTGATACAGGGCGGCGCCGAAGCAATGCGAAAAGAGGAGAGAGAGGAGAGAAATATTCAGACTCCGAAAATACGACAGGAGGAATATGAGGTTGTGGAGGACGGAAACCCCTGCGGCGTACAGCATGAATATCACCGGTCGAATCCTCTGGCCTTCAAGGTGCGGTTGAAACTGGAAACCCGCCGTGAACCCCGCAAGTGTTTTTGCAAGTGCGGATAAACCGATCACTTCGCCCGCCGCGATGTCGAGGACGATACCGGTGGAGAATCCCGTAAGAACGGCGGGGAGGCGTCCCTCCAACGCAGCGAGGAAAAGCAGCCCCACGAGGACGAAATCTGGTGTCACCCCCCATAGGGCGAGTAAGGGTGCGAACACGACTTGCAGGATAACGAGTGCGGCGAACAGCACTCCCCAGCGGGTCGCTCTTCCAATCTGGAGTCGCGTCACGATGGTCCCCTTGAGACGCCGAGCCGCATTTCGAGACTGTCCGCATCAGCGTGCCTCGACCATTGCATGACGTACACATGTTCGAGTCTCGAGAAATCCACGAAAGGACGAACGACGATCCGGTTGAAATTCCCCGTCTCGTCCGGGCCTATCGAAAGCACGGAGCCGATGGGTATTTCCGATGGGAATATATTACTGAACGTTGACGTCACAATCGTGTCGCCCACCGCAACGTCTGCTGTTTTCAGGACATTTCTCAGGATGAGATGCGGTCCGGACTCCCAGGAGACGATGCCGTCCACCCTTGATCGGCGGATTTTCGCAGCCACGCGGAACGTCTTGCTGAGGAGGGACTGAACTATACTGTGCCCGCGGCTGGCCGCGAAGACCTTTCCCACGAGACCGTTCTCATGGATGACGGGTAAACCGACTTGTATGCCGCGGTCGGTACCGGCGTCGAGCGTATAGAATTTCTGTCCGGGGAGGGTGGGTGTCCCGATGATTTCCGCCGCGATGATGGGGTGGAGAGACCGTTGTCGGAAGCCGAGCATTTCACGCAGGTTCTCGTTCTCCCGCCGAAGGCAGCGGAGTTGCATGACTTCTTCCAGCAACTCCATGTTGATGGTCCGAAGTGTGGAGGTCTCTTCCCTCGAACGGAAAAACGAGACCACCCATGCGGTCGGTGTTTGAAGGGTTGCGAATACACCGACGGCGATTCCCCGCAGGACTTGCGTCTGCGGGGCGTCGCTCGATGCGATCAATGCGAGGGAAATCACGCAGAGGAGCGACGTGATAAGGTAATCCCGCAGGGATTCCAGGAAACGGTACAGCGACTGCATGGGTCGACCGCTTCGTGTCCGTTAGTATTTTTTTCCCTTGAGGAGGACGGTGGAATATTTCGAGAGGTTTTCGAGTATCGCACCCGCGCCGCGGACGACGGCGGTCAAGGGATCTTCGGCGACATGGACGGGGAGATTCGTCTCCTGGCGGATTCGGACGTCGATGCCTTTCAACAACGCCCCTCCTCCCGTGAGCATGATTCCGCGGTCGAGGATATCAGCGGCAAGTTCGGGCGGAGTTCGTTCGAGCGTACTTTTGACGGCTTCGACGATGGCCGCTACCGGTTCGTTGAGCGCCTCGCGGATCTCGACGGACGATGCTTCGACCGTTGTGGGAAGACCGCCGACTAGATCGCGTCCTTTGACGCGGAGGGCAAGTTCCTGTTTCAGCGGTACAGCGGAACCGACCTCGCATTTGATGATTTCCGCTGTCCGTTCGCCGATCAACAGGTTATGGTTCTTCTTGAAATGGGCGATGATCGCGTTGTTCATTTCGTCGCCGGCGATGCGGATGGATTCTTCCTGGACGATACCGTTCAGGGCGATGACCGCGATTTCCGTCGTCCCCCCGCCGATATCGATGATCATGTCACCAACCGGTGCATCGACCTGCAAGCCGATGCCGATCGCCGCGGCCATCGGCTCGGCGATGAGGTGGACTTCCTTCGCCCCAGCATGTTCGCCACTGTCCCGTACCGCGCGCTTTTCCACCTCGGTGATCCCGCTCGGCACGGAGATAACGATACGGCGGTTCGGAACCCAACTGTTCGAAATCTTCTTGATGAATGCGCGCAACATTCCCTCGGCGATTTCGAAGTCGGCGATAACGCCGTCACGCATAGGGCGGATCACTTGAAGATCGCGATGCGTTTTCCCCTGCATCTCTCGAGCATCGTTTCCGATAGCGATGATTTTTTTCGTGTTCACATCGAACGCGACGATCGACGGTTCGCTCATGACGATACCTTTACCCTTTACCCAGATCAGGGTGTTGGCAGTACCGAGATCTATCGCGATGTCGTTCGAAAAAAGAGAAAACAAGCCCATATTTCGACCGTTTAGCTGTTCAGTGTTTGAAATGGCGTCTCCCTGTGAACACCATGGCGATGTCGTGTTCGTTCGCAGCAGCGATGACCTCTTCGTCGCGTACCGATCCCCCCGGTTGTATGACAGCTGTCGACCCGGCCGCGACCGCCGCGAGCAACCCGTCTGCAAAAGGGAAAAAAGCGTCGGAGGCGACGACGGAGCCTTGGAGCGAAAGCCCGGCTTCATGGGCTTTCCGGGCTGCGATTCTGCTCGAATCCACCCGTGACATTTGCCCCGCCCCGATTCCGAGTGTCCTCCGCTCGTTCGTGTAGACGATGGCGTTCGACTTGACGTGCTTCGCGACGATCCACGCGAAGGAGAGGGCCTCCCGTTCGTGTTCGCTCGGTGGTCTCCGCGTGACGACCCTCCATGTCGAGGGGGAGTCTGGAACAATGTCCGGCGTCTGGCAGAGGTACCCTCCCGTTACCGTTTTTATGTCGAATCGCATAGAGGAACATACGGGGAACTTCACCTCTATGAGTCGACGATCCCTTTTCTTTCGAAGGATTTCCAAAGCGTCTTCTTTGAATGAAGGGGCGAGGATCACCTCGAGAAACAGTTCGTTGAGTTTCGCCGCCAAATCGATGTCGACCTCCCGATTCAAGGCGACGATTCCTCCGAACGCGGAGATCGGGTCCGTCGTGCGCGCTTCTTCGTATGCTTCGAGGAGGGTCGGTGCGGTGGCACATCCGCAGGGGTTCGTGTGCTTGATGATGGCCGCGCAGGGGGAGGAGAATTCTTCGACGAGTAACGCCCCAGCCTGGATATCCACGATGTTATTGAAGGAAAGCTCTTTCCCATGGATCTGTTTGAAGATCTCGAGAAAATCACCGTATAGGGCCGCATGCTGGTGAGGGTTTTCGCCGTAACGGAGGACGGTCGCCCGGGGCGAAACGATGTGGAGAGTATGAGGGAGAGTCTCGGATTTTGCGGAGGGATCCGAGAGATACGCACTGACGGCGGCATCGTACAGGGATGTCTTTTGGAACACTTTCCGGGCAAGGGCGGCCCTTGTCTTGGCTGTCGTGTTGCCGTAGCGGTGGATTTCTTCGAGCACGTGCGTGTAATCGGCCGTATCACATACCACGGTGACGCTTTCATGATTCTTGGCGGCGGAACGCAAGAGCGCCGGTCCTCCGATGTCGATCTGTTCGATACAGTCCTCGAATGAGGCACCGGAGGTTACGGTGCTCTCGAATGGGTAAAGATTGACGACGATGAGGTCGATCAAATCGATCCCTTGCGAGGCGGCCTCCTCGAGGTGTTTGCTATCGGATCGGCGGGCGAGTATCCCTCCATGGATGCGGGGGTGGAGCGTTTTGACGCGCCCGTCCATCATTTCGGGGAAACCGGTTACATCGTCGATCCTGGTCACCTGAATTCCTTCGCGCTCGAGCAAGGAAAATGTTCCGCCTGTCGAGATGATGCGCACTCCTTGAGCGGCCAGGTCTCGGGCGAATTCCACTATTCCCGATTTGTCCCATACGCTGATGAGGGCGGTTTTAATGCGGCTGGGAGGTGGCGCGATACGAGGGGGGAGAATGATGACCCTCCCTTTTACGACGTCGACACGAGACTCCGCGAACAGCTGGAGAGTTTCCTCGTACAGACGGTGTTCGATGGCGAGAACCCGTTCCGCAAGGGATTCCGCGGTGTCGTCATCTTTGACGGTACATACGCGTTGAGCGACGATCGGGCCTTCGTCGTACCGTTCGGTGACGATGTGGACGGTCGCGCCCGAGTAACGCATACCCGAACGGATCACGGCTTCATGGACGCGGATTCCGTACATGCCATGCCCCCCGAAGCAAGGCAGAAGAGCGGGGTGGATATTGACGATGCGGTTGGGGAAAGCGTGGACCACTTCCGGTGGGATGAGTTTGATGTACCCGCAAAGAGCGACGAAATCCACACCGTGGGAATTCAATAATTCAAGCAACCGTCCACCGTAATCATTCGATTCCCTTTCCTCCGGTGTTTCGATATGAAGAGGGACCCCCGCCTTACGAGCGTATTCCACTACCCCTGCATCGCTCCTGCTGCTGACGAGGAGGCGGATCTCGGCGGACAATCGACCGTCGAGAATCGCCTGATGGATTGCTTGGAAATTGGATCCTCTTCCTGAAGCGAAAATTCCTAAATGAAGCATCAATCTTCCGAATTAAAGAACCACAATCTAGATATTTCCTCGAGATAATAAAAGATAGTGCCAAAGTATTCCCGCTCTCTATATCTCAAGGTGCTCGATCATCTTCCATGGTTCGAGTGTTTCCGTAAAGCGAGCATGGGGACGGGAAGAGATTTGGAAAAGGGAACGAGAATACCTTATGGTCATAGAGCGAAACTCCCGTTCGGGGAGTTCATGTTCGTAAAAAAGGGCATTTTCGAAAAATGCGTACCGAAAAGAATCCATAGCCTGGCCAGCACTTCCATTACGACGGGATAAGGCAAGTCCTTTACGGGTTTGGAAAAAGTCCGGTCGGCGGATAGTTTGTACCGCCCACTGCGGGTCGTTGTATCCATGTTTTGGGTTCGGCTCTTTCACGGCGATGGCGCACGTCCGGGGTGTGAAAATCGGGCAGCGGGGCCATCCGCTACCGATTGAAACTGGGTCAAACGATACAAATTTCTGGAGACATTCATGATGAGTACTCACTCTCTTGATGGGAAAGAACGCGAATTGCTCGCATTCATGAGGGAGAAAGGGTATCCTGTCCATCACAAATCGAATCTCTTTCTCCGCGATGTCCAATATGGTGTCCGCGATTTTTTCCGCGCGAAATATGGCATCGATATCGGGACGCGAAAATCGGATGCCCTCGCTGAGGAAGTGATTACGAAGCTCGAGGCTGAAGGCAGATTGCAGCGCCTTTCCGATACAACATGGCTGCTCGATATGGAAGACTTCCAGGAGGAACCGAAGCGGAATTCAACCGGCGGTGGTTCGTGATCGCGGAAACTAATCGAGAGGTATTCTTGTTAAGAGGCAAGGAATAGGGAAATGTGTTCATGATAAGGTCGTCCAGAAAACATATTGTAGCGCGATTGAAGATTACAAAACTGTCATAGCTCCATCGGGCATTGGTCGACACTATCTCGAATACATCCCCCACAAACAAGAATATCTGACAAAGAAAAGGAGATCGAGTATGATGTACGAATGGAAATTCAAACCCCGCCCCTACTCCGACGAAGAAGCAAAATCCATCCTCAGCGCGGTCGTCTCGCCGGAAACGACCGACTGGCATTACAACACGCACCATAAAGGCTATATAACGGCTCTGAATAAAATCGAGGAAGTTCTTCAGAGCGCGGATCGGGCTGCTGCAAACGGTAATTACAGTGAGCTCGGGGAACTTAAGCGGCGTTTCACCTGGAACCACTCGGGCGCTCTTCTCCACGATCTCTACTGGGAAAATTTGGGGGGGGACGGCGACCAGAAGAAGGCACCGGAACTTCTTGCCGCCATCGAAAAGGAGTACGGCTCATTCGATGCCTGGAAAGCCGATTTTAAAGCTTCCGCACTCGCCGCAAAGCTCAGCGGGTGGGGACTACTCGTTCTCGATACCCTCTGGTCGGGGCGTCTACTCAATGTAACCGTCGATGAGCATCAAAATGGTGCAGTGTGGGGTGGAGTTCCGCTGATCGCCTGCGATGTCTTCGAACACGCATACTACCACAAGGACGGACCTGCCAGGGCGAAATACATCGATCACTTCCTCGCCAATCTCCATTGGGGAAGAATCGAGGAGAGATACAAGAAATACCGCGGGGGCTGAAAAAGATCGTACCGTGAATCGGGCAGCCCACTGTACGATGGGAACACGGCGCCGACCGGAGTGTGCACTCAGTGGTGTTGCTGGAGAGCGCGCAGGTAATCGGTCTTCCGATTCAGAAGCCTGACTGCATGTCCGATCGCTTCGTCGTGCTCGCGAAGGATTTGGAATCGTTTGATACGTCCCCCTGTCTGAAAAGCGAATTCCGTTTCGAGTTCACGACGAATATCATCCCAGGATTCAGTCACACGGTCCGGACGGGAGGTACGGAGGGTACGTTCGAGCGTTTCCGCCTGCCGGATGACATTCTCAGCGTAATGTTCCCGGCGCATGGCCGAAAGTAACTGACCAGTGTGATACTCGGTTTCCGTCTCGTTGATTTCGCGCATGGTGTCAACGAATACCGAAAACAATGAACGGAGCTTACGGTCAGTCGGGAACGTCGTCGATTTCCCTTCCTTCGCAATGTACCAGGCAGTGAAGAGAGTGAACACACCTTTCCCATGGAGTTTTCGGCTATAATTGGAGCCGGAATCCGGAAAGACTTGCACGTCCGGCAGGATACCCCCTCCGCCGTGCAAGGTTCTTTTGAACCGGAGTGTCCGAAACGTCGTGTCGCCTTCGACACGTGCTGAATGCACGCCATGCAAAGGGAAAGGTTTTTGAATGCATCTTCCGGATGGGGTATAATACTTCGAGGTCGTCAGTTTGATGGAACGCTGAGGATCAACAGGGATTATGCTCTGGACAAGTCCTTTACCGAAAGTCGGGGAACCGATTACGATTCCTCGGTCGTGGTCTTGGACGGCCCCGGCTACGATCTCACTGGCACTCGCACTCGAATTGTTGACGAGGATGACGAGAGGAAGATCGGGACAGACGGGGTTGCTTCTCGAGAGGTAAGTCCGCTCGTTCTGGAGATCTCCTTTCCGACCGAGAGTGGAGACGAGGAGGGCTTGATGAGGAAGGAAGAACTCGAGGACCTCGACGGCGGATTCGAGTAGACCGCCGGGATTGTCCCGTAAGTCGAGAATGA
This sequence comes from Bacteroidota bacterium, assembly GCA_029907355.1. Lineage (GTDB taxonomy): Bacteria > Bacteroidota > Ignavibacteria > SZUA-365 > SZUA-365 > JARYLZ01. The sequence continues at coordinate 9,965 of JARYLZ010000013.1, read as the reverse complement.
TACCCCGCGGCTCTACGGAGGCGAGAAACCGTTCGAGGTGTGGTTTCATCGTTGGGGCTGTGAACCGCGTGAAACGATCGATCTTCATGTAGAGTATGCCCGGCGCGATGGTATCGACGATCGAAACAGTCCGGACGGGAACGTGTTTTCGGACGAGTGTGAGCGAGACGGGCTCATCGGTACCGGGTCGCCGAACCAAGAGATGGACCTCCGTCCCCGGCTGTCCACGCAAGTACTGTCGAACATCCGTGACATCCCGCGTGATCGTGAGCGTGTCGATACGGAGGATTTGATCGCCGATGCGAAGCCCGTCAGGCGAGGGCGGGATGTCTTCGATGAAATCGGTCACGATCAGCCGTCCGCCCCGATTGGAAACCGTAACACCGAGACCGCCGTAACTGCCGCTGGTAAGCATTTCCACGTCCGTCCGGTCCTGGACATCGACGAATGTCGAGTACGGATCGAGGCTGGAAAGCATTCCCTTGATACCTGCTTTCAGGAGTTCATCCGCGTCGACAGGGATCATGTAATTATTCCCGATCTCCATGAACAGCCTGCTGAGCAGTGCCGAACCCCGCTGGAATGCTTCGGAATCATCCCCATGAAAGACGAACCCTGCAGTGAGAATCCATAACAGGGCGAAAGGGAAAAAGGGGAGCCGTCTATGTCCCACGTCGAATCGCGTACAGGTGCGCATGATATCTCGAGGCTTTCCTATCAGGTGAGTCTTTCTTGGATGCTCTGCAGAATTGTTCTCGTGATCTCTTCGACGGGGCGACATCCGTCGAGCACGATGAAGCGGTCCGGTTCATGTTTTGCGAGGGCTGCGTAACCGGAGCGCACGCGGAGGTAGAACGTTTCGTCCTGAGCTTCCATCCTGTCGTCGGGCCTATTGAGCAACGCACGCCTTCTTCTGCTTTCTTCATACGGGATATCGAAGAAAAACGTGATATGGGGGTAAACGCCGTTCAGGGCGAGACGGTGGATAGCACGGACGGCGTCGAGGTCGATACCGCGCCCATATCCCTGGTATGCCGTTGTCGAATCGTGGAACCGATCCGCAATGACATGGATGCCCGAAGAAAGGGCAGGGAGAATCGTCTCGCGGACGAGCTGGGCACGGGCCGCCGAGAAAAGGAAGAGCTCCGCTTCTGCACACATCGTCCCGTAGGTTCTATCGAGAAGGATCCGCCGGATTTCTTCGGATAACGCAGTGCCTCCTGGTTCGCGAACGAACATGGCAGGGATATCCCGCTGGCGGAACCACTCGTAGACGAGCCGAGCCTGTGTCGACTTTCCCGAGAAATCGATTCCTTCGAACGAGAGGAACAGGGCGTTTGGCTGAGTCATGGGAGCATCGTTTCGGAAGGGAAGCCGTCGAGGAAGTCGGTGAGGTCCGATCGTTTGTTACCCTCTGGGGTGGAACGTCGAATGGACTTCCCGCAGGTAATCGCGGTCGAGGTGCGTGTAAATCTGCGTCGTGCTGATGTCCGCGTGTCCCAACATTTCCTGAACGGCGCGAAGATCGGCACCGCCTTCCAGGAGATGCGTCGCGAAGGAGTGTCGGAAAGTGTGGGGATGGACATCGGCATCGATTCCCGCTCTTCGTGCATATGTTTTGACGATGGTCAGAACGCCCATGCGCGAAAGCGGGCCCCCGCGATGGTTCACGTAGACGGATCCCTCCCGTCTCGTGGGTCGTACCAAACGGGGGCGTGCATCCCGGAGATATATCTCGAGCCATTCACGTGCCGCCTTGCCGATCGGTACGAGTCTTTCCTTCGACCCTTTCCCGAATATTCTGAGCATACCCTCGGCGAGGAGAAGTTGATCGAGGCGAAGCGAGATCAGCTCTGAGACGCGCATCCCGGAAGCGTACAAGGTTTCGAGGATGGAACGGTCCCTCAACCCGCGTACCGTTTGCGTGTCAGGCTGTTCGAGAATCCGCACGATTTCCTCTTGGGTGAGGACCATCGGAAGACGTTTGCCGCGGAAGGGCGCTTCGAGAAGTGTTGTGGGATCATGGGAAGTAATGGACTCGGCCGCAAGGAAACGATGGAATTGCCGTATAGCGGAGATAGCGCGTGCGATGCTCGCCGGGGCGAGTCCTGATGTTCGGAGGGCTCCGGCGAAAGCTGTGATGTGTTCAAAGACAACCATCGTAGGATCTGTCACACCCTGGTGCTCCACGAGGTATGCGGAGTATTTCCGAAGATCGCTGTCGTACGCGGATGTCGAGTGTGCAGACAGCCCCCGCTCCACGTGGAGATATCGGCAGAACCGTTGACGTGCGTCGTCGAGTGTCACGGGACTGTTTCCGAGTCTTCGATCTGTTTCAATCGGCGGACAATGGCTTCCGTCGTCGGGGGGAGCTTCAGCAGTTTGGCGGTTCGTTCCGCTTGTTTGCGTGCGGCCTCTTTCGCTTCATCTGATGGATACTTTATCCGATTGTGATGGATTCCGATCAAGACGTTCAGGAACGTGTCTTTGATCACGCGCAGTTCGCGGAAAGTCAAATCGCATTCCTCGAGCTGACCTTCGGCGAGACGGGCTGCGACCGTGTCGTCGATCAGCTTCGCCAGCGTTTCCGGAGTGGGCTCTTCGAGGGTGCGCGCACTGGCTTCGATCGTGTCCGCGAGCATGACGATCGCTGTCTCTTTCGTCCGCGGCCGCGGTCCAGCATAACGGAACGAATTCTCGTCGACGTTGGCCGGGTGCTCCCGCTGTTCCTTCTCGAGGAAATAGACGACACTGGTTGTCCCGTGGTGCTCGGGAATGAAATCGATGACGCGCCGGGGGAGACCGGCTTTCATGGCGAGTTCGATGCCGTCGCCGACATGGGCGATGATTCTGTGCGCACTCTCGATTGGCGCCAGCGTTTGGTGAATGTTTTCCGCCCCTTTCTGGTTTTCAACGAAAAACTCCGGTTGGCGGATTTTCCCGATATCGTGGTAATATGCGCCGACCCGTGCAAGAATGGGGTTTGCCCCGATGGCCGCAGCCGCGGACTCGGCGAGTGTGCCCATCGTGATACTGTGGTGAAACGTCCCGGGCGATGTGTTCGATAATTCACGCAGGAGCGGTTGATTCAGATCCGAGAGCTCAAGGAGGGTGAGGTCGGTGTCGATGCCGAACAACCGTTCGAAGAAAATGAGAAGTCCAAAAGTGAGAACTGGCGAGAGGATGGCATTCGCCAACGCATAGAATAGGGCGGTCCCCATTTCCGAAACGGGAACGGACCGTTGGAGCCCGTCGAACACGATGGAGACGGAGTAGCCGAGGAAAATGAATGCAAGAGAGCGGAAAATCTGCGTTCTGTGCTTGATATCACGAACGGTGTATAGGGCGAGAGATCCTGCTAATGTCGAAGCGAGAATGATGGAGTAGTCATTTCCCCGTAGTGCCCCCACCAAGAATGCGATGGTCACCGTCGCGTAGAAGGCGATGCGCGAGTCGAAAAGGATGGCGATCAGCATGGCGCCGGTCGGGACGAGAATGAGGTATTGAACCGGCCCGGAGACGGGGATGGAAAAGGATAAGGCGGTGAGAAGTGTCTCCATCAAAATGACGATGGCAATCAACAGGAGGAATTTGTTGGAACGGAAAATCCGTTTCCGGAATAAGGCGAGGTAAATCCCGAGGAACATCAGGATCGCAGCGGTATGCCCGATCCGTCCGAGGAATTGGGGGATCGAATCGATATTCCCTGCCCGCTCATTCCGCGTGCGCTGGTAACTGTCGAGTTTCGCTTTGATGGCGGGCGTGATACGCTCGTGCCTGCTGACGATGCGCTCGTTCATTTTGACGATACCCTGCGTGCGGGGCACGGACTCGACAGCGGCCTGTACGGCGATCCTTGTCCTCTCCTCGTTGAAAACGATATCCGGCTTGAGAACGGTTCGGAGGAGGAGGGTCGCGGTTCGGATACGGTTCCCATCGGCGGCAGAAGCCTGCTGCATGCGTGCAGAAATGAACGATGCGAGTTCGGATGCATCGAGGAAATCGCCGAGGGGCCGGATTTCTTCCGATTGCGACGTGCCGACAGCGATGAACGGGTATTCGAAAGTGGATTTTTCCCTGTCGATGTAGCCCCGCTGGTAAACGGCATCGATAATGAGGAAAAGTTCTTTTTCGAAAATGGCGAACGGTTGATGCAGATTTCCACCGTGGAGTTCGCGGAGACGTTCGTTGGAGAGAGCGACGATTTCCCCTGTGGTGAATGTGTCGAAGGGATGGCCGAGACTGCGGATATTCTTTTCGATGAACGGCGCGCGGTTTTCCGCTCTTGTTCGTGCGATCTCGGGTGCGGCGCTGTCGATCGCGGAAGCAAGACGCGTGAGAAGGCGATGGATACCGTTTCGAGCAGCCCGTGCGCATGTGTCGATGCGGTCGAAACTCCATGCGGTCGTGCGCGCGGCTTCGCGTTGTTCGCGCTCAACGACGGTCGGGTCCCGGTAGATCGGGAACGGGAAAGGGGCAATGAGATCCGCCTCGTTCCAGACGGAACCTTCCGGGTACTCGAAATTCTTGTGCAGACCGCGTGGGTAAAGCAAGGCGATGATGACGGTCAACCCGAGTGCGATGAGGATACGGACGACCCGACTCGTATCGAACGTTCGAGCGATATTCTCGAAGGACTGGAATCTCATGGGTCTCCGCTGTTCATCCTTTGACACCGCGGCGTGCCTTGACGAGGAATTCGAGGAATTCCGCCGCACCTTCCTCCCGGTATGTCCCTCGTGTGACGAAGTCCGCCTTTCGTTTGAGCTCATCGATGGCGTTTCGCATGGCGATAGATATGCCGGCATAGCGGCACATTTCCAGATCGTTCGCGTAATCTCCGATCGCAGCGATCTCGGAACGTTTCAATCCCAACGCCCGGGCGAGGGACCGCACGGCACCTCCTTTATTGACGCCCCAGGACTTCACCTCGAGGTAATAGTGGTCGGTGCTGGACTTGCTCTGATAGAAAATCCGGTCGATACGTCCTTTCGTTTCTCGTGCGATGCGAACGGAGATTTCCTGCAGTGCGCTGTACGGCCCACATAGCACGTACATCGCCGTTCGTTCGATGTACGGCAGGGGATCCGAAATGACGACTTGTTCGGCAGGATATGCGCCGAGGTATCGCGGGAGTCGGTGCGGAGGGGTGTGCGTCAGGATCCCTTCCGCCGTGAATAGGGAGACAGAGACATTCGCATAGCGTTCCGCAAGACCAAGAATAAGCATGCCCGTTTCCGCCTTCACCGGGACGATCTCGAGCAAAGTCCCTTTCCCGTCACTTGTCAGGGCGCCGTTCAATGAAATGACGGCGTACGGCGACCCGACGAGACGGGCGAAATGACCGACAAAGCCTGCAGAGCGACCGGATGCGAGCAGGATTTCCGTCCCGACTTCCTGTAGGGCACGGATTGCTTCACGTGTCCTCTCTCCGATCGTGTTGTTTTCATTCAGAAGAGTCCCGTCGAGATCACACGCCACGAGTCTGACGCGGGCACAGCGCCTTCGAAGTCTTTGAGTCGGGTTGAAAGAGGAAAACAGGGGAACCTCGATCCTGTGATTCATCGCCCCGGATCGCCCGCAATGCATACCGTGCATATCCTTTTCGCCCGCCTGTCCCCACCCCCGTACGGGTTAAGAGCTTATACGGTCTCCGGAACGTGCATGCGATGAGAAAAATACGATGATTCCCGAAGCGAGGGAAACCCCTGCCCACAAGAAGATTTCTTCGGTATGCCCGAAGATGAGGGCCCCGCTGCCGAAGAGGAGGGAGTAAACGAAGACAACACCGAAAATCCATGCGACGAAGAGGTGACCGATTGGTTCTGTCGCCGCTCTACCGAAACGCATGGAGATGGGTTTCCAAAACGGCCCACCCGGCCTGATTTTGTCGAAGAATCGTTCGAGGGTGGTGCGATCAACGGGAGGGGTGAGAAATGTGACCACCAGCCATGTGAGAGTTGTCCAGCCGACGGTGATGAAAAGACTGTATGGAAAGAGAATGCTCCCCTGAGGCCCGGCGACACCGTTGTAAAGGGTGATGGCCGCAACCGCGAGAATCGGCGCTGCCGTAGCCGCGATCTCGCTCCATGCATTGATCCGCCACCAATACCAGCGGACAATGAGTACGAGACCGAGACCGGCCCCGCACTCGATGAGGAAAACCCATGCACCGGAGATTGATGTCATCAGCGACATCGCCACGATGGAAGCAAGCATTAGGAGCAGGGTCACAACGCGCGAAATGCGGATGTACGACGATTCGGGTAAGCCGGGACGGATGAAGCGTCGCCAAAGGTCATGGACGAGGTATGACGTTCCCCAGTTGAGGTGCGTTGCGATGGTCGACATATACGCGGCGAAAAACGCGGCGATGAGAAGCCCGCGGACGCCCGCGGGTAGGTAGTCGCGCATGGCGAAGACGAATCCGAGTTTTTTCTCCGCTGCCGGAAGGGAGGGGTAGAGGACGAGACTCGCCAAGCCGACCAGTATCCACGGCCACGGTCTGAGGCAGTAATGTGCGATTTGAAAAAGGAGCACCGAGAACACCGACTCACGCTCGTTTTTCGTTGCAAGCATGCGCTGGGCGACGTACCCTCCGCCGCCCGGTTCGGATCCCGGGTACCAGGACGCCCACCACTGGACACCGACGTACGCGAAGAAAGCGCCTGCTGAAAGGGAGAACATGCCCGCTGCTTGTTCCGCCGTTCCGCCCAGTCTTGGGAAGAGATGGAATGCCGTAGCGGGAAGTTTGTGATGGAGGCCGTCAATACCTCCCACGGGGGGGCTTTGAATGACGATACATGCAAGGACGATACAGCCGGTCATGGCGATAACGAATTGGACGGCGTCCGTCGCAGCGACCCCCCAAAGACCGGAGAGCGAAGAGTAAGCCGCTGTCAAAGCCAATGCTGCCGTGAGGTACCAGAACACCTCTTCGTGCGGAATCCCGAAAAACCCTTCGAGAAGAGAAGCCATCGCCAGGTTGACCCATCCCATGATGATGGCGTTCAGGAACAGTCCAAGGTAAACGGCGCGGAATCCCCGCAGAAACGCGGCGGGTCTCCCCGAATATCGCATCTCGATGAACTCGAGGTCCGTCAAAGCTTCGGAACGTCTCCAAAGGCGCGCGAAGAAAAAGACTGTCATCATCCCGCCGATCACCATGTTCCACCACAGCCAGTTGCCGGCAACGCCTCGCGTCGCGACGAGTTCCGTCACGGCAAGCGGTGTGTCGGCTGCGAATGTCGTGGCGACCATCGAAAGCCCCGCAATCCACCAGGCGAGCTTTCTCCCACCGACGAAGAACTCGCCCGTGTTTCGGCCCGCACGCCTGGAAAAAAATACCCCCACGAAAGCCGTGAGAACGAAGTAACACGCGAGAACCACCCAATCAATGGTTGCCATGGACTTCATCTTTCCGAATGGACGGGACGCCGGTCGATTCGCGTGAACCGTGTTCCGCAACGGTTGCCGATGCGATGCAGAGAGTTGTTCCGACGGGGATGTACCAAGTCCATGCAAGATCAGTGGTGAGAATAATGACGGCGGTCCCGAGAAGACTGGTGGCGAACCCGATCATGGCCGAACGTTCACGCGCTCCGCGGAAAAATACGCCGAGAAGATAGACTCCGAGGAGAGCACCGTAGGTATAGGAAGCGATTCCGAGAGCGAGTTCGACAACAGCAGTAGGAGTCCCGATGAAAAGAGCGGCCGACGCGATGAGAACGATACTCCAGAGAACGGACACCGCCCGCGATTGTCTCAGCGAAGTGCCGTCCTTTCGTTTCTTGGCCATGAGGGGCCCGACGATGTCCAGGATCGTCGAGGAAGACAGTGCGCTGATGGAACCGGAGAGTGTTGACATCGCGGCCGCGAGCACTCCGGCGATGATGAATCCTCGCAAACCGCTGGGGATGTTCTCGAGGATGAAGCGGGAAAACACCTCGTTGGAGGGTTGGGGGGAACCCTGATAGAAAATCCATAACATCGCACCGAGGATGAGAAACAGGGCGAATTGGATGAACACGACGATGCCGCTCCCTACGAGTGCTCGCTGGGCGTTTGGGAGTCGGTTCGTCGCGAGAAGCCTCTGGATGATGAGGTGATCCGTGCCGTGAGAAGCCATGGAAAGGAACATGCCGCCTATGATTCCTGCAACGGCGGTATGAGGCCGTGTGAAGAATGCGCCGATCCCCCCATCGAAACCCCAGGCGATGACGCGGAACTTTCCCGCAGAGGAAGCGGTGGAAAGAATGGCGCTCCATGATTCTCTTGTCCATGAGGTCACGAGCGTAAGAGCCGCGATTGCCCCGATGATATACACGAAAAACTGGATGACGTCAGTCCAGATCACAGCGCGAACACCGCCAAGATAAACGTACACCGTTGTCAAGAGAGCGACGACGGCGATCGCGATCAAGGCGGTGTTGGTCGATCCCAGCCCGGCTGTGATGTTCGCACCGCGCAGGAACAGGGCAAGGGGGATTGCCGTGGCGTATAATCGGACGCCGTCGGCGAAGAACCGCGTGCCGAGGAAAGCGATGGAGGCTGTCCTGCGCATATGGGAACCGAATCTCCGCTCGAGGTACGTGTAAGCTGTTTCGAGTGTTCCTTCGAAATATCGCGGGAGAAAAAAGCGCGCTACGAGAATGCGCCCGATGATGTAGCCGATGGCGAGTTGGAGGAATGTGATATCCGTCGTATAAGCGACACCGGGAAGGGAAAGGAAAGTTAGGGCACTCGTTTCCGTCGCGACGACTGCGAAACAAACCGACCACCACGGTATCGCGGAATCGCTGAGGAAATAATCGCGGACGGAATTCTGCTTCCCGCTGCGCAGCACCCCGAATACCGCGATTGCTCCCAGCGAGGCTGCGATGATAAAGAAATCGAGAAGGGAGAGATGCATCTGCGCCGGCGCGGCCGCGTGAATGGGGATCTTCTTCGACGTATCGATGCGCAGATAGAGGTGTCTTCGACCCTTAATCTTCTTCGAGTGCAGCGCGCGCTTCTTCGAGGGTGGAGAACACGGGGATGACGCCGTCCAGTTTTGCGAGGGAAATGAGACTACGGATTTTCCCGAGATCGTCCACGACCAGAACCCCGCCGTCTTTCGCGCGCATTTGGCGTTCTGCCAGTAAGAGAGCGCTCAAGGCGCAACTGTCGCAGAACTCGACTCCGCGCAGGTCGACGACGAGCACGTGGACATCTTCCTGGGAGAGGAGGAGAAGCTCCGCCTTGAACGTCGGGGTGTTTGCGGCGTCGAGGTGCCGTTCCGCGAGGCGGAATATGATGAGATCGTTTTCTTTGGTTACGGAGAAATTCATGCGAGACCCCGCGGTAATCAACGTGAGGGGATGTGGGAGAGAAAATCTTCCTCGGAAAGGACCGGAATTCCAAGACGACGTGCTTTGTCGAGTTTCGAACCCGCGTCCGTTCCCGCAATAACGTAATCCGTTTGCGAACTGACGCTTGTTCGGACGATGCCGCCATACTGCTGGATGAGTGCTGCGGCTTCTGAGCGCGTGAAGGAATGGAGAGTACCGGTCAAGACGAACGATTTGCCGGAGAAAAAAGGGTGGGTGGTACGCTCGATGATGGGTTCCGCGGAGGATGTTACCCCTGCGTCGATGAGCCTTTGAACGAGAAGCGAAGAATGCGGTTCGGAAAAGAAACGCACGACGCTCTCGGCGATGCGCGGACCGATGCCGTCAACGACCGTCAACGCATCGAATGTCGCGGTCGAAAGGATGGCGAACGAAGGAAAGGAACGTGCGAGAATGCGAGCAACCCCTTCACCGACGAAGCGGATGCCGAGTGCGAACAGCACGCGTTCGAAGGGACGCGATTTGCTGGCTTCGATGGCGTGGAGGAGTTTCGAAACGCTTTTTTCCCCGAAGCGTTCCAACGCGATGAGTTCACGCTCGTGCATGTGGAGATGGTAGAGATCCGCAACCGATCGG
>JARYLZ010000139.1 GCA_029907355.1 Bacteroidota bacterium | reverse complement strand
AGCACGGCGACTCCGCTCGCCCCGTCGTTGGCTCCCGGCACGGGCTGGAGGCTCCGCTTCACATCCTGCTCCCGGTCGGCCCACGGACGCGTGTCCCAATGGGCGGCGAGGAGAATCCGCTCCTTCATCTGCGGGTGGAACGAGGCGATGACGTTCGTCAAACGGAGGCGCGTCCTGTCGTAACCCGGGAACTCGAACGGCTGGAAGCGGACGGTATCCGCGAGGGGTGCGAGAAAAGAGCGGAAAAAAGCGAGACAGGAGTCATGCCCCGCGCTGTTCGGAGCACGGGGGCCGAATGCCACCTGCCGTTTGAGGAGCTCGAATGCTCGATCTCCTGAAAATGGAGGGATCGAGCGAGGAGCGGTGAATTGCAGAGGCTTTTGTTCGGCTTCGCGTTGTGTTTCCCCGTTATCCCGCGAACACATGAGGGTGAGCAGAGCCAATACACACGTGACGGGTATCGAAACGAGATTCACCCGGTATACATGCAACCGGGAAACACGACGTGCGGGAAGAGAATCGACCGTCGATGAAGAACACCGGCTTTTCATGTGGACCATGTTTCCCAGGGAACGATGAGCGGTCCTCGTCTTCATTTCAGGACCAGCATTCTCCGGGCGAGACGGCATCCTTCGGACTCGAGGACGTACGTATACCAACCGGAGGGGAGCCGTCCTGCATCGAATTCCACGTGGTATCGGCCTGCCTCGTGGCGACCTTCGGCGAGAACCGCAACGAGGTTCCCGAGCGGTGTGAAGACGCGCAGGAGAATATCGGCGGCGGCAGGGAGCGCGAACATGATCGATGTCGTCGGGTTGAAGGGGTTCGGGTAATTCTGCTCGAGCGCCATCTCGACCGGCAATTGCTGCGCCGTTTCGGCGTTCACCAGCGCTTGGTTCACGTCGAGAATTTCGAAGTCGTCCACAGCCGCTTCCACGAGGCTCTGCTTGTCGAGGATGCTATCGCTGGCGGAAAACTCGACGACGAACCGGTCGGTCCGTTCGACGAGGTCGTTCAGGCGGAAGACGCGTGCCAGCCAAGAGGCATTGGCCTCGTGCGTATTCTCGATCTCCTTCCATGTCGCGCCCCCGTCGCTCGAGATGCGCACGACCCAGGCGGCGACACCCGGATTCGCCCCTGCATCGTTCGAATACCAGCGGAAGTACCGGAGGAGGGGCTCCTTCATGCCGCTGATGTCGATCTCGCGGGTCCGCAGATCCGTGTAGCCGTTGTCGACATCCGCTTCTCCGAGGCCGAGGTCCGCCTGGGCGTTTCCCGTCACCCAGCATTTTTCCTTGCCGATACCCACCGTGTGGTCTTCGTTCGGCTGGACCCACGGGACATCGGGAGGGGTCCCGAGGGATGTGTTGTACGTGCCGATCGGTTTGACGCGGACCCATTTCCCCGTCTCGCATTCCGAGCTCACCGTCCAACCGTCCTGCACTTCGCAATCGTAGAAATATTTCGTTTCGAACCCGACGAGGAAGAGGAAATCGCTCTTGGGCGCATCGATCGGGTGACGGAATGAGGAACCGAAATTGTCGGTTGCCTCGAGGTAATAGCGGACGATGCTCCCTGCGCGCTGTGGGGGGATGGAGCCCGAGAAGGTCCGTGTGACGGGGTCGACGGTCAACGGGAGAGTCGTCGAGGTAGCCCAGTCGTCCGTGGTGAACACGACGTGGACTTGGTTCACGGATAGGAGATTTCTGTTGATGGAAGCCGCGACGAGGGTTTCTCCGGAAAGCGGGTACGGCTCCGTGACGGAAGCCTGATCGGGGATGGGATCATGGATGATCGAAATGCCCGAAGCCGGGATGCCGTGCCGCGTGAAAGCGGGGATGATGGCGTCGGAATGCGGCGTGCCGTTGGCGAGATTCCCGTCGTCATCGTCCGCAACGAGGATCTCGATGAAATAATCGGCGAAGGCTTCGCCCGCCGACGTCCCGTCGGGCGTCCCGTACTTCGCGAAATGGGTCAGGCGCCGTGCGGTTTCGAGACCGACCGCCTCGCGCATGTCCCAGACCGCTCCGGTGAGGATCATGCCGTCGTCGTGTATCTCGTACACGAGATCCCTCGGATAGACGCGGTTGTTTTTCGAGTTGCGGAGGATCCCGTTATTGGCCCCCCCTTTCAAGAAACCGATCCCGATGCGGGGGTCGTCGCGCATCATGTTGGCCAGGATATCCGCCGTCGCCTCGCTCAGGGCACCGTTCCGCATCGTCGATTTCCGGAGTTTGGTGTAGAGGAATTGGTTCACACCGTGCCCGAACTCGTGGATGATGACGTCGGCGATTTCCGCCGTGTTGCCGCACGTCGCACTCTCTTTATAGAAATTGACGGTCAGTTTCGAGGCGTCCCAGAACGCGTTGCACTGGTTGTTGATATTGACGATGCCCGCCGTCTGCCGGTCGAGGCCGGCGAGATTGTCCGAACCGTCCAGTCCCCTGAGGAAAGTGTGCACGGCGGTGAGGTGATAGAAGACGTTCCGCTCCGCGGCCGTCGAGTTGGTGTTGTCCCACTGGATCAGCAGTTCTTGGCCGGCGACAGCCGTCGTCGTGATGCGGGCGTTCTTCAACGTTTGACTGGAATCCGCGCGCCTCGCGATAGCCCACGGGCCGGCAAGGCGCGTCGTCACAGGCGTTGTGAGGGATGTGCCGATGTCGACCGAGAAACGCCCATCTTCATCGGTGATGATTTCCTGGCCGCCCACATTGATGTATGCGAATGCGAGAGGAACGGTCTCGACCCCCAGGATGTACGAGTGCGGAGAGATGGAGACGGTGATGCGTCCCGAAACGATATTGGAAGAAGCTCGGGCGGGTGCGCGCGGATCACCGGCTGCGAACTCGACGAGGTTTCTCCGCCAGAGAATGCTGCCGTTATGCGCGTCGACGTACGTCTCCCATACGGATTCTTCCGCCTCGATAACACGAAAACGGTATGCCAGACGGTAATCGATGGCCCCGGGGTACCGGAGGGGGAGGATGAGAAGGGTCCCGTCCTCGATGCGTTCCGGTGGTATCGGTCCCGTGAGACCGGCGGTCGAAAGGGTACGTGCGGTTTCGCGGTCGAGTGACGGTGTCGCGGCGATCGAAAGGGATGGGTGGAAATCGGATCCGAACAGGAACACTTTCCCCGAAAGCGTCATCCTCAGGTCGACTTCCGAATGGAGCACGTCGAGGCCGCGGTACGTCTGGATATACTTCTGGTAGACCACGCGGCCCGCAATCTCGGAGTACAGGAGGCGAAGTTCATCGGGACGGACGCGGAGCACCTCCGCATGGTCGCGGAGGAAACGCATCCCCGCGGCAGGTGCAGACAAGAGGTTCACAGTTGCGAAACCCTCGATGGGAATTCCTTCACCCCACGCCCGGTGGAGGTTCCCCGTCCAAGGGTCCGGCCGGAATCGCCACGTGGGGTGGGTTTCCGAAAATCGTGCGAAAGCGGGACTCGCTTTCGCGAGGGCGAGAGCACGCAACCCATCCGACGGGGAGGCGATGTATCTCTCGTCGGGAAGAGGGACGATACGCGGGTAGGCATCGCCCTGGGCTTTCGCATTGAAAGTCCAGAAAAGGGTGATCGCGAGAAAAGAAAGAATACGGCTCTTCATCGGTTCCTCGATTGGGGATCTTCTGCGGTACGGGGAATGACCGTACCCTATATCACAGAATACTAGCAGGAAAATGCATGGTATACAACCCGGTCAAGGAGAACCGTCATCCGTTCCTTGAAGCGGGAAATTCACCCCTCTCTGTGACGGCAACACTCCGGTGTCCGGGGCCAGTTCCAGCACGCGACGGAATGCCCTTCTTCGACCTGCTGGAGAATGGGTTTGTGGAGGATGCACACTTCCGAGGCGATACGGCACCGTGGCGCGAACCTGCACCCGACGGGATAATGGCGGGGATGCGGTACCTGCCCATCGATTTCCGGGAGACGGTGTTTCGGGGGGTTGTGCGCCGGGATCGACTCGAGGAGTCCGACGGTATAGGGGTGCAGGGGCCGCTCGAACAGGTCCGTCACAGGAGCCTGCTCGACGATCTGCGCTGCGTACATCACGGCGACGGCATTGCAAATCTCCGCGACGACCGAGAGGTCGTGGGATATCAGGAGAACGGCCATCCCCATTTCGGCCTTCAGGCGCCGGAGCAAGGCGAGAATTTGGATTTGCACCGTGACATCGATCGCCGTGGTGGGCTCATCGGCGATCAGGACGTCAGGGCTGCACAACAGGCTCATCGCGATGAGGATTCTCTGGCGCATCCCGCCCGAAAGCTGGTGCGGGTAGGAACGCATGATACGAGGCGGGTCCGGCAGACCGACATGTCCGAGCATGTCGACGGCGCGCGTGCGGGCAGTTCTCCGGTCCATGTGGCGGTGATGGAGCAACACTTCGATCAGCTGTTCTCCGATGGTAAAGACGGGATTCAACGATGACATGGGATCCTGGAAAATCATCGCGATGCCCGCTCCACGGATCATG
>JARYLZ010000138.1 GCA_029907355.1 Bacteroidota bacterium | reverse complement strand
GTCGTCCCGGCGAAAGGTTCCCAGGAACGCGTCCTCACCATCCTCGCCCGCGAAACGGATCCGGTGACCGGTACCGTCATCGGGCCGGCGCGCTTCGCGGAGATCACGGTCTACGAGGTGACGAAAGACGGAAACGTGGAACTCGCGCGGCTTCGAACCGACGATGAGGGTGTCGCGGTGTTCCGCCGCGTATTCCCGGCCGCCGGTGCGAACCTCTCCGTCGTCGGCGTCTTCAACCGCGAACGACAGTACTCGGACCCGCCGGTGTTCCTGTTCTGCGGCGACGCGACGATCACCCTGCGTTTCCGGGGCACATGGCCCGTCTGCTGCCCGAACGACACGACGCTCGTGTTCCGCTTCCTCGACGAGAGGGAGAACCCGTCTCTGATAACCATGAGACCCGCCGGCGTCGCCGAGTACACGCTCGCGCGGACGCTTTTCGTGGTCGATTGTCCCAACCCGGCCGACGAACTCGTCGTCACAGTGCCGGACCCGGTCCCCCAGCCGTTCCGGATCCGGGAGATCCGCGTCAACGACCGCCTCGTTACGGGTCCTACGTTGCGGGTTCGAAACGGCGAGGCGTTCAGCGTCCTGTTCGCCGTATCGACGCGCGAAATCGGTTCCTTCGACGAGTCGATCACGTTCCTTGTCCAGTGCCCGGGTCAACCGGTTCCCTCCCGGGTGACGGTCCGGCTGCTCGCCGATGTCGTGGCGTTCACGTGCACGTGCCCCCAGGACACGATCCTCACCATCGAGCCGGGTTTGGACGCGGTGGAAACGGGAACGTCGCGCACGTATCCCCCGCGCACAATCTACACCAACCCCATCGAGTGCCGCGTCTTGACCGTGGACAGCATCGTCTCGCACGACGTTTTCCGCTCGTGGGATGTGCTCCAGCCGTTGCCGGGAACGGAGGTTCAGGCGGGGTCGGACTTGCGCATCACGACCCGCTTTCGTCCGTTCCAGGCCGGGCCGGCCGTCGACACGTTCTCCGTGCATTTCCACCTCGCGGATGGGACGCCGTGTCGCCAGCGCATCGTCCTTGTCGGTCGTGGGTGCCGGGCCATGTGCCCGATCATCGTCCGTCCGGTCCGGCAGCCGTTCTCGCCCGAGGAGCCGCTCGCGATGGATTTCGGTGAGGTGGCGTTCTCGCCGGACCCTGCCTGCGGTGGTGTCCGCATTGGTGTTCGGAGGAACATCACGCTTCTCCTCCCGGACACGGCATGTTGCGCTTCCCCCGCGGGGGTGAACATCGCCGTCGTCGACGCGGATCCGAGGCGCGTGAACAGCCGTTTCTTCGACGTGACCCCCACGTCGGCCGTTCAACTGTACCGTTCCAGCGAAGTGAACATTACGGTGGAATTCACCGCGCCGACCGTGAGCCAGTTCGAGGAGCTGTTCGCCACCGGCCAGCGGGTGAAAACCGGCAGGGCGGAGGACAGCGTCTTCTCCATCCGGATCAGACTGACGAACAGCTCGTGCGGCAATTGCACGCAGGAGATCGAGGTTCGCGTGGCGGTCGCACGTTTCATGCGCGTCAGCAACATCATCACGCTGTACGCATACGGCCAGAACACGCCGAAACTCCCGGACCCGCCGGTCCGGAAGGTGTGCCGCATCAATTGCTGCCCGGAGGAGCCGGACACGTACGACATCGGCCGGCTCTACAACCTCCTCAATCCGATCACGAAATACTTCCCCTACCCGCCGGATCGGTGGGACTTCTTCGTCGAGGTCGCCGATACGACGCACGGCCGGATGCCCCCGCAGGAGCCGATGCTCTTCCGCACGGCGGGGACGCCGTTCGTGAATCTCTACCTCTTCCGCACCAATTACCTCGAGCGGAATTTTGCGGATGCGCAGTACGTCGTGTCCGAATTGCAGAACGCGCTCAACGCCGACCCCGCTCTTTTCCTGCGGCCGTCGCTCCCGTGGTCGTTCCCGCCGTCCGGCTCACCCGTGTTCCCGCGGCCGGGCGACGTCTATATCATCTCGACGGCGAACACGTGGGTCGGCTCGGCGTCCGGCCACACCATCCCCTGTGACATCGCTCTCATGTACATCCGGAAGATCTTTCTCGGGAACGAGCCCAACAGCACGAACGACCAGTCGGGGATCGAGTACGAGTTGATCTACCCCGTGGTCCTGTACTGACCGTGCGCCGAGAGGGCGGCAATGTCCATCGAACAGTCCATTCCCGGAGTCCCCGTATGAACCCAGCACGTTTCCTCAGGTCGGTTTGCCTGGTCCTTCTCCTGTGCGGAGCCGGATGGCTCGCCGGCTGTTCCTCGTCCGATGTCGCGCGGGTCGACGAGAGGCGCGGGTGTTGTCCTCCCGGCAGCGGCAGGCTCGGTGCGGGGGTGAATACCGCGGCCGACGAATTCGCGCCGTTCGTCGAACGCACGGACCGCGGCTTCATCCTCTGGTTCACCTCTTCCCGCCGGCTGGAAGGAAAGAAACGGACTTCGCTCCCGAACGATATCTTCACGTCGCGGCGGAGCGGTATGTTCACGGTGCACGACCTCTGCGAGGGATGGGAGGCCGCGCGCCGCATCGAACCGATCGACACCGCCTTCGACACCTGGACGAAAGGTGCCGCAATCATCCGGGGGAACGAGATGTTTCTCGCCGCCGAGCAGTCGATCGATCATCCCGGTGTCATGCGTCCCTCCGCGTCGGGTTACAATCTCTTCCTCTGGAACATGCAACGGAGAGAAGGCGACCGCTTCGCGAACCCCGTACCTCTCGGGAACGTCAATGAACCGCATTGGTGGACTTCCCAGCCTGCTCTTTCCTCCAGCGGGGACACGCTCGTGTTCGCGTCCGATCGGCCGAACCCCGATTTCCCCCAGGACACCAGCATCAACATTTGGTACGCAGTGCGGAAAGGTGGGGTGTGGACCGCCCCCCGACTCGTGAAAGCCGTCTCCACCCCTGTCGATGATATGAGCCCTTCGATCGATGAGAACGGGAATCTCACCTTCGCTTCGCAGTGGGATTTCGCGACGGACAAACGCTCCCCGTCCGGGTTCGATCTCTACTTCGCCGGGCCGTTGAGTGCCGTGCTCGAAGGGCGGGGTGCCGCGCCGGTGAACATGAACGTTCTGACGGCACAGGAAAACGTCGCGGTGAACACGGACGCGGACGAGATCTTCCCCCATATCGTCACGACGGAGGCGGGTCGCTTCGTCTTCTGGGCGTCCAATGCACCGGGGGGATTCGGCGGCTTCGATATCCACGCGTGCCGTTTGCCGTCCCCGCGCGTCTGGCTCCTGCCGGTCGTGACGTGTTACGAGAAAGGGGATTTGCCGACGAAGGACATCCATGTGCAAGGACGTCCCATGCCGGGCGAACGGTTGCAGGTTTCGATCGACGGGCGCACGACCACCGTCGCATCGGGGGAGAAAATCCGCGTCGAGGTCGGCCAGACCGTCGTCTTCACCCGTCTCCGCGGGGCGGACGAGTGCGTGAACATCCATTGCGAGCCGGTGACGGTGCGCGTGCCGTTCGGGGACACGCTCCAGCTCGTCCCGATCGACTGCGACTGCAACCCGACCGTCGAAGAATCCGTGCTCCTCAGCGACGCGAGCGGCATCCCCTATTTCATCACCGGGTACTGGTGGCCGAACACGACGCGGAACTTCCAGGATTTCAACGCGCGCTATGCGACCGGCGAGCTCAAGCCCGCGAAGTTCATCGACCGGAACGATTACGATTACCTCTGCGCGACGAAGGTCGTGGACGAGTTCTTCGAGCGGAACGTGTACCCGAAAATCGAGCGCGTCGCCGAACGGCTCGGGAAATGCACGGCGAAGAATACCGGTCTCCTGATCACGATCGTCGGGTACACGGATGCATGCCCTCTTCGGCCCGGCAGTTACGCGGGCGAGGAGGTCCTCATGGCGGGTGTCCGCATCCCGTCCGGCGTGTCCATGCAGAGCAGGCAACTGCCCGCGTCGAACGGCTCGGGTTCCGTCGATCTCCGGGAAGGCGGACAGCAGGGGAACGTCATCCTCTCCATGCTCCGTGCCTACTACACGATGAAAACCATCGACCGGGAAATGTCGGAGAAGTCGGAATCCTACCGCCGGATGAAGAGCGAAAACCGGGTGTTCTACTCGCTCGACGGCATGGGCATATACGATTCGACGGCGTGGCGCGGCCCGTTGAGGCCGGAGGCTGTCAGAGTCCGCCACTCCTGCAGGAAAACGCCGCGTCCCGTCACATATTGGTGCAACGACCCGCTGGGACGGCGCATCGAAATTTTCATCAAGACCGTCACGGGCGATCCCGGAGTTGTGGGCCGGCCGCTCGAAACCGACCTTGTCCAAAAGGAAGAGATGCCGTCCGATATGGTCCCGAAACCTTGCGGGTGTCACCGTGCGGAATACGCGTTTCGGGACAGCGCCGAGGCGGTATTCGTGCGCGCCGTCCTCGCGGAGTTCATCGACCCGGTGAGATTTTCTCGGGACAGCCTCTACCTCCGCGAGGAATCGGATCCCCCCGGCGCGAAGCGGTTCGTCCTGACGACGGGGTGCCTGGAGAGCGCCGCACA
>JARYLZ010000137.1 GCA_029907355.1 Bacteroidota bacterium | reverse complement strand
AAACACGGCCGGCACGATGATGTCGGATCGACCGTCGGAGAGCACTCCCGGCAGGACTCGAACCTGCGACCCTCTGCTTAGAAGGCAGATGCTCTGTCCACCTGAGCTACGGGAGCATCGATCTCGATCCATAATCTATCAAATCGGCTGATAGAATGCGAAAAAAAACGGCACCGCTGTAACACGGCTTCCGCTCCCGCCGGGAGAGGAAGCGTCCCCACTTTCCCTCGGGAAAATGGAACGCCCTCTCTGGAATCATGGTCCATGCTTCGAAAGGCGAGAAAGAACCGTGACGATAGTACGCGCATCACTGTCTCGCGGCCTACGGCTCGATGGAAAAATCCGCTGGGATTTCGCTGTCGTGAAAAAACCTTGTTCCCATCGGTCATGAATTGACCGGATGGATTGTCTATCTTTAAGAAAGAGCATCTTCCCCTTGCGGGCAGGAAGAACAACACTTCGCGAGCTTTTTCTTCCAGGCTGTTCGTCCTATGATACATGTCGAGCACCCCCACAGAGCAAGGGCCATGGCATCGCCGGGAAACTCGTCCTCCACCTCGATTCCCCTGCGGTTCCTCGTTTGTGTCCTAACTCTCGCTTGTGCTGCATACGACGTATCGGCCCAGCCATCCGTGACGATACGACGCACGATCGTGAATTATCCGATCATCGACCTCTATTTCACCGCTTCCTGCGGTGGTACCCCATTCTTCCGGCTCGATGAGTCCCATGTCCGCTTGACGGAGGACGACCTCGACATCCGGGCGGCGGAATTCACCTGTCCCGACACAACCGTCCGCTGTCCCATGTCCGTATCCCTCGTCCTAGACGCAAGCGGGAGCATGGTGGGGGAATACAACGGGGGAACGAAAGAAGGAACGCGCGCCTTCATACGCCGCATGGACGGCCTCGCGGACCGGGCGGCCATCGTGTGGTTCAACAACGCGGCCACGATCGCGCACAGCATCACGGCAGACACGGGCGCACTCCTCCGCGTGATCGACTCTCTCCCTGCGGCAGGCGGAACGGCGCTCTGGGATGCGTTATATATCGGACTTCTCCAACTCGCTGCGGCAGACCCCCGCTCCTGCCGGGCAGTCGTGCTCGTTACGGACGGAACCGACAATGCCTCGACAACGCCGGTCGCGACCGTCGTCTCCTTCGCCGCGAGGCAGCGCATTCGGATCTTTCCCGTGGGGATCGGGGCGGCATACGCACCCGAACAGCTTCGGCAAGCCGCGGAAGCGACGGGCGGGGTATACTATCACTCGCAGGACGGTGCGTCTCTCGCACCCATTCTCACGGAAATCGCATCCATCATCCTGCAGGGCTTCCGCGAATGCAGGCTGACATATCGGTCGGCCTGCGCAGACGGCGGGATACGGGAATTGGGTCTCACCGTCCTCCTTCCCTGCGGACCTGCGGGTGCGGTAACATCGTTCCGTGCACCCAGCGACCCGTTGACCTTTCAACCGATCCTGCTCCGAGTCGGCAACACCGCCTCGCCTTCGGACACAGAAACCGCCATGACTCTCTGGATGGACGGGCCCGAAATGCGCGAGGATGAAGTCCTCTACCCCGCCGCCTTCTCGATCGTTCTGGACACCTCGCTCGCGAGGGTCACAGCATTCGCAGCGCCGTCGGGGTACGCCTTCGAGGGTGCACGGTTCACGGTAAGACCGACGGCAACCGGCGCGGATGTGGTATCGTCGGAACGAGCGATCGTCAGGCCGGGCGGTACTCCCCGCCCTGCTGCCCTGATTCATATCACGACGGGCGGGCATGCAGGACCGGATTCCGTCCATATCCCCGTTTCCATCCCGAATTGGACTTTTTCCGGCGGATGCCGTTTCCCTTACGTGGGCAGCGGTATCCTGTCGATCGCCCCGCGCGCTCCCCGGATTCACGCGGAAGCGAGCGTTCCCTCGCGCCTGCGCTGGAACTGCTGGCGGGACGCGTATGAACCCGAGCCGGCGACCGTGACCGTGACCGTCCGCAATCTCGGCGGGGGATACGCAGAGGCAGGCCGTATCCGCATCGAGTCGGAAACGGGAGCCATCGAACTGACGGGACCTACCAGTGCGGAGCAGAACCTCGAACCCGCACGCATCCCTCCCTTCGGGACTGCATCCGCCCGTTGGAATTTCCGCGCGATGCGCCGAGCTGTGACGGACAGCCTCCGGCTCCTCTTCACGGCGACATTTTCGAACCACCCGCCGGTTGAATTCTCCTGCGCGCTCCTCGTGCCGGCATCGCTGACCCCTCTGCCGATCGAGTTGGACGGCCCGCCTTACGCCTGCGAGGGGACAGGGCGGGTACTCTCGGCACCGCCCGGCTACACCGGATACATCTGGTCGACGAACGAGAACACGCGCTCGATACTCGTTACGCACACAGGGACATATTCGTACACGGCGGTCACGGAGGATGGCGACCTTTACTGTTCGGATTCCGTTCGGATCGTCGCTCGCCCGAACCCCCTGCCGATCATCGTCGCGAGCGGGTCGCTGGTCTTCTGCCACGGGGATTCGCTCCGGCTAGAAACCGAGCGTACCTACGCGTCCTACCGCTGGTCGACCGGGGAAACGACCCCTTCCATCATCGTGCGCGAAGCGGGGAGGTACGCGGTGACAGTAGTGGACACCTTCGGGTGCGAGGGGAGCTCCGGTCCCGTTTTCACCCGGCATCATGTTCCCCCCGCTCCCGTGATTTCCGGTCCGGTGTCGCTTTGCCGTTTCGACACGGGGAGGTACACCGTTGCCAACGACTCGGGGTGGGCGCTCTTCTGGTCGGCGTGGAACGGCACCATCCTCGGCGACGTTTCCTCGGACACGGTTGCCGTGCGTTGGGCGAATACGTCGGAAGGCATTGTCTCGGTGAGCGCCGTCTCGCCTGTCACCGGCTGTACGGGGCGTGCCGTTTTCCCGGTGCGGCTCGAACCGCAGCATGCGCCGCGTATCACCCCCATCGGCGCAACGCTCTGCCGCGGAGACAGCATCATGCTTGCAGCGGACACGGGTTTCGCGACGTACCGCTGGAGCGACGGCGCAACGACGCGCATTCGCGCAGTCAAGAACCGCGGGGTGTACGCAGTGGAAGCCGCCGACAGGATGGGCTGCCGCGCCGTTTCCGACAGCGTGACGATCCACGTGAACGACCCTCCCATGCCCCGCATCCTCGGCCCGGCCGATGTGTGCCGAGGCGACACGGTCATTTATATCACGGCCCCCACGGCGGGGAACGAGTATGAGTGGAATATCGTGGGCGGGCATATACTTCTCCGCCCTTCTCCCTGGTACATCTACGCGGTCTGGTCGGACCAAGAGGAAGGACGGGTCGTCCTTCGGGAGCGTGCAGGTCGCTGCGACGGCCATGATACCCTCCGCGTGACCATCCGATCCGGACCGAAACCAGACGTCATCGCGCACGGGCCGCTCCGATTCTGCGAAGGTGACAGCGTCTTCCTCGAGGCGGGCGACGGTTTCGCATCATACCGCTGGTCGAACGGGGAGACGACGCGAACGGTCGTGATCCGCGAGGGCGGAACGTACATCCTGCGTGTGACGAGCGGCGCGGTTTGCCCCGGTTGGTCCGACTCCATCGAAGTCCGCGTCCTCCCTCCCCCTCCGAAACCCTCCATCACCCGGAACGGGGACAGCCTTTCGGCGACGGGTTCCGCCCTCTCCTATGCATGGTTCCGCGACGGCTCGCGCATAGCCGGGGAAACCGGCCGTTCCATGAGACTGCCGGGAGTCGGCAGGTATGAAGTCGAAGCGACGGACGGGAACGGCTGTACCGCGCGTTCCGACCCCTACGATGTTTCCCTCCTCTCCGCCGGGCATTGGACGGATGCGGATCGGCGCCTCGAAGTTTTTCCCCACCCGACCGGCGGCACGTTCACCGTACGCATCATCCGAGACCGGCCGTCGGAGGTCGTCCTTCGGATCAGAGACCCCTTCGGCCGCATCGTTCTGCGCGAGACCATCCTGCCCGGTGAAGAAATCTTCTCGCGGAATTATTCTCTCCCTTTCCTGCCGGACGGTGTGTACGCCGTGGAGATGGAAACGCCGGGGAGCATGCTGCGTTCCCGGATCGTAATCGTGCATTGACACCCGCGCATACGACCGTCATTACGGGATGAAAAAAATCCTTTATGCCTATAACGCAGCTGTTCACGTCTTCCCCCTCGATTGATGGAATTGGTATAACAACCCTCGCGCTTTCCGCTGCCACGCTCGGGGGATGAAACGCTCCGGAAAGGGAAGAACAGCAGGGAACCGAAACCGGCTTCAGTATAAGGAGCGGTTGAAATCCTTCCGGTGCTTCAGCGTGATCTCGTGGTCTTCGCCCAGCAGCTTGAAAACGGAAATGCACGCCTTCCGCGCCGCGTCTTCATGGTACCACCGATCGCGCCGGATGACCTCGATGAATTTTTCGAGTGCCTCATCGAAATCACCGGTCCGGTACGCCCGCAGAGCCTGGACGAAGAGAGGGCGCACGGGTGCGTCGGGAAGCGTGCTCTCGTCCGTCGCGAGAAGGTCGGCATAGGTCCGAACGGCTTCGGCAACCTCTTCGTACTTCGAACCGGGTTCGATCGGTGCCACGATCTCCGCCGCTTTTCGCGGGTCGTCCCCCAACCAACTCCTCGCGAGGAGAGCACGAGCACGGTCGTCGGCGGGGTCTTCCCCGAGGATGCGCTCGAGGATTTTTCGCGCTTGGGTTGTCTTTCCCT
>JARYLZ010000136.1 GCA_029907355.1 Bacteroidota bacterium | reverse complement strand
GCTTTCCGCTCGATCTCTTCACGCGCTTTCCGCTCGGCTTCCTCACGTGCCCTGCGTTCCGCTTCTTCGCGTGCCTTACGCTCTGCTTCCTCGCGCGCTTTCCGCTCGATCTCTTCACGCGCTTTCCGCTCGGCTTCCTCACGTGCCCTGCGTTCAGCTTCTTCGCGTGCCTTGCGTTCCGCCTCTTCTCGAGCTTTCAAATCGTGCTTAGATCGACTACCGGCTTCACCTCGCTGGTTATGGTTTTTCCCCGCTTTCTTCGATCTCTCCCGCTCAAGTGCCTCCCTGATGGCATTTTCTGCTTTCTGTCTCTCTTTTTGTTGAATCTCGCTTTGGATTCTGATCGCCTCGATTCTTCTTTTGTTTTCTTCCTCTTGTTCTTGTTCCCGGCGCTTCCGCGCCTCCCTGCTCCTTCGAATCTCTTCCGCGGTGGGAATAGAATACCCCGATGCCCACTGTTCCAACTCACTTGCCGTCGGCCGCTGCTCCGGTCTTTTGGAAAGGCACCGGAAAACTATATCCTGAAGTTCTTCGCTGTACTGATCATCCCAACTCAAAGGTGGAATCTCTCCATCAAGCAACGCGCGCCCTCCCCTTCCCTCCCACGGGAGCCGACCCACCGCAAGTTCATAGAGGATGACGCCGAGAGAGAAGACATCATCCGGAGCATTCGCTGAACGGGAAACGAAGCGCTCAGGTGAAGCGTAGGGTTCGTGGAAAATTCTGTTCGGTCCGAACGTGTGCCCAAGCGTATTATGGAGAATACGACTGAAACCGAAATCGGAAATCACCCACCGGCCGTCATCGTCGAGGAGAATATTTTCTGGAACGATGTCCTGATGAACGAAGGAATTCCGGTGCAAGTAAGACATCGCACTCGCAACCTGCGTACAGACACGTATGATTTCCTCTTCCCGTACGGGTCCGCTTGTTCGTTGCCGGGAGATGACGCCTCTCAGCGAACCGCGATGGAAATGCGGCATCACGAGATAGGGGATGCTTCCCGCAACGGAAAACACTGTCGGCATGACAATGGCAGGATGGCGGAGATTGAGAGAGAGGAACTCGTTCGTGAGGAGCTCGACGATGGCAGGATCGAGCTCCTTTAGGCTCTCGAACACTTTCAGAACTAATGCCGGGTTATGCTTCTTGAGATCCTCGACGACCCAAACCTTAGTCGAACACCCGCCTGGAATGCGTTCGATGAGGCGATATCGCCCGGCAAATACTGTCCCTCGCTTTTCTTCGACCATCACTTTCCCATGCCTTCGCCTGATGAAAAGTGCGACGCCACTGCAGAAATAACATCAACCTTGCTCTTGCACAAGGACCAAAACTCCATTTCATTGCAAATCTTTCCATTCCCGCATTCAACCTGCAACCGAAACGGAATCGGCGAATGAATGATTTTCAAAATGAGTAGCTATGACGAGCTCGATTCTCGTAACAGAAAGAAATCGAAGAGGCATACCCAGGAAATACCGACAGAATAAAGACATACCTTTATCATCGCATGGCGGTATTTCACCGCTGACACGAATATTTGTTTTTTACGCAAGTTGCGTCTAGTTTGAGCTGGTGGATTGTATGTGAATGCATCCGGCGTCACCTCTTCCGCTTTTGATTCCTCCCCGTCGATTTCTTCTCACCGTGGAGTTACTATCCGCCCTCATTGGGGGAGGACTCATGTTCTTTTTTCCCGCCCAGACCTATTCCCAACGTGTCGGGGACGGTTCAAGGCTGCGAAAGATATTCGATGACGACGAATCGAAATTCACCAATGTCGGAAGTATCCGGCTAACCATCACGAATTACGGGACGCTCGGGCATGGTTTCAACCGCTGGCCGCAACAGCCGAACTGCGAGTATCCAGCCGGATCGGGGATCGAGCATTTGTTCGAGGGTGGGTTATGGATCGGTGGTTTTCGCGGGGGACGAGGGCCCTTCGTCTCCACGGGGGCAGTGGATGTCAGTTCCGTCCGAGATATTGCCGCGGGCTTCGAGTTCACCAATGCTCCCGGTGCCCTGACGATCGAACGCTCGTCCCTCCCGGACTCGCGGTATTACAGCTCCGACGCGGTGAGCCATCAGGATTTCGTCGCCCTCTTCACCGACTCCAATACCGTCATTCCGGGGACATCGACGAAGATCCCAGAACACGAGAACCCCCTGGGCGTCGTCGTGCGGATGGAGTCGTACGCGTGGAATTTTTCCTTCGCGGAGAACTTCGTCATTCTTCGATACCGGATCACAAACGCGAGCGGGACGACGCTCGACAGCCTGTACGTCGGCTTATGGATCGACATGGTCGTGAGAAACACCAACATGTCCCCGCCCCGAGGTTCGGCTTTCTTCGCACGAGGCGGAAACGGGTACATTGACTCGATGTGCACGGCTTACGAATTCGATGTCGACGGCGATCCGGGATTTACCGACAGCTATATCGGGTTGTCGCTCCTTGGAACGACGCCGACCTCACTGCAAGGAGGTGGTTCCCGGCTGCCGGTGGTCTTCAACACATGGCAATTCCGGAACACCACCGATCCGGTGTTTTTCTCGCCCGCGAACGATCGCGAACGTTACGAGAAAATGTGTATCCCTTTATCCCCGCTGGAGATCCCTGGTCTGCGCTCCCCATCGAACCGTTCCGTGCTCGTGTCGACGGGACCGTTCCGCAATCTCCAACCGGGGCAGGATTGCGAAGCCGTTTTCGCAGTCATCTGCGCAAAAAAGTATGGGAACGACACGACGGCCGACGACACCGAAAACGCGAAAAAGAACCTTCACCGCGCTTGGTTTTTCGCTCGGCAGGCTTACGATGGCGAGGATAAAAATCGGAACGGCGTACTGGACCCGGGAGAGGATCTCGACGGTGACGGACGTCTGACGCGCTACGTCTTGCCGGCTCCCCCTATCCCGCCTTCAGTGCGCGTCATCCCATCAGACCGGAAAGTTACCGTGTATTGGGACGACATTTCCGAATCGTCGATCGACCCGATCTCGGGCAAGAAGGACTTCGAGGGGTACCGTGTCTACCGAACGAATGCAGGGGCGGACCTCGATCAGACGCGAACGCTCGCCGACCAGTTCATCCTTATCGGGGAATTCGACCGTAACGATGATGTGTTCTTTGCCAACACCGGTTTCGGGGCGATCCGTTTGAAGGAGCGGATCCGTTTCGAGGGTGATGCCCACATGTACACGTACGCATTCGAAATCCCGAATCAGTTGAACGGCTGGCAATACGTGTACACGGTGACCGCATTCGACACGGGGGATCCGGAGAACAGCGTGGAAAGCCTGGAAAGCAGCAAGCTCCACAATATCCGTCGGGTCGTCCCGGGCACGACCGCCCAGGCAGGTATGTCGCGCGAGCCGTTCGTTTACCCCAACCCATACTACGCGCATGCGCTATGGGACGGCGGAACGGAGCGACAGCGGAAAATCCATTTCGCAAACCTGCCCCGACGGGCGGAGATCAGGATCTACACTCTGGCGGGCGATCTCGTCCGTTCGATGCATCACGACGCATCGACATATAACGGCGGGGATATCGGCTGGTACACGCGGTATGCCGACGGGACGCAAATCCTCTCCGGCGGGGAGCATGCGTGGGATCTCATCACGGACAACGACCAAGCCGTCGCAACAGGCTTGTACCTGTTCACCGTGAAAGACCTCGATACCGGGGATGTCAAACGGGGGAAATTCGCCATCATCAAATAACAACCTCAGGAAGGGTCATCCATGATGAAGCGCTTCGTTCCGTTGTTCGTCGCAATGGGTACCGTCTTTTTCACGCTGTCGACGTTCGCCCAAATCCGTTCGGACACATTGACCATCCGCCAGATCCAAGAAGTCCCAATGGATTCCCTGCTCGCAGGGAAACAGAATTCCCCCCGCACCGGCGACACGATCACGGTCACAGGGACGGTCGTCGCCGCTGCGCGGACAAGTCCCGGGGGGCCGATGCTGTTCGCGCTCGGGAATGCCGCAACCATCTACATCATGGACGAGAGCGGCGGCCCGTGGAGCGGATTGAATGTTCGTGCCACCGATTCTGTCGCCGCGGCGAGCATCCTCTTGACGGCGGTGGACACGGGTTTCGTCATCCGAGTCACAGGCGTCGTCTCCCAGTATTTCACCACAACCCAGTTCGAGATCGGGAAAACCGCCGTGTGGAATGCGGACAAGCAAGTCGAAGTCCTCGACATGCGTCCGCGGAGACCCGACCCCAACGAGATCTCGCTCACGGATCTCGTAAACGGAGGCCCCACATCCGGCATCCCAACCGCTCAGCAGTGGGAGGGTGCGTACGTCGTGCTCCGTGATGTGACCGTCGGGACGGTGAGCAAGAACACTTCGACGGGTCGGTACACGTGGACCATCGAAGACGGGAGAGGGAACGCCATCGGCGTTTACGACCAGAGCGTGTATTTCCGGGGCGGCTCGCAGGGTGTGGACCCCAACTGGGCACCGCCGCCCCCCGGTACGCGCATCGAAGCCATCCGCGGCATCATCACGAGTTCCTCCCAGGGCATCGTGATCGCCCCGATTTACCCCGGGGATATCCAGCTCGGTTCTTTCCCGCCGACGATCACCGCGCTCCAGCGCAACCCGATGTTCCCGACATCCCACGACGACGTGACGATCACGGCGAAAGTCGAGACCGCGAACCCCGGTGCATCCATCGCGCAGGTGACGTTGAGTTACGGGCAGAACACGTCGCCGATCGCGACCGTCCCGATGGTCAACGATTCGGCGACGCAC
>JARYLZ010000135.1 GCA_029907355.1 Bacteroidota bacterium | reverse complement strand
CGTGCCCAAGCTCGTCGAGGAACAGATCGCCAACGACCGGCCGATCGAGGATTGGATCGTCCTGGGCCATCACCCCACGCCCGACGAGTCGTTCCTCGAGAAACAGCACCGCATCGTCCTCCGCAATTGCGGCGTCATCGACCCCTCTTCGATCGACGAGTACATCGAGCGCGGCGGGTACGAGGCAATCCGGCGTGTGCTGGCGGAATGGACGCCGGAACAGGTCATCCAGGCCGTCACCGATTCCGGCCTGCGTGGGAGAGGGGGTGGCGGTTTCCTCACCGGCGTGAAATGGCGTCTCTGCCGCCAGGCCCCGGGGGAGAAGAAGTACATCATCTGCAATGCGGACGAGGGCGACCCCGGCGCGTTCATGGACCGCAGCGTCCTCGAGAGCGATCCCCACTCCGTCCTCGAGGGCATGCTCATCTGCGCGTTCGCGATCGGCGCCGACGAGGGCTACATCTACGTGCGCGCCGAGTACCCGCGGGCCGTCCAACGACTCCGTCATTCCCTGCGGACCATGTACGAACGGGGGTTCCTCGGCAGCTCGATCTTCGGCTCCAGCATGAACTTCGACCTCAAGATCAAGGAAGGCGCGGGGGCGTTCGTCTGCGGCGAGGAGACGGCCCTGATGCTCTCGATCGAGGGCAAACGCGGCACGCCTCGTTTCCGGCCGCCTTTCCCGGCACAATCCGGCCTCTGGGGCAAGCCCACCAACATCAACAACGTCGAGACGTACGCCAACGTCCCGTGGATCATCCTCAACGGGGCGGGGGAATTCGCGAAGCTCGGCACGGAGAACAGCAAAGGGACGAAGGTGTTCGCGCTCGCGGGCAAGATCGCCCGCGGCGGCCTCGTGGAAGTGCCGATGGGCATCACGATCCAGGAAATCGTCTTCGACATCGGCGGCGGCATCATCGGCGGGAAGAAATTCAAGGCCGTCCAGATGGGCGGCCCATCCGGCGGGTGCATCCCGGCTTCGATGGGCGACCTTCAGATCGACTACCAGCAGATCAATCGGACCGGCGCGATCATGGGCTCCGGCGGCCTCGTCGTCATGGACGAGACGACATGCATGGTCGAGATGGCGAAGTTCTTCCTCCGCTTCACCCAGGACGAGTCCTGCGGGAAGTGCACCTTCTGCCGCATCGGGACCAAGCGCATGCTCGAAGTGCTCGAGCGCATCACCGACGGCGAGGGGAAGGAGGGCGACATCGAGTTCCTCGAACGCCTCGCCGGTCAGATCAAGGAGAACACGATCTGCGGGCTCGGGCAAACCGCCCCGAATCCCGTCCTGACGACGATTCGCTATTTCCGCGAGGAGTACGAGGCGCACATCCGCGATCGGAAATGCCCTGCGCACAGCTGTCCCGCGCTGTTGACCTATACGATCGACCCGGACCTCTGCACCGGTTGCATGGTGTGTGCACGGGCCTGCCCGTCCAATGCGATCACGGGGGAAAAGAAGAAACCGCACGTGATCAACCAGGAGGCATGCATCATCTGCGGGAAGTGCTTCGAGGTATGCAAGTTCGACGCCGTGATCAAGAATTAACCACGGGAACGCATCCATGAAGACCATCACGCTCACGATAAACGGACGGGAGATCCGGACGACGGAGAACCGGACCCTCCTCGAGGTGATCCGCGAACACGCCATCGACGACATCCCCACGCTCTGTTACGACCCGAAACTTCCCCCGTGGGGTTCGTGCTACCTCTGCGTCGTGGAAGTGGAGGGCCTGCCGAAACTCGTGCCTTCCTGTTCGAGCCCCGTCGCCGAGGGCATGGTCGTCCACACGGACAACGAGCGCATCCGCGCCGCACGGAAAACCGCCCTCGAACTCTTGCTCTCGAACCACTACGCCGACTGCCTCGGGCCGTGCAAGCAGAACTGCCCCGCCGGCGTGGACGTGCAGGGGTACGTCGCCCTCGTCGCGCTCGGCAGGTACAAGGAAGCGATCCGGCTGATCCGCGAGAAGAACCCGCTCCCGCTCGTCTGCGGACGCGTGTGCGTACGCTCCTGCGAGGTCGCATGCCGCCGCAATTACGTCGACGAGGCCGTCGGGGTCGACTACCTGAAACGATTCGCGACGGATGTCGAGATCGAAGACCCCTGGCGCCCGGAACTGCCGCCGAAAAACGGCAAGTGGATCGCCGTCGTCGGCGGCGGACCGTCCGGCCTCACTGCTGCGTACTACCTGCTCCTCGCCGGCTACGAGGTGCGGCTCTACGAGAAAATGCCCCACCTCGGCGGTATGCTCCGTTACGGTATCCCCGAATACCGCCTCCCAAAGGAACGCCTCGACCGGGAGATCTCGTGGATCACCGACCTGGGCGTCGAGGTCCGAACGAACGCGATGCTCGGACGGGACTTCACGATCGACTCCCTCCGGAGCGAAGGGTTCGACGCGATCTACCTGGCCGTCGGTGCCCACAAGGCGAAACGGATGGACATTCCGGAAGAGGACCGGACTCCCGGCGTGCTCGGCGGCATCGATTTCCTCCGCGACGTCGAACAGGGGAACGTCTCGAGCCTCCCGGGCAGAGTCATCGTGGTCGGCGGAGGGAATACCGCGATCGATGCAGCCCGTACCGCCCTGCGGCTCGGTGCGGAAAAGGTGACCCTCGTCTACCGGCGGACGCGCAACGAGATGCCCGCCCACCCCGCCGAGATCGACGCCGCCGTCCACGAGGGCGTCGAGATGATCTTCCTCGCCGCCCCCGTCAAGATCCTGACCGAAGACGGTACCCTCCGCGGCCTGCGGTGCAACCGCATGGAACTCGGGGAACCGGACAAGAGCGGGCGCAGGCGCCCGGTCCCCATCCTCGGGTCGGAGTTCGACATCGCATGCGACTTCATCATCTCCGCTATCGGGCAGGACACCGACCTCTTCGGCATCGACCCGGACAAGATCAAGGTGAACCGCTGGAACACGATCGAGGTCGACAAGAACACCATGCAGACCTCGATTCCCTTCGTGTTCGCCGGAGGCGACGTGGTGACCGGACCCTCCGTCGTCATCGACGCCGTCGCGATGGGAAAACGCGCGGCGGAGGCCATCGACGAATATCTCACGACAGGCAAGGTCACCCCGCGGAGACGGGAATTCCTCAGCAGGAAGGACGCGTGGGGCGAACCGCCCAGAGAGGATTTCGTGGGTTTCGAACACATCGAACGGGAACGGATGCCCGAGCTACCGCCCGAGGAACGCATCAAGTCCTTCGAGGAAGTCGAGCTCGGCTTCACCGAAGAGCAGGCGCTGCACGAGGCCACCCGCTGCCTCGAGTGCGGGTGCACCGCGTACTTCGAGTGCGACTTGAAGAAGTACGCCACCGACTACGGATGCGATATCGTCCCATACCTCGGCGAGGTGCGGAAATACAAGGTCGACCGCCGGCACCCCTTCATCACGCTGGACCCGAACAAGTGCATCTCGTGCGGCCGCTGCGTGCGCACGTGCTCCGAGATTCTCCAGGTTTCCGCGCTCGGGTTCGTGTACCGCGGGTTCAAATCCGTGGTGAAGCCCGCCATGGAGAAACCCCTCCTGCAAACGAACTGCATCAGCTGCGGAAACTGCATTGCCGCATGTCCCACCGGCGCCATCACCGAGCGTCCGCCCTTCTCGAAACCCGGCCCATGGCCTTCGGAACGCGTGCGGTCCACGTGCAGTTTCTGTTCCGTCGGCTGCCAGATCGACTATAGAGTCTTCTTCGACGGCGTCTTCACGGTCGCGAACACCGATGAACGGACCCATAACCGCGGCTATCTCTGCCGGAAGGGGCGCTTCGGCTATTCCTACATGCTGGACAGCTCGCGCCTCCTCAAACCCCTGCTCAAGTCCGACGGGAGGCACGTCGAAGCCACGTGGGACCAGGCTCTCGGGCATGCCGCGCAGCGGTTGAAGGACATCATCGCGCGGAAAGGCCCGTCGGCCGTCGCCGTCTTCGGTTCCCCGCGCATGACCAACGAGGAACTCTACCTCCTGCAGAAATTCGCCCGCGCGGGGATCGGCACGAACGCCCTCGGGAGTTTCTCGGGGGATCTCGCCGGCATCGAGACCGACGCGCTCGACGACATGATCGGCATGACGGTCTCCACAGCGACGATGGACGACCTGGAACGGGCGGATGTGATCGTCGTGATGAACTCGGTCCCCGCCGAGGAACACCTGATCGCGGAGCTGAAAATCAAGGCCGCCATGAAACGCGGCGCGATGCTCGTGACGATGAGCTCGTCGGAGACGGATCTCACGAAACTGTCCGACCTCTGGCTCGACACCCGCCGCGGTTCGAACACCGTCCTGTTGAACGCCATCGCCCGCGAGGCCATTCACCGCGGCTGGGTCGACACGGATTTCATCGAGAGGGAAACCCGCGGTTTCGACGCGCTCCGCAAGTTCCTCGAGCCGTACGACCTCGAACGCGCCGCGGAGATCTGCAGCGTCGACCGCAGGAAACTCGAGACCTTCACGGACGCGTTCCGCGATCCCGACCGGAAGGTCGTGTTTGTCACCAACATGGACGCGTACTGGGAGAAATCCCGCTACGACACCCATGCGGCGGCGAACCTCCTTCTCCTCGGCGGGCGCCTCGGGAGAAAAGGCGGGGGCATTCTCCTGCTGAGAGACCACGCCAACTCGCAAGGCCTGCGGGACATGGGGGTCGACAGCCGTTACCTGCCCGGATTCGTGCGCACGGGCGATTCCACCGGCATCGAACGCCTCAGTGCCCTGTGGGGGACGGATCTTCTCCGCGTGTTCCAACCCCTCGATGTCA
>JARYLZ010000134.1 GCA_029907355.1 Bacteroidota bacterium | reverse complement strand
AAGCCTCCCTGGGGAAACGGGCGACACATTCGCAACGGTGAACGAGGGAGAGGGAATTGCCGTCTTCCTCCGTTGCGAGAGCGGCTCACAGATCGATCACGAGGACGATCGGTGCGTGATCCGACCCCATCACGTGCATTTCGATCGAGGCGTCGCGGAGTACGGGGACGAGATCGGGCGTGACGAAGAAATAGTCGATGCGCCAGCCGGCGTTCCGTTCGCGCGCGCGCGTTCGCATATCCCACCACGAGTACATATCGGGTTCGTCGGGGTGGAAGTAGCGGAAGGTGTCCACCCAGCCCAGTTCCACGAGACGGTCGATCCACGCGCGTTCAACGGGGAGGAAACCCGACGTGTTCTCGTTCTCCTTCGGGTTTTTCAGGTCGATTTCCTTGTGGGCCGTGTTGACGTCGCCCGTGAAGATGATCGGTTTCCCTTGGGCGCGGACACGCTCGAAGTGTTCGAGGATCTCGTCGTAGAAACGCAGCTTGTACTCCAAGCGTTCCCGTCCCTGGCCGCCGTTCGGAAAATACACGTTGTAAAGGAGGAAGTCGCGGTACTCCGTGAGGATGACCCGGCCTTCCGTATCCAACGGGATGATTTCCGTCCCGCGCGCCACGCGGATCGGCCGTTTCTTCGTGAGTGTTGCCGTCCCGCTGTACCCGCGTCGTTCGCCTGCATGCCAGTACCCATAGTACCCTGGAGGCATCACGAGGGTTTCGTCGAGCTGGTCCTCGTGAGCTTTCGTTTCCTGCAGGCAGAGAATGTCGGGGTCGGATTGCTCGAGATATTCGAAGAACGCGTTCTTCTTGACGATCGCGCGGATGCCGTTCACGTTCCAGGAAACGAGTTTCATCGCGTGTCGTTTTTCATGTATCCCGGATCGCATCTTCGAAGATGCATCAACCGGAGGGAAACATAGTATACCACCGCGCGACGACGCAAGCATACCCGGCAGTCGCTGCCGCTCACGTCTCCCTACCGCAAGGGGATGCCTGCCGAAGAGACCGGCTTGGCTCCCGTGCCTGCGTGGACAGGCACAGGACGCAGAAGTTCAGGGTGTTTGTTTCCGCCTGCGGGAACCTCTGCCCCCGCGCGATGGACTTTTTCCCGGCTCGCGCAGCTCCGATTTCTTCTGTCCCGTCGCTTCCCCCTGCGGAGCAGACGCTCCCGGCGGGGGTTCTCGTTTCGCTTCACCCTCCCCCGGTCGGGCGGGGAGATGGGACAAGTCGTAGCCGCCGGTTCGTGTGGTTTCGATGGTGAGTGGGGGTTCCTGCGAGCGGTCGGTTTGCGGGCTTCCTGCTGCTGTGTCACCGGTTGTCAACCGCCCGCTTCGATGTTTACTCCCGCGCCCGCGTTTCGGTTTGCCCGATGCGTCACCGGCAGCAATCGGGACGGGTGTCGGTTCCCGCACGTCCCGTGTTTCCGCTTCGGCTTGCGGAGGGAGAGGGTGTGTTTCAATGGACTCCGCGCCACTCTTCGTCTGCGCCGTCGTGCTTGTCCGTGTTTGTCGGTCTGATCGTTGCCGGCGCCCACGCCGGTCCCGTGTCGGGGGGTGTTTCTCTTTTGTTCTCTCTTCTGTTGCGGCGGCAGGTGCCTCCGTTTCCGTCTTCTCCCGGTCGGGGATGGGTTCGACGGCCTTCGTTTCCCGTGTCGTCCGTTCCTGTGCGATCCTGCGCTGCCGTTCCTCTTCCTGCGCTTGGTATTCCTTCCGCTTGCGCTCCGCCTCCGCGGCGAGTTGATCGAGGTATGCGTGGAGTACGTCCGTGTTCGTGGCGGTGGAAACGGGGATCGGCACTCGCCGGTGATACGGCGAGTCGGAGCTCGAGAAGAGGAAACGCCCGTCTTCGTAGTGGGCGGCGGGGCGGAGCAATTCCTCCGAGACGTTCAACAACTGGGCGATCTGCGGCGGCTCGTCGGCGAACGGAATCGGTCCGACGAAGTACGAACCGATTCGACGCGCGAGGGTCTTCTCGAGCGACATCGCGCTCTCGAGCGTGAGACAAAAGCCGAGGCCGTGCCTCCGACCGTTCGTGATGAGTGCTTGAACGAGGTCCTGGAACCGTTCGGACCCGGCTTCGCGCGGGGATGAACCGTTCCGTGTGACGTATTCGTCCGCATTGTTGAAGATGAAGAGAACCGGCACGCGCGTCTTCAGCCTCTTCAACCGTTCGTCGATGAGAGATTGAGCAAGGACGTTGATGAAACGCATGATGTCGGCGGTTTTCTGTCCCTGGACGACGAGAAGGCTGCTGCGATTCTCGTCGTTCAGGAGGGCGACGATGTCGGGGATCGTTTTGCGGAACGCCGCGGGGATGTCTTTCGAGTACGTCTCATAGGCGCCTTGGATCTCCGTCCTGAGGTCGTAGAGCAAGCGGCGGGCGTTGTGGCTCTTCGTTTCCCTGCCGAATTCATCGATCATCTCGAGGATATCGCGGGTATTCTTCTCGCCGAAGCGTTCCCCTGCATAGGTTTCCATGATGCCGTTCATGACGCCCGTCAGGAAACCTTCCGCTTCCGCGTCCGCGCCGCTGAGGATATCGATGCGGATGTCGTTGACGAACTGGTCCACCGTTTGCTCGTGCGGACGGTACACGCAGACTTTGTTCGCGCGGAACAGGGCCGATACGCCGTAGCTGAAATCGTGCCTGCGCGGCTCGAGTACGGAGGGGAGGATCATCATATCCAGGTAATCCAGCGTCGCCCTCTTGTGGAGGGAGCGGTCGTTGGGGTTCCGCATTGCCTGGAAGACGCTCGCCGGCACGAACTTGTCGTTCAGGCAGAGAATCATCGAGTTGTCCGAGGCGTTCAGGAGGGGGAGGAGGGACATCGTGCCCTGGTTGTTCACGTCGCAGTAGACGACGTGGAGCGGGAAGGAAGGGCATCCGAGGAGAGCGGAAACGAGGTTCGTCGTCATCGTCGTCCGCGCGCGCGGCCGTGCGCTGATGATCGCGATGTTCCCCCGGACGAGCGTCGACATGTCGAGGCCGACCTTGACCTTGGCGGACGCGGCGTAGGACCCGATATCGATACGCGTGTCGCCCTCTTTCAAGCGCCGTTCGGGCGCGATCTGGTGGATGACGCGCGCTGTCGTTTCGGCGTCGAGGACATGCGCCACGGCCCCGGGGAGAGGGATCGTGTCGGCGGCAGCGATCAACGGCGGGTTCTTCGCTCCCCCCTCGATGAGTTCCACACCGATCGGCGTCGTCGAGCAGGAGAGCGTCATGGTCCCTTTCTCCTGTTTCTGCCCCGGCTCCGAGGGGAAGGATCGGACGATCTGCAACACCGTGTAGCGCGGTTTCCGGGGTTTCGAAGAGAGGTTCTCGGCGGCGACCAGCGTTCCGGTCTGGATATCCGCGAACGCGTCGATCGAGAGTGTCAGTTTCAGAATACACTGGAAGAGTGTTTGATCGTTCGGGAACAGCTTCGAGACCGTTCCCACGATGCGGGGTTCAAACATGCGGGGTTTCCCTCTGTATGAGTTCGGGGACGTTCTTCGTTTCGAAAAGAGGGCGTGCGCTCCGCTCAGCTGTCCGGGAGAAGCACTGCGCCAAGCCGTTCCATGAGCGTGTGCACGAGCGGGTGCACGGG
This sequence comes from Bacteroidota bacterium, assembly GCA_029907355.1. Classification (GTDB taxonomy): domain Bacteria; phylum Bacteroidota; class Ignavibacteria; order SZUA-365; family SZUA-365; genus JARYLZ01. The sequence continues at coordinate 1,323 of JARYLZ010000134.1, read as the reverse complement.
CGTCTCGGTGTGCGGGGCGCTTGCCGGCTGTGTCGCCGTTTGCCCGGGGTCGGCGGAGAGTTGCGCCGGGACGGACGCGGGGCGTCCGGCCGGTGGGGCGGATACTTCATGGATGGGTGTATAGGAACCGGTACCTGCGCGTACGGGTGACGTCGTCGGCTCTATGGAAAGACTCCGCGCGACGGCAGAAGCGGTCTCTGATCGCGATGGGTTCCGCACCTTGCTCGCAGCGGGGTGTGCGGGGGCTGTCGCGCTTCCAGGACCGGGAGGACGCGACTGCGCGAGAAGGTCGCTGATCAAGACCGTCGAGTCCATCTTGATCATGGCGACGAGGGCGATCTCGAACTTGAGCCGCGGGTGCGGGCTGAATTTCAATGTCTGGATCGCGTCCGAGGTCAGTTTCAAGAGGCGGAGCAGATCACCCTCCGGGAAACGCGCCGCTTCCTCTCCATAGCGCCGCCGCGTTTCTTCCGACGCCTCGATCAGCTTCGTCTCGCCGGTGGTGCGGACGACGAGGAGATTGCGGAAATGCTCCTCCAAACCGGTCAAGACGTCTTGGAAATCGTATCCGCGTGAGCTGATCTCCTCGGCGAGCGCGAAGCCCCCCGCACTGTCGGACTCCGCGATCATGCCCGTGATGCGGAAGAACAGGTCCTCGTCGACGAGGTGGAGGACCTCTCGGACGGTCGCTGCCGTCAATGTCGATCCCCCGTAGGCGATCACCTGGTCGAAAATGCTCTCGGCATCGCGGAGGGACCCGTCGCCCTTCCGTGCGATGGTGAACAGGGCTTCCTCTTCCGCCCGGATGCCTTCGCGGGCGGCGATGGAACGGAGTTGCTCGACGATGTCGGCGACACCGATGCGTTTGAAATCGTGGCGCTGGCATCGGGAAATCACCGTGGGGAGCAGTTTCTGGGGTTCCGTCGTCGCGAAGATGAAGAGTGCGTGCTCGGGTGGTTCCTCGAGTGTCTTCAACAGGGCGTTGAATGCTTCCTTCGTGAGCATGTGCACTTCATCGATGACGTAGATCTTGTAGCGGTCCCGGGCGGGGATGAAGCGCACGCTGTCGCGGAGCGTTCGCACCTGCTCGACGCCGTTGTTGGAGGCGCCGTCGATTTCGAGCACGTCGATGGAACGCCCCTCCGAAATCTCGCGGCAGGTGTCGCAGATGTTGCACGGTTCGCCTTCCGTCGTGGAAGGGCAGTTCAGGGCTTTCGCGAAGATGCGTGCCGTGGTCGTCTTGCCGACGCCCCGCGGACCGCAGAACAGGTAAGCATGTGCGATGCGCCCGAGCTTGATCGCGTTGCGGAGCGTGTGGACGAC
>JARYLZ010000133.1 GCA_029907355.1 Bacteroidota bacterium | reverse complement strand
AGTAGGGATCGTGGAACTGGTAGCCGCTCACCGTGCCGATATTCCACGTCACTTTCCAGACCCGGATCTTATCTCCGGGCTCCTCGATGTCCACGACCCCGTCGCCGTCGGTGTCCTGCGCACGAAGTCCGTCATGGTCGATGTCCTCGTACAGCGTCGTGTTCCCGCTGCGCAGATGTTCCCAGGGGTTGAGCCAGTAGACTTCCGTCTCCTCGATCGTATAGTTCTTCGGGAAAATCGATGCCGTGTCGAGCCAGGCATCGGGGTGCCCGTCGCTATCCATGTCGAATTCGGGATGGGCGAGATCGTTGCTGCCGCGGAGCACGTCGACGTACTTGCCGCCGGGCGTGCGCAGGATCGGAATGCCGATCGTCCGGTCCGTCCAGTAGAACGGGATATCCTTGGGGATGTACTGGACGTACCGGGTGTTCACGGCGGAGGTCCGCTCCTTGTTCTCCATGATCATGAACACTTTGAAAGGCTGGAAATACAGCCCGAGGAAGTTCTTCCAGTTCAGGTCCGCGTCCGCCACGATGCGCGCGGAAAACATCATGTCGACGTAATTCCGGTACTTGCGGTAGCTCGCGAAACCGTCCTCGTCGGTGTAGGAGACGACGGCCGTCGAAGCGTAGATGTAATTCGCCCACGAGATGTAGCTGTTCACTTTCTCGTGGATGGGGTCGGAGGGGTCGGGTGTGGCGATGCGGTAGACGATCACCGTCTCGGAATGCGGGGGGAGGGAGATGCCGGAAATCGTCAGGTACGGTTTCTTGAATTCGGCGCTCACTCCCGGTGTGGACACGTCGACGAACTGGAAGAAATCGCGGATGGTTTCCTTGATCTCGATTCCGGAAACGGGCGAGGAAGAAAGGTTCCGGACACGCACGCGTATCTCGAGCGTGTCGCACCGGTCGAACGATGCCGCGTTGCGGCCGACGCTCAGGGAATCGGGCAGGTCGTTGTAAACCGACCGCGTCACATCGACGCTCTGCGCGAATCCGTACATGAGCGCATTGACGGCCCACTGCAACTGGCGGCTCTCGAGAGAGGGCGACGAACCGCCCTGCAGGGCACGCGACCCGCCGACCGTCGGCAAGGCCGTGTTGCACACGAAACGACCGTTGTACGCCGCCGTCCCCGTGATCGCGAACACGACAGGGACATCGGTCCCCCGCGCCCGCGCGATGATCCGGGCGTTTTCCGCCCGCACGGTGGGGATGGCCCCCGCGTACACGGACGTGCCCGCCGCATCTACGGTGAACCCGAGAAGGTGCGATTCCCCCGCCACGTCCAGCTCGATACAGCCGGTCGTAGGATCGGGCTGAAGGCTCTGGGCGTACTGGACGGACCCCGGCGGCAGGATACCGAGTTTTTCCGCGATATAGATTGCATTGCCCTCCGTGTAGATGGTCCCACCGCGGGCGAGGAATGCCCGCAGGTTGTTCGCCATACGGGGCGCGACCGCGAAGACGCTATCGATGTAGGCCGTCCAATCGGTCCCTTTCACGGTGAAGGCCGGGAAGACGAGCACCTGCGCGCTCCACACGAGACCGGCACTATCGATCTCCCGCTCATCAGTGTAGTAGGAAATGCCGGGGTAGAGGAACGACTCGAGGAGGTTCTTGAAGTAGACGGCTTCCCACGAGACACTGGCGTTGTTCTTTCGAATCCCGCTGCGGAAAATCGCGATGGTCTTTTCGTTGGCTTTGAACGCGATCGCGGCGTGATCCTCCGCCCGCCAATCGTACCCGCTGTACTTCTCCGCTCGGACGCTGGAGTAGGAGGAGGGGAGGATATCCGGGTACACGAAGGCGCCTCGACGGGGACCGGATTTCACCCAGTACACCGAGTACTCCCCCCAACGGGGAAAGAGCGCGGTGTCCATCGTCGCATTCGTGAAACGGTAATCGTTCGTGGACTGCGTGAGGACGAACTTGTACGCCTTGAGGAAATCGGTCTGCTCCCCATCGGTCGGAATGAGGATACCCTGGGCGTACGTCGTACGAACCATGAGGAGAGAGAAGAGCAGGAACAATGAAACTCGCACTGCACGGTAAACAAGAGGCATATCACACCTCGGGAAACAATTTGAAAGACGGAATATCGGATAATAAAATGCCAACCATCCTGCGGATTGTCAATAAAAATCTTTCCTCTTCCCCTGACGATTTTGCATCGGGAGTCCGATCAGCGTCCGGAGAGACCGGCGGTACCTCTCCATCTGTGGAAGTATGCCGCCGGGAAAACAACCGTCGTTCCCCTTCTCTTCGGAAAGACGATAGCCGACGGGCACGGAAAGACGGCGACCCCCTATCCGTGGAGGGTCCGGTTTCCACAAATCTATCGAGAATACGGTTTCGCCCTGTATGCGCGGGCGAGTTCATGAGAAGAATTGTGGTTGCGCTGGGCGAGGACCATGTCGTAATAGCGGAGGGCTTCCGGGCGCTTGCCCAGAATATCGTACGCGTTTCCCGTCTTGAGAAGGGCCATGATGCGGAAACCGGAGGCTTCATCGCTTTCCATCGCCTGGGCGGCGGATACGCAGCGTTTGAAGTATGGGATAGCACCCTCTGCGTCGTAGCGGAGGAGGGCGTTTTCCCCGAGATAGTAGGCGGCTTCGCGTTCGGCGGCGCGCCCGTATCCCGGCGCGTGAGCGTCGCATTGTTCGAGGACTTTCCGGAAAACGGGAACCGCACGGCGCCAGTCCGAGAGCCGGATGTAAATGCGACCGAGGAGGCGTTGGAACACGGGGTTCTTCGGGAATTCGCCGGAAAGCCTCCGTGCGTATGGGAGCGATGACGACGGCTTGTTCTCGTAAGTCGACAACACCTGCACGAGGAAGTACATCGATTCCCAATTCGCGTACTTCCCTTTCTCCGCCGCATGTTGCAGCTGGCGTATTCCCAATTGGCGGTTGCCGTCGGGGAGAAAGAGCATGAGCGGTTTGAGGAGGGGGTACCGGTCCGGGAGAACCGCGGCGTAGTAATTGTAGATTCCGATGCCGAAGTGGATATCGGCGTTCCGAGGCGCGAGTTTCGCAGCGCGGTGAACGATGGGGAGCGCTTCTCGCCCGTCCGCGGCCGCGCGGAACCAGTTTTTCCGCACCGTTGCCAGCCGTCCCCGGAACCCCACGGCACCTCCCTTGAAGAACAAGGCGGCCAGATCGTTCTCGTCCCGTTCCAATCGGCGATCGCACAGGGCGATCACATCCTCCAGTTTGCGGACGAACGCCGCGTCCTTCGATTCGTCCTCGACATCGATGGTGATTTTCCACCAGTCGACCATGGCGAGGAAAAAGATCCCGGCAGGGTGGTCGGGACGCGCGCGGGCGACGACTGTGAACGCTTTCTCCGCCGTCCCGAAATCGAGGTTGTATACGGCGCGTATGCCCCGCCGAATGTCGGCGTCCACCGTACTGTCCTCGATCCACTGCGCACGGACGGTCGAGACCAGGCAGGCGAACGCCGCGGAAACAATGGCCAGAGAGAGATATTTCCCCATCGGATGCCGCCTATTCGGGTGATGTGGACGAAGTGGTTTTCTCCCCTGTTCGACCCCATGTTCCCTCGGGCCGGCCGGCGTGAAAGAAGCGCACGACATGGGGTTCGAACAGCAGGCCGAGACCGACGATGAGAATCCCGGTCGCGAACAGGCCGGCCTCGGGCCCGAACAAGCCGCCCGTAAGCCGCTCTTCGCCACGGGGCACCGCATGGAAGACGGCGGGTTCCAAGACGCCGCTGACCGGGAAGCCCCAGACAGAGCCGAGGAAGAAATTCCATCCCATGTGCAGACCGACGGGCAGCCAGAGCGCACCGCTCACGAGACGGGCACGGCCGAGCCAGAGTCCCGCGAGGAAGATGTTCACGAATCCTGCCGTGTCGATATGGGGATTCCACACGTGGAAGAAGGCGAAGACGACGGACGTGATCAACACCGCCGCAAGCGGGCCGAGAGAACGTTCCATGACGAGAAATGGGTAGCCGCGCAGGAGAATTTCCTCGGCAAGCGAGACGACGAGGAAAAGCATCGCTCCCCCTGCGAGCACGTGCAGGCCGTGAGGGGTCGAGGCGACCGCGAGGCGGACGTCGGTGAGGCCGGAACAAAGGGCAGCCAGCCCGAGAAGGGAAATCATGACCCCGGCGACGCCTACACCGAGAACGAGGTCACGCAGCGCCCCGTGCCGAAGGTGGAAGCCGATATCCGCGAACGGCCTGCGATCGATAGCGGACATGACGAAAACTGTCGCCGTGCATGCTGCCGCGAGCATGGCGGTATGCGAGGAGAGCCACACGAATCGCATGCCGACGTCCATCGCGCTCGTCAGGAAAGAACCGATGGTGTAGAAGAGGGCGAAACCGGCGATCGCGGTGCACACGTACGCGGAGAGTTTCCACACGGCCCGCAATTCTCCGCCCGCGTTGAGGAAAAACGTCCCCTTGTTCGTCAGCGGTGTGTGCGGCCTTTCCATCGATACGGACAGAGCGTTCCGAGAAGAGAAACTGTCACAAGATAGAACGGGTGGAACAGCTCCGCAACGGCCCAGTCCGCCCATCGGAACCGCACCTTGAAGAGGCGGGCCGAGAGGACGAGGATCACGGCGTCGAGGAAGGCTTTCGCGCCGAAGAATGCGATGGCGCCGGCGAGAGCCTCGAGGGACTGTGCGGCGGCGAGCGGCATCAGGGTGCCTGCGCAAAAAAACGCGAACAAGACGACCAGGAAAACGCGGAACCGCCCGTCCGTGTACCGCAGACCTTTCGAAGCCCACCGGGCGCGTTGGGCGAGAAAAGCGCCGAGGCTCTGCGAGGGTCTGCAACGGACGATCGCCTTATCGGCCGTCGCGAAGACGACGCGCCCTCCCTGCCGGTACACGATGGATTGCACGAGAAACTCGTCATCCCCGCTCGCGATATTTCGGTGCCCGGCAAAACCACCGATCCGGTCGAACGACGCTCGCCGGTAGGCGAGGTTGGCCCCGTTGCAGAGCCTCGGGCGGCCGATCCCGAACAACCCCGCCCCTA
>JARYLZ010000132.1 GCA_029907355.1 Bacteroidota bacterium | reverse complement strand
CGTGCTCACGCTCGCGATCGGAAGCCTCTACGTCGTTTCCGCGACGCTCGCTGCGCGGGCGATCGGCTCACACCGCGCCGAGCAGGTCGCCATGAGGACGGCATCGGTTCTCGCCTTCCTCGTGCGGTGCACCGCGCCGTTCGTCCGGTTCTTCACGTGGACGGCCGACGCCGTCATCGGGAAACCCGCCGCGCGTGCGCGTTTCGGCGATGTGGTGATGAGCGAGGAAGAACTGCGCGAACTCATCGAGGAAGGGACCAAAGCGGGGTTCGTGGACAAGACCGAACAGGAACTGATCGAGAGCATTTTCCGTTTCACCGATAAGACGGCACGCGAGATCATGATCCCGCGTAAGGAGGTGGCGGCGATCGATTACTCGACCCCGCCCGAAGCCATTCTCGAGCGGGTCGTCGAGGAAGGGTACACGCGCATGCCGGTGTACAAGGGCACGCTCGATACCATCGTGGGGGTCATCAATTCGAAGGATGTTCTCAGTCTCATCGAGCACAAGAACCTCATCATCCTCGACGACATCATCCGCCCGGCGTTTTTCGTCCCGGACACGAAACCGATCTCCGAGCTCCTCCGCGATTTCCAGCGGCGGAGAATCCATCTCGCGGTGGTCGTGGACGAGTTCGGTGGCACCGAGGGTATCATCACGCTGGAGGACATCCTCGAGGAGATCGTCGGCGACATCCACGACGAGTACGATGAGGATGCAATGCCCTATGCGATCCTGCCGGGCGGCATCGTCGAGGTAGAAGGGAGGATGACGATCTCCGATTTCAACGCGATGTTTCCCTTCGCGATCCCCGAGAGCGACGAGTACGATACGGTCGGGGGTTTCATCACGAAACTCATGGGCCGGATCCCCGAGCGCGGTGACGTCGTCGAAAGGCACGACGCGCACATCGAGGTGGTCGAGGTGGACGGGCGCCGCATCGTTCGTGCGCGTTTCTCGCCGCGCGGTGAGGACAACCCTGGACCCCACGGCGACGCGGGTTGAGCCCGACCGGCGGGGGAGGCTTCCGTTCCCCCGTTCCCGCGTGACGCGGCGATTTTCTCACGCACACATTTCGTATACTTGCCGCCGTAGTTCTGACACACGAATCCTTCCGGTCCATGGCACTCGCTCTCCTCTCGCTCGTTTTCGCCGTGATCCCCATGCTCGCCTACCTCTGGGTCGTGTGGATACTCGACCGCTACGACCGCGAGCCGCTCGGACTTCTCGCACTCAATTTCTTCTGGGGCGCTTTCGGGGCCGTTATCCTGGCGGTTCTCGCATCGCTCGCAGCATCCGCAGCCCTGGCGGGGGGTGACTGGGTCGAGACGGTCGTCATCGCCCCGCTGGTCGAGGAGCCGGCGAAAGGGTTGGCGCTCTTCCTCACGGCGCGGAGCAGGCATTTCGACAACATCACGGACGGAATCGTTTACGGCATGGCCGTCGGGCTCGGCTTCGGCATGACGGAAAATTTCCTCTATTACCTCACGGTTTCCGACGTGAGGGAATGGGTCCTCCTGGTAGTGCTCAGGACGTTGTTCAGCGCATCCGTCCACGCGATGGCGACGGGTGTCTTCGGGGCCTTCATCGGGTGGGCGAAGTTCCAGGGGAAACGGGCACGCGTTCCCATCGTCGCTTTGGGTTTCACGCTCGCCATAGGCCTGCACGCGTTCTGGAACTACTCCGTTTCCCTCCGGGAACCGTCGGCGTTCCTTTCCGGCGTCGTGTTCATCGTCTTCAGCGTGGTGGTCGTCTTCGCCGCCATGCAGGTGTCGCTCCGCTTCGAGCACCGCCTCCTCCTCCGAGAGCTCACGGAGGAAGCTCGATTCGGCCTCATTCCCGTCCTCCACCTCCAATTCCTCCCCTTCTCGTCGCGCCGCACGATTCGAGGCTGGCTCGATCCCATGGTGGATGCTCGGGAGTATGTCCGCGCCGCGACACGACTCGCTTTCCGCAAGTCGCAGGTGCGCCATGTCGATGAGAAGCTCCGCGGTTCCTACGAGGCGGAAATCGAGAGCCTTCGAACCTGTATCCGGCGCTTGCTCACCGCGGTGGTCGAACCGCAAAACTCGTGCTGCCCATGATGGTTCACGCGGGAAAACCCTCTCCCCCATACCATGACGCATGGTGAGACCGCATGCAAGCCGTCGCATCGTTGATCTTCGCGGTCGTCCCGATTCTCCTCTACCTCTGGGTCGTGTGGATGATGGACCGCTACGACCGCGAGCCGCTCAGCCTCGTCGTGCTGAATTTCCTGTGGGGCGCCCTCGGGGCCGTGTTCTTCGGGATGTACACGAGCAGCCTCATCGCAGGACTCGTAAAGGCGGATGCGTTCGTGAACCTCGTCGCCATCGCGCCGGTCATCGAGGAGATCGCCAAGGGTTCTTTCCTCCTCTGGACCGCCCGTGACCGCCGGTTCGACAATATCACGGACGGTGTGGTTTACGGCATGGCCATCGGCCTCGGTTTCGGGATGACGGAGAATTTCCTCTACTTCCTCAGCGCACGGACGGCGGGCGAGTGGGTGCAGAGAGTCGTGCTCCGCACGCTGTACACGGCCGTCATGCACGCCATGGCGACGGGTGTGACCGGCATGGCGGTCGGTCTCGGAAAGTACCGTTTCCGGCGTTATCGCATCCCGCTCTGGATCGGGGGACTCCTGGTCGCGATCCTCATGCACGCCGCGTGGAACTACTGGACGACGCTCGATATGGTTGGTGTGACGATGCTGGAAGCCGTCTTCATCGGCGTTAGCCTCGGCGTCATCATCCTCGTGATGCAGATTTCCCTGTTCGCGGAGAACCGGGTGATCCTCGGTGAACTCCAGGAGGAAGCCGACCGCAGCGTCATTCCCCAGATGCACCTGAACTACCTGCCGTTCAGCAGCCGGCGGAAAATTCTCGGCTGGCTGTCACCCTCCATCGACCGTCGGGCGTACGTCCACCTGGCGACCCGGCTGGCTTTCAGGAAATCCCAAATGCGCCGCACGAGCGGCCCCGAGCGCGAGCGCCTCGAACGGGAGGTCGAAGACCTCCGTGGGGAAATCGCCGCTATGCTCCAACGCGACTCGCAGTCCCCCGCCGCGCAATTGTACTGAACGACATGGCAAAAACCACTCGCTACCCGCCACCGCTCCACGCTCTCTTCGCGTTCGGGACCCGGCCCGAAGCCATCAAGCTCGCGCCGGTCATCCGGGAACTCGAACGGAGAAAGGGGGAATTCCGCGTGACGGTCTGCCTGACCTCCCAGCACCGGGAACTCCTCCGGCAGGTGACGTCGTTCTTCGGCATTGAAGAGGACGCCGACCTCGATGTCATGATCCAAGACCAGACCCTCGAGCACGTGGCGTCTGCGGTCCTCACACGCATGGTCCCGGTGCTCGAGCGGTTCAAACCGGACGTCCTTCTCGTGCAAGGGGACACGACCACCGTATTCGCGTCGGCGCTCGCGGCCTATTACCGACGCATTCCCGTCGGCCACGTCGAGGCGGGACTGCGCACCTTCGACAAGTACAGCCCGTTCCCCGAAGAGATGAACCGGCGGCTCTGTGCTGCGCTGACCGACTTCCATTTCGCGCCCACGCGGACTGCGGCGGACAACTTGCTCCGCGAGGGACATGAACCGACACGCGTGTACGTCACCGGAAACACGATCGTCGATGCCGTGCAACTCGGTCTCCGTATTCTCGAAAGCAAAAGCGCCGAAGAACGCGTCCGCCTGCTCACGGAATGCGGACTCGAAGAGGGGTTCGTCCGGCGCCTCGTTTCCGACGCGGTCCGGCTGATCACCGTCACCGCGCACCGCCGGGAGAGTTTCGGGGAGCCGTTCGAACGCATGTGCCGCGCCATGGCCGACATCGTCGCGCGCTACCCGGACGTCGAGATCGTCTACCCGGTACACCCGAACCCGAATGTCCGGCGGGCGGTCCGGCATGTTCTCGCCGGAAGGGAACGCGTCCACCTCATCGAACCCGTGCGGTACGAACAACTGCTCCTGCTGATGGAACGCAGCGCACTCCTGCTGACCGACTCGGGAGGCATCCAGGAAGAAGGGCCGTCCCTGCGGAAACCCGTACTCGTCATGCGCGAGGTGACCGAACGCCCCGAGGGAATCGCGGCGGGCGTCGCGCGCCTCGTGGGGACGGACCGCGAGCGCATCGTGACGGAGGTCGCGAAACTACTCGACGACCCGCGGGAAGCGGCACGGATGGTCGCGGCGGAAAACCCGTACGGCGACGGTCTCGCTTCGCAACGTATCGCGGAGATCCTCCTCGCCGGGTTGCGGGATGCCTGAACGGGCTGTCCGCGTCGTGTTCGACGGCCACGCCGTCACGCCCCAGCGTTCGGGGATAGGAGTATGGGCGTACCGTCTCTGCAATGCGCTTCTCGAGCACTGCGCAGGGAGGGTGGAACTCTCCGTTTACGCGTGCGGTACCGTGATCCCCGTGCGAACGAAGGACGAGTTTCACCATGCCGTGGAGCATGTCCGCGAAGGCTCTCTGTACGCCGTTTCGCACCAATGGGAGATTCCGCGCCTTCTCGGGAACGCGGACGACCATCTCTTCCACGCTCCGGATTTCGTCGCTCCGCTCTTCCCGATCCGCACGCCCGTGCTGGTCACGGTGCACGATATCGTTCCCCTCGTGTACCCCCGACTCCTGGCGCGCTCGAAAAAGACGAGCGTGCCTGGGCTGTACCGCGCGGTGCTGACCGCGTCGGTGCGGCGATCGGCGGCCGTTCTGACCGTCTCGGAGTTCACCCGTTCCGAGATCGTGCGGGTCCTCGGCCTCGACGCCGCGAAAGTGGTCGTCGCGTACCCCGGCCCGTCCATCGAGGTCACCGGCGGTCGACTGTCCGGGAACCTCGCGGAGCAGGTGTGCGGGAAACCGTATTTCCTCTACGTCGGACGGAGCGACCCCTACAAAGGGCTTCCTCTCCTCGCCGCAGCCTATCGACGGGCGCTCGACCGTGCGGGGGATGCATTGCCGGATCTCGTCCTCGCGGGCAAGCGCGACGTGATCGCCCGCCTCAAGAAGCACCCGCTTGCA
>JARYLZ010000131.1 GCA_029907355.1 Bacteroidota bacterium | reverse complement strand
CCCGCGGAGAAACCGTATCCCTGGGCATAGTACACGGTGGCATAGGAGTCGTCGCCCGAGCGGTCGAAGAGGACACCGATGCCGTACATACCCGCTCCCTGGCTGAAACCTTCGGAGAGATACGTGTCGGTGCCTTGCTCATCGTAGAGTACACCGACACCGAAACGGCCGCATCCCTGCGAGAACGTCACGGACTCGTAACGGTCGTTTCCCCCGAGGTCCAGAAGCATCGCAATACCGAGAACACCCGCCCCCTGAGAAGGGAGCCCCCTGTAAGGGTTCGCGTACACGTCGTTGCCCCCCAGGTCGATCACGACAGAAACCGGCAGGGCGGGATTCGTCGCAGCCGTCGGACCGAGGTACCGGTCATCGCCGCCGAGATCCACGAGCAGTGCGCAATCCGGGGCGGAGTGGGTGTCCGATCCCTTGCCGGCGAGGATGACCCGTCCGAGGGGGGTAAGGATATCGAGACGGTACGATGTCCCCGCGAACGCGCGGAGTGCCGTCAGTTCTTTCTCGACGGCCTGCGCAAGCAGGGTAGCACCCCATGCGGCCGATTTCGCGTCGAAAGCGACCGCTGCGTCATAGACCCACTGGTCGAATGTGTGCGCGTCGCATTGGGATTCCTCGAGCGTCGTCGTCGTGAAGATGTGTAGAAAGCGGTCTCGCGGGATACCGGCCAGACTGCGGTCCCGCCATACGGCCGCCTCTTCGATAGCTGCGAGAATGGATGCCAGCGCACGTTCGAGACCGGCGGGTATTCCCTCGCTCTGTTGTTCCACACGACGGATCTCGTCCGTCCAATCCTGGGTCGGGAGCGGATAGACGATCGTGTTCCCTGCGTCCCTGCTCTTTCGTTGGTACAATCTCCGAATGACCGCCGCGAGAGGTTTTCGATCGGGGATGTCCGGATTGTAGTCGAACCCGTAACGGCCGATATCGTGACCGAGATTCCGCGCGGATTGGTAGACGAGGCCCGCCAATGGGCGGACTTCCCTCTGCTTGGGCGTCGCGAAGTTGGCTGAATCGCCCGTCATCCAGACGGTATAGCGAAACAGCATGTCGCGGGTGAACGGCGGGATGCTCAGCGGGCGCGCGAGGAGACCGTCGAAATACGGCAAGCGGAAAGGGTCCGTACGGGGGACCGGCCCCCATGTAGGTTGGGGTCGATAGCCGATCGTCGAAGAATCGAGCCCGAATGATCGCAGGGCGGACCTGATGAGATCTTCCTGGGCGAATGAGGAAGTGAGAGCCAGGAAGACGAGAAGAAAAAATTGCCGCTTCACCCGAATCGCTCCTGTTCAGACAAGGAAAGGGCTCATAAGCACGAAAATATACGAACGCAACGCCAGGGGGAGCAATCGAGCGGACTCCTGCGATCAAACCCTGTTCGTCATTCGAGCAGGATGATATGATCATGAGGCGTTTTTCCAAAACACGGTCTATCGATGTCCGGCGATATCCCCGGCACCATGACCGGGAATTTGATATCGGTACCCCTGTTTGCCTTTCACTCAACGTAGACCAATTTCCTGCCTGGTGTAAGACGTTACCCCGATTTCGAAGAGGGAATACCTCATTCCCTCGTGAACACCATGATGTTGCGGGATACGGAAGAAAATTTCCCTAACATTGTAACGAAACGCTCGCTCCGGGTGTTTCTCTCGTATATGCGCCCGACCCCCGTCCGCTTTTTCGAAAGGATCCAGATGTTTTTTCCCCGTGCGATTCCCTTGACGACCTTCCTGCTCATCCTTTGGGGGACGCCTGCGATTCCTCAAACGATCGCGCCCGCACCGGTTCCCTTGCAGAACAGGAATCTCTCCCTGCGCATTGAGGAACTGGACGTGTCCATGTTCCCCCGCGTGACGATGCTGGTGAAATTGTTCGACGGTGCGCTTGCGGTCCGGGACACTGCCTTCAAGGACATCGACCTCACCGAGAACATGATCCCTCAGGATGCCGAAATGACGTGCGCGGTCCGCTCATTCGCAGCCGTCCTCGTTCTGGATCGGAGCCTTTCGATGTCTTATTACCCCAACACCAACGTCCCCGACCCGGACAGCACGAGATGGAACAGCGCCAAATCCGCCCTCCACGTTTTCATCGACAGAATACTCCCGATCGACCGGTTGGCACTCATCAGTTTCTGTCGGACGGTGAAAACCGAACAGTCATGGACATCCAACACGACCCTCCTCCATGACGTGCTCGAAGGAATAACCCTCGACCAGGGTACGGCGATATGGAAAGCGGTAAACAGCGCCATCGATCTCCTCGTACCGGTATCGGAGAAGAGGGCGATCGTCCTCCTCACGGACGGCGAGGATAATTCCAGCGGAACAACGACGATGGACTACGTCGCCACGCGTGCCGCATCGCTGGGGATCAGGGTCTACACGGTCGGGCTCGGTCAGGAAGTCTCGAGAACACTGCTCGGCACTCTCGCCTCGAGAACGGGCGGGAAGTTCTATTTCTCCGCCACAGGTTCCGATCTCACCGATATCTACAATCAAATCTCGTCGGACCTGGCCGACGGATGTACCGTGACCTATCGCTCGACGAATTTCTGCCAGGACGGCACGCAGAGGGATATCCGCATTACAGGTTTCTACGGGGGGGACAGTGCGAAAGCCGACACGTCGTATATCGCGCCGTACAATGTCCCACACGTGCAACTCTCTTTCGCTGAACCAGCGCCCATTTCGGCGGGAAAGGATTTTCTCGTCCCGGTCCTCGCTTCCGACACGATCGATGCGAGTGAACCCCTCTCGTTCCGGGCGGTGATCCGTTACCCGTCATCCGATCTCGATTTCATCGGTCTTTCCACAGAGAGGCGGGTTCTGGAAGGGATCGACGTGCGGGTCGAGGATATCGCCGGTCTTCTGACACTGTCCGTTCAGAGGGGCCAGGTGCATCGTGCAGGGGTAGTACTCTGCGACCTCCTTTTCCGCGCCAACCCCCGTCGTGTCGCCGCAGTAATCCCTCTGAGCTGGGATAGCTTCAACCTGGAGCGCAGATGTCCCTTTCAAATAGAGACAACCGATGCCGTCCTCATGTTGGACGGGTTTTGCGAACCCCTGCTGGCGCGGCGAACGGACCGTTTCCTCCGGTCCAATTTCCCCAACCCGTTCCATGCGTTCACCGTCATCCCGATCGATATCCCAGCCGCGACCTCGGGCATGTACTGCGAGGTGCGTATCCTCGATCCGCTGGGGAACGTCGTCGCCCAGCCCTTCAGCGGTATACTTACAGCCGGTGAGCACCTCCTCACATGGGATGGGAGCGGTTTCCCGTCGGGCATGTACACGATCGAGCTGACCGGCGACGGTCACAGGGAACGCAAGCAGGCCCTCCTGCTCCGTTGAGCAAACCTCTCCGGCCTCATCCTTGACTCGCCCCTCGTTCTCAGGGGAGGCGGGTGGCGAGAATTTTCTCTTCCTGTTTCTTTCGATACATGCGGAGAGCGTCGCGCAATTCCGCCCGCTCGATGCCGAGGATGGCAACCGCCATGAGTGCGGCGTTGACCGCACCCGCCTTTCCTACAGCGAGCGTGCCCACCGGGATTCCGGCGGGCATCTGGACCGTGGAAAGAAGCGAATCGAGGCCGTTGAGCGCGCTGTGCATTGGGACACCGAGAACGGGCAATACCGTGTGCGCGGCAACGACCCCTGCCAGATGGGCAGCGCCTCCCGCCGCCGCGATGATCACTCTCACGCCACGCTCTTCAGCCCCCTCGACGAGCGTGGCAACGTGTTTCGGGGTTCTGTGGGCCGACAGAACACGACATTCGTGCGGGATGTCGAATTCCGCGAGCGTTTCCGCCGTGCCTTTCATGATATCCCAGTCCGAGGCGCTTCCCATGAGAACGATCACGAGGGGGTTCGTTTCCGTCATTTCTTCATTCTCCTCTCGTCGCGCGTTGCCGTGCTTTCCCTCCGGCCGAAACCACCGGTGCGGACGGGTTTGCGGGAAACTTACGAAACCCGCTGTCGGAATCCACCGTTTTCACGCATGTTCGAGCCCACTCGAGAAAACATTGGGGCAGGGTCGAGTGCGCGAAAGGGAACCCCTTGGAATGGGTGATGGAAAAACGACTTCCATCGTATCGAGGAAATTCGGCATCTTATTTTTTGTCTATACCATGAATGGGACGTTTGGTATTCGTTGCTTTTCGCTGTCACTCGTAAGCAGGTGGAAATTCCGCCCATCCTGCTTCGCCGCGGCCACGGTCTTGCTGTTTCTCCTTTCGTATGGAACGATCACATCTGCACCGTACACGCTGGACAGAAAAAACGCTTCCATCAGCGGTTTCGTGCACGATGCAGAGACCGGCGAAACGTTGGTCGGCGCGAGCGTGCGCATCAAGGGGAAACCCGTCGGGACGGTAACCAATAAGAGCGGCTTTTACGCCCTCAATGACATTCCGCCCGGCGAATGCGTGCTCGTGTTCAGTTTTATCGGCTACCGGACGGTGGAGGAGAAGGTGACGCTGCGGGAAGGACAGGCGAAGCGCCTCGATGTCCTTCTCAAACCGGAAGCGGTCCAGGGGGAGGAAGTCGTCGTCGAAGGGAACCGTACCGAGACCGAGCGTGCCATGACCATCGGCCATGTCAACATCCCCATCCGACAGATCCAGCAGATCCGCATCGGTGGTGAGGCGGACGTCTTCCGTTCGATACAATACCTGCCCGGAGTTCTCGCATCCTCCCAGCTCTCGAGCGGTCTATACGTGCGCGGCGGATCACCGGATCAGACACTCGTACTTCTCGACGGCTCCACCGTTTACAACCCCTCGCACCTCTTCGGCTTCTTCTCGACCTTCAACCCCGACGCGATCAAGGACGTGGATCTCATCAAGGGCGGGTACCCGGCGGAGTACGGCGGAAGACTTTCCGCGGTACTCGACCTGGTCCAGAAAGACGGGAACCGCAATGCGTTCGAAGGACTCGCCTCGGTCGGGTTGATTTCGTCCCGCATGTCGCTGGAAGGCCCCTTGGGGAACGGATCCTGGTTCCTCGGCGGGAGACGTACGTACATCGATCTCGTGACCGGTCTCCTCGAG
>JARYLZ010000130.1 GCA_029907355.1 Bacteroidota bacterium | reverse complement strand
GAAGCGACCCTGGCGCCGCTGGAGATCCCCGAGACGGAGAAACGCTTCCGCTGCGACGGCGCCCGCCGGCCGTGCGGCGATGACGGATCGGAGGATGCGTTCCGCCTCGTCCACGTTCCCCAGCATTTCCTGCGCTTCCCCGATCGCGATGTCCGCGCGCGCCTTCATCACAGACTGCACGGCACTGTTGCGGACGGTCGCCAGGTCGCGGAGCGCCGCGTCATACTCCCCCGCCGCGATGCGGAGCCTGCCGAGAGCGTACCGTGCCTCGAGCGCGTACTCGGACCGGGGGTACTCGAGCAGAACGGCATTCAACACCAACCGGGCCTGCTCGACATCGCCGGCTTTCAGGAAATACCGGTACGCGGTGATGAGATCCGCCGGAGCCCCGGGGTCTTTCGGGTAGAACGTTTTCACCCTCGCATAGGCCGATGCCGCATCGGCATACCGGCGCTCGGCGACGAACGTTTCCGCAATCCGCCGGAGCGCCTCCGGTGCCTTCGGGTGCTCCGGATTCCGGATGCCGAACTCCTGGAAACTGGCACGCGCCTCGGCGTACTTCCGCAGGGAAACCTGCACCAGACCCAGCGTGAAGAGGGCGTCGGCACTGAGCGCACTGTTCGGGTACCGCCGGAGAAAGGATTTCAACTGGTCCTCCGCCTGCGCGTGGAGACCGTCGCGGTAGAGTCCGACGGCGAGCTTGTAGTCGGCGTTCTCGCGCGTGTCTTGGGCATACACGCACACCGATGCGAGGAGCGCCGCAAAGAGGAGGAACGGGAAGCGTTTCAATGCCATCATCGACCGATGCGGGTGGAACGATGCCGATACGCCGCAACATACCGCTTTTCCGGACGAAGCGGCAAGGGAACGGGAAGCGCCTTTGCCCCCTCGGCGCGAATCGCTACATTGATCGACGATCTCGCGCCTTCACGCCCATCGATCCGCAACACAGGAGGAAATCCACCATGCAGACTTCCCTTCTCGAACTCGAACCGCATGCCGTCTGGAAATACTTCCACCAGATCACTGCCGTCCCCCGTCCCTCGAAGAAGGAAGGGGGCATCCTCGAGTACATCAAGGAGACGGTTGCGAAGCTGGGCTATGCATACGAACAGGACAAGACGGGGAACATCCTCGTCCGCAAGCCTGCTACCCCCGGCTTCGAGAATGCCCCCACCGTCCTGCTCCAGGGCCACGTCGACATGGTATGCGAAAAGAACAAGGGGACCGAGTTCGACTTCGATACCGATCCCATCCGGGCCTACGTCGAGGGCGAGTGGGTGACTGCCGACGGCACCACCCTCGGCGCGGACAACGGGATCGGAGTCGCCATGGCTCTCGCCGTGCTCGAAGCACGCGACCTCGTCCACCCCACGCTGGAATTCCTCTTCACCGTCGACGAGGAGACGGGCCTCACGGGTGCGAAAGGGCTGAAGCCCGGATTCGTCCATGCCGACATCATGTTGAACATCGACTCCGAGGAAGACGGCGCCCTGTACGTCGGTTGCTCGGGCGGTATGGACACCGCCGGCGTGATGGTTCTTGAGTACGAAGACGCCCCTGCCGGGTACACCGCCCTCGAAATCGTCGTCGACGGGCTCAAAGGCGGGCACTCCGGCCTCGACATCCACGCAGGCCGCGGCAACGCGATCCGTTTCCTCGCCCGCACCCTCGCGGCCCTGGCGAAGGAGACGGATGTGCGCCTCGCTGGGATTTCGGGCGGGAGCAAGCGCAACGCCATCCCGCGCGAGGCGGAATGCACCGTCCGCGTCCCGGCGGAGAGCGCCCCCGTTGTCGATAAAACGGTGAAAGATCTCAATGCGATTTTCCTCGCGGAGATCGGAACCGTGGAACCCGCCCTCAAGGTGTCCGTGAAGCCGTCCGGCGAAGGCGGGAAGACCATCATACCGGCCCAGTTCGCGACCTTGCTCGACGTTCTCCGCGCCTTGCCGCACGGCGTCCTCAAGATGAGCGCCGACATCCCGGGCCTCGTCGAGACCTCGACGAATCTCGCGACCATTGCCGTCGACAACGGCGAACTCACCATCGGGACCAGCCAGCGCAGCTCGGTGGAGAGCGAGAAACAGGAAGCCGTCGACATGGTCAGCGCGGTGTTCCGCCTCGCGGGCATGCGCGTCGTGCAGGGGGACGGTTACCCGGGCTGGAAACCGAACATGCAGTCCCGTGCCCTCAAGGTGACGAAGGAGTCGTTCCGCGAACTGTTCGGGAAAGACCCCGAGATCAAGGCGATCCATGCCGGACTCGAGTGCGGCCTGATCGGGGAAGTGTACCCCGGTCTCGACATGATTTCCTTCGGGCCGACCATCGAAGGCGCACACTCGCCGGATGAGCGCGTCAACATCCCTGCCGTGGACAGGTGCTGGCAGCTGGTCGTGCGCGTCCTCGAGAACGTCGCGAAAGGCAAAGCCTGAACAGCCTCTTCACCCATGCCGGTATGGAACCCATGTATTCCCTGCTCTTCTACGACGTCGTCGACGACTACCTCGAGAGGCGCAAGCCTTTCCGCGAGGCGCACCTCGCCTTGGCCCGCGCTGCGCACGATCGCGGAGAGCTTGTCCTCGCCGGTGCGTACGCCGACCCTGCGGACGGGGCGCTCTTCGTGTTCCGGGGAGATGCCGAAACGGCCGCCCGTTTCGCTCGGAACGACCCGTACGTGCTCGAGGGCATCGTGACCTCTTGGCGCGTACGGCTCTGGAACGTCGTCGTCGGAAGCGAAACGTGAGTTGCGCAAGAGCCGCAGGCAGGAGGCGATCGTAAGATCGTCACGCTCCTCGAGAGGGAGAGGGTTCGACCGTGCACACTCCGCGAACGCGGGAGAGTGCGCAATAGTGCTCGCTCGTGGTCGTCCGGATCGATGGGCAGCCTGACACCGGCGATGCCCGCTATCCCGACGCCGGACCGGACGGTTCGGACATTCGAGTTGTTGCAATCCACCTTCCACTGCGTGTTGACTCCATTGTCCTCCTGAGTCCTGCCATGATCGCGGTCGTGACTCGAAGGATGCAGCACATGATTCCACCAGCCCATGCCGGTCCTGCCGATCGTCGCGATGGAATGGTGAACCGTGGCGGAGCGGACAAGCAAGACGACCGGACGGACATAGGTGATCGCAGCCTTGGAGGCCGCACCCAAGCGTCACGGTTTTCGGAACACGGCCGTCAGGAAATCCCCGCTGTCGATCTTTTCCACTTGGAGTCCCGCGTCCGTTGCCATCGCGCGGAGCATTTCCTCCGTGACGAAATGGATGCGCATGTGCAGGGGTATTTTCCGGGCGGAGTGGTACTCCAGGGCGAGGTCGCGGAAGACGGCGAATTGCGCCGTGAACGAGTAGAACGAGAGGAGCGCAACGCCCCCTTGCCGGAGCACGCGCCTGATTTCCCGGAGGTAGGGGTACGTCTGGAGGCTGGAGAAGTGGACGAACACGTCGTGCGAGAAGACGAGATCGAAGGAAGCGTCCGTGAACTTTTCCAGGGTGAACCCGTCCGTCCTCGCGAAGACCACGTTGGGGCGGTCGCGGAGGGCCCGACGCGCCAATGCGAGCATGCCCCGCGAGACGTCCGTCGCGACGAGGGTTCGGACGAGCGGAGCGGCTTCGCGCGTAATGCGTCCACCGCCGCAGCCGATTTCGAGCGCGTCGGCATCTCCGCGGGCGTAGTGCTTCAGGATCTCGAGAAAGGTCCCTTCGTTCTTCCAGTGGGTCCCCAGCACGCCGCCGGATGCTCTCCGCCTCGTCATGCTCCAGAACGCGGCATACAAGGACCAGTAGAGGGCGCCGTTCACCAGTATGCGCTGCGGCGCGAGCCGGACAAACACGCTGTAGAGCCGTTTGAGGGTCCGATCTCTCATGTCGGGATACGGCGATGCAGTCGGATAGCTTCTCGTTCCGGTCTTTGTTCCTTTCCTCGAACGACACCGCAAACGTTCGCCTTTGGGCGGGGATTGCCCGGAACAGCCCCCAGACGGCGGCCGGCACGAACGGCGATCTCGAGGCGCACTTCGACCGTTACCGAATATCGCCTTTCATCACGGCTCATTCAACCGCATGCCGGTTGCGGCATTTGTCGGCCGGAACCTCCCAGCATTCAGACGCCGCCGTGCAGAGGGATACGGCTACGCTGAAAAAAGGGATGCATTCCATCCACGGCAGGATTCGCGTCATGGGCGCCGCGTGCGGAGAAGTTCGGGAATTGTGCGCTGTTCCCGCGACCGTCCGCGCACGGCCGCGGGATGATGCACCTTCGCGATCTTCGCATCACGTGGAAATGGACCATACGTCAGCGATGCTCGCGTGGAAGCCTCTCGCATGGGGTGGAGGGGCATTGTCCGGCGAATTGGAGGTAGCGCTAAGAACCGGTGCAGGCGGTTCGCGGAGCAAGGTCGTGAGCGGTTCGGTTGATGCAGGTGGGATAAACGCGAAAGCCCCACGCCGTTGCGTGGGGCTTTCGAAAAAAGCGTTCTGGCGACTTCCTACTCTCCCGGTCGGTCGCCCGGCCAGTACCATCGGCGTAGAGGGGCTTAACTTCTCTGTTCGGAATGGGAAGAGGTGTGACACCCTCGCTGTTGCCGCCATGAACACATCCGTGTGGACGTATCGGACGAATGGGTGATCCGGTTCACGTTCGTATGGTTTTGTCAAGTTCACCGGACGGTTCTGTATGGAAATAACAGAATCGGTGAAGGCGATCGACTTATTAGTACGCCTCGGCTGAACACATTGCTGTGCGTACACCTGGCGCCTATCTCCTGGTCATCTCCCAGGGGTCTTCAAGCCGCCCGAAGGCGGCGGGATGACTCATCTTGGAGGGGGCTTCGTGCTTAGATGCTTTCAGCGCTTATCCCTTCCGAACGTAGCTACCCAGCGGTGCCGCTGGCGCGACAACTGGTACACTAGAGGTTCGTTCACTCCGGTCCTCTCGTACTAAGAGCGACTCTCCTCAATCATCCTGCGCCCGCATAGGATAGGGACCGAACTGTCTCACGACGTTCTGAACCCAGCTCACGTACCGCTTTAATTGGCGAACAGCCAAACCCTTGGGACCTTCTCCAGCCCCAGGATGCGA
>JARYLZ010000012.1 GCA_029907355.1 Bacteroidota bacterium | reverse complement strand
CGGCGAGTAGTGTTTGCCCACGAAGAAAAGCGCACCGGCCGTACCGCACGCGACATCCCAGACGCTGTACCCCCAGCGGGGGGCATAGCCATCCTTCAATTCGATGACGAGCTGAACGAATACGCCGAGCCCGAAACCGTACCACGCGGCTGCTTTCCGTCTCATCCCTGCCCAGCGCAAACCGCCGGAGAAAAGATCACCCGCGATGCTCCCCCCATAGAAATGGGCGAGTTTGTCGAGATTATGCGCATAATGGAGATCGGCCCCGTCGTCGAAGTGGAAAGCGGTCGGTTTCTCGGACCACCACGTCTTTTCGAGGTACCAATATGTCGCACCGAGTGTCCCGAGAGCCGCACCGCCGACCACCGCGAGTCTCCATGGGATGACGACCCGCCGGCCCACCGGAGGGTTTGTCGTACCCGCTTCCGAGGAAGCGCATACGGAGCCGCTTCCGGTGTCCCCTGTCGTACCGGAGATGGAATCGACCTGCGCTCCACATACGGAGACGAGAAAACAGGCGACAAGTGGCACGAGAGGTATCGCTTGTCTTTGCATTATTTCAAGCTCGCCAATTCCGGCGAATTTGACAACGATGCTACGCATTCCCGCACCTCCTGTGGGCGCACGCTGTTCCGCAAGCGCCGCTCCTCCCTTTCCGCATTCCGCCCATCGCACGATCCACCGTGCTCGAATCACACAGAACCGGCGGATGAGGTCCTCGACGCGGCGCCGCCATTGCCTGCTTCCTCGGGACGACGGGCGGTCGTAGATTCGCGTCATGGAACGCCGGAACCTCTTCGGCTTCGACGAAGTCGCACTCAGGGCGGAATGCGCGGCAATGGGTCTCGAACCGTACCGGGGGACGCAGCTCTTCTCGTGGCTGTACAACCATGGAACGGACGACTTCGACGCCATGACCGATTTCCCGAAAACCGTCCGGGCTTCGCTTGCTCGCCGCTATCGCATCGCGCACCCGCACGTCGCCGGCGAGCGGAGATCGAGGGACGGGACGCGGAAATTCGTCTTCGAACTGGAAGACGGCCTCGCGGTGGAAGCCGTCCTCATCCCTTCCGAGGCCGGCGAAGGGGGCCTCGGGGGACGTCTGACGCTCTGCCTCTCGACACAGGTCGGCTGCCCGCTCGGCTGCACGTTTTGCGCGACGGCTTCCGTGAAGCCGCGGCGGAACCTGGCTTCGGGGGAAATCGTGGGCCAGTACATCGTCGCGAGGTCGGCCGCGGGCGGACGCATCACCAACATCGTCTACATGGGGATGGGGGAACCGTTCCTGAACTACGACGCTGTCATGAAATCGGTGGAGATCCTCACCCACAAAGCGACCCGCGGTGTCGGCGCGTCCCGCATCACGATATCGACGGCGGGGATCCCCGACGGGATCCGGCGCATGGCGGATGAGCGGAGAACGGTGAAACTCGCCGTCTCTCTGCATGCCACGACCGACGAGGTGCGCGGACGGCTCATGCCCGTTGCGAAGCGTTACCCTCTCGCCGAGGTCATCGCAGCGGTGGAATACTACGTGCGCATGGCAGGGCGCGCCGTGACATGGGAATACATCGTCTTCGAAGGGGTGAACGACGGACCGGAAGACATCCGTCGCCTCGCTCGACTCGCCCGTCGCGTGCCCTGCAAGATCAACCTCATCCCCTACCACCCCATCGAAAAGATCGTCCGAGGGGGGCACCGCTTCCGATCCCCATCGCGGGAGGACGTCCTGGCTTTCGCAGCCTCTCTCAAGAAGGCGGGAGTGACCGTGATGGTCCGCAGCAGTGCGGGTGCGGACATCGAGGGGGCATGCGGACAGCTCGCGGCGCGAGGTTTCGGGGGACACTGTCGTGGGGAGACGAAACCGACTGAACGGAACACCTCGCTCGCCCCTATCCCTCGAGAGAGTACCCCTACCTGATTTCGAGGCTTGTCGTTTACACGTCATTTTCCCTGGAGCGCCCATGAACACACTCGGAATCGACCGGCTCGGCAGGCGAACGATCCATTTCTTCAAGGAAACGGGGGAAATCGCTCTCCTGCAGATCAACATCTTCCGAAGCATGCACCGCCTCGTCCGCGATCGGAGGCTCGTGATCGAACAGATGGAGCACATCGGTGTCGGTTCCCTGCCGCTGGTTCTGATCATCGGACTCTTCACGGGCATGGTGTCTTCCTGGCAGGCGGCATACCAGTTCCAGGGCATGATCTCCTTCTCGCTGATCGGCGGAGCCGTCAGCCGCGCCATCTTCATCGAGCTCGGACCGGTATTGAGCGCGATCGTCATCGCGGGGCGCGTCGGCGCCTCCATCGCGGCCGAACTCGGGACGATGAAGGTGACCGAGCAGCTCGACGCGTTGGAAAGCATGGCGATCAGTCCCGTCCGGTACCTCGCGATGCCGCGTTTCCTCGGCGCGGTCATCATGATGCCGCTCCTCGTGGTGTTCGCGAACGCCATCGCCCTCCTCGGCGCTTTCCTCGTCGCCAATTTTTTCCTCGACCTGAGTGCGGCCACGTTCTTCGGAAGCGTCAAGCGCTTCTTCCAGACGAAAGACATTTTTTCCGGCATCATCAAGGCTGTCGCGTTCGGCGCCGTCACGGCCATCCTGGGTTGCCACATCGGGTTTCAGACGACGGGCGGTGCGGAAGGGGTCGGGCGCTCGACCATCCGCGCGTTCGTGCTGAGTTCGGCCCTCATCCTGATCCTGGATTACACGCTCTGGACGATCATTTTCTGACGAGCGGCTGCGATGTGCCGGGACTGCGCAGCCCGCATCGCCATGTAAGCGTTTGCAGCGCGCGGCGGGAACGCTATTGCCTTGCGTCTCCCTCGGGGGCATGGTATTTTTTGCTGTGTCGAACGAGAACTCTCCCTGGCGCCTGCGTGTTTCCATGAGAGGAAAGGGAGAACGGCAAAGGAAAAACGAAGGAAATCATGGAAGGCAATTTCTCGAATCGCGTGCAGGACGTCATCCGGCTCAGCCGCGAGGAAGCTATGCGTCTCGGGCATGATTACATCGGAACCGAGCATCTCTTGCTGGGCATCATCCGGGAAGGGGAAGGCATCGCCGTGAAGATCCTCCGCAACCTGTGCGGCGATCTGTTCAAGCTCAAGAAGACCATCGAAGACACGGTCCGCTCGACGGGGGGCACATTGACGATCGGGAACATCCCGTTGACGAAACAGGCCGAGAAGGTCCTGAAAATCACATACCTCGAGGCGAAGCTCTACAAGTCGGACGTCATCGGGACCGAGCACCTCCTCCTCTCGCTCCTCCGGGACGACGACAATATCGCGGCGCAGATCCTCGCGCAATTCAACATCCAGTACGATACCGTCCGGAACGAGCTCGACAACATCATCAGCGGCAGGCCTTCCACGCCGCCCCCGCCCGAACATTCTTCCGAGCAGAGCCACTCGCACCGCGGGGGCAACCCGCCTTCGGAACGTCGGCAGGAGCGGGTCAAGACGCCCGTCCTCGACAATTTCGGACGCGACCTGACGAAACTCGCCATGGAGGACAAGCTCGACCCGATCATCGGCCGCGACAAGGAAATCGAACGCGTCGCGCAAGTCCTCTCCCGTCGGAAGAAGAACAACCCGGTGCTCATCGGCGAACCGGGGGTCGGGAAAACCGCCATCGCCGAGGGGCTCGCCGTCCGTATCGTCCAAAAGAAGGTTTCCCGCGTCCTGCACAACAAGCGTGTCGTCACGCTGGACCTCGCCGCTCTCGTCGCGGGGACCAAGTACCGGGGGCAGTTCGAGGAGCGCATGAAAGCGGTCATGAACGAACTGGAGAAGGCGCAGGACGTGATCCTCTTCATCGACGAGCTGCACACGATCGTCGGGGCGGGGGGCGCCTCGGGTTCGCTCGACGCCTCGAACATCTTCAAACCCGCCCTCGCCCGCGGCGACATCCAATGCATCGGCGCGACCACCCTCGACGAGTACCGCCAGTATATCGAGAAGGACGGTGCGCTCGACCGCCGCTTCCAGAAAATCATGATCGACCCGACCACGGTCGAGGAGACGATCCAGATCCTCCGGAACATCAAATACAAGTACGAGGAGCACCACGGCGTCCGGTATACGGACAAAGCGATCGAGGAGTGCGTCCGGCTCAGCGACCGGTACATCACCGACCGGTACCTCCCCGACAAGGCCATCGACGTGATGGACGAGGCGGGGGCGCGCGTCCACCTCCAGAACATCGTCGTCCCCGAGGAAATCGTCGCCCTCGAGGAGGAGATCGAGAAAATCAAGGCGCAGAAGAACCAGGTCGTCCGCAGCCAGAATTTCGAGGAGGCCGCCCGCCTCCGCGATATCGAGAAACGCCTCCTCCACGAGCTGGAAGAAGCCAAACGCGCTTGGGAAGCCTCCGCGCATACCGTCGTCCACGACGTGAGCGAGGACGTGATCGCGGACGTCGTCTCCATGATGACCGGTATCCCCGTCAACCGCATCGCGCAATCCGAGTCGCAGAAGCTCCTGCGCATGGCCGACGAACTCCGCCGGGAAATCATCGGCCAGGACGAGGCCATCGACAAGCTGACACGCGCCATTCGCCGGACACGCGCGGGCTTGAAGGACCCCGGCCGCCCCATCGGCTCCTTCATCTTCCTCGGCCCGACGGGTGTCGGGAAAACGGAAATGGCGAAAGTGCTGGCCCGCTACCTGTTCGATTCCGAGGACGCGCTCGTCCGCATCGACATGAGCGAGTACATGGAGAAATTCTCCGTATCCCGCCTCGTCGGCGCACCGCCCGGTTACGTCGGCTACGAGGAGGGGGGACAGCTCACCGAGAAGATCCGGCGCAAGCCGTACTCCGTCGTCCTGCTCGACGAGATCGAGAAAGCGCACCCGGACGTGTTCAACATCCTGCTCCAGGTGCTCGACGACGGCATCATCACCGACGGGCTCGGCCGGAGGATCGATTTCAAGAACACGATCCTGATCATGACGTCGAACATCGGCGCACGCGAAATCAAGCGGCGCGGGACATTCGGGTTCGGTGAGGAACCGAAGGAGGAAACCGCCTACGAGGACATGAAGAAAACCCTCGAGGACTCGATGAAACGGCTCTTCAACCCCGAGTTCCTCAACCGCATCGACGACACGATCGTGTTCCACCCGCTCCAGAAAGAGCACATCTACAAGATCATCGACATCGCCGCGCGGAAGCTCCTCGAACGGGTCCATCACATGGGGTTGAAGATCCGCTTCACCCAGGAAGCGAAGGATTTCCTCGTCGAGAAAGGCTACGACCCGAACTTCGGAGCACGGCCCTTGCGCCGCGCGCTCCAGAATTACGTGGAGGATCCCCTGGCAGAGGAAATCCTCCGAGGGAAATTCCCGGCCGGGAGCGCGGTGCTCGTCGTCTTCGACGCGGTGAACAAGACCCTCGCGTTCGAACACGCCGAGGATGGGCCCCAGGAAACGGCTCCTGCGGCGCCGCCCGAAGAAGAGACGGTCCTGCAGAAACCCGAAGGGAACGACTGACAACCGCGGCCGTGTATCGGGGGTACGAATCCTCCCCCTCACGCCGGGTCCCTTTGTCCGGTTGAACGGCGGGCAGGGGGGGCCCGATCGTCATCCGGAGCGGGAGGCGGACGGTCAGTACCGGTCGAGGCGAAAACTCTCCCCGAGGTAGATGCGGCGTGCTTCCTCGTCGCCGGCAAGCGTTTTCGAGTCGCCTTCCATGAGAATCCGCCCGTCGTAGAGTAGGTACGCACGATCCACGATGGAGAGCGTTTCGTGCACGTTGTGGTCCGTGATCAGGACCCCGATATTCCGCGTTTTCAGCTCGCCGACGATACGCATGATGTCCTCGACCGCAATGGGGTCGATGCCGGCGAACGGTTCGTCGAGGAGGATGAACGCAGGGTTCGTCGCGAGGGCACGTGCGATCTCCGTCCGGCGCCTCTCGCCGCCGGACAACATGTAACCTTTGCTCGAACGGATTTGAGCGATGTTGAAATCTCCCATCAACTCCTCGGCGCGCTTCCGACGTTCGACGGCGGGCATCCCCATCAGCTCGAGAACCGCCAAAATGTTCTCCTCCACCGTCAGCTTGCGGAAGACCGACGCTTCCTGCGGCAAGTACCCGATGCCGAGGCGCGCGCGCTTGTACATGGGAAGCCTCGTAATGCAGCGGTCGTCGAGGAACACGTCTCCCGCCGTCGGCCGGATCATCCCCGTGATCATGTAGAACGTGGTCGTCTTGCCCGCGCCGTTCGGCCCGAGCAGACCGACGATTTCGCCCTGTCGGACCGACACGCTCGCGCCGTCGACCACGTACCGTTTCCGGTAGCGTTTTCTCAAGCCCTCGGAACGAAGGACACGGGGAACGTTTTCCATGAGATCAATCTAGCCCCCCGCGCCGTGTTCTCCAAGGTGCGGAACAAGGGCGGCGTCACGCCGAGCCGCGATCCTCTACCGGACGTTTTCGAGCGCCGAACCGAAAAGGCGCTCCGCGTTCCGGTCCGTGAGAGCAGAAATGGTCTCCGGGTCCTGGTCCCTGATTGCCGCGAGTCGCTCGACGATGAGGGGGAGATAGGCGGGTTCATTGCGCTTGCCGCGGTACGGCACAGGGGCCATGAACGGCGCGTCCGTTTCCAGCAGGAGACGGTCGTCCGGAACGAGCCGGACAACCTCGGCCAAAGTACTGTTCCGGTAGGTCACGTTGCCTGTAAAGGAAATGTGGAAACCCAGTTCAAGCACGCGTTCCGCAAAAGCAGGCGTCGACGAAAAACAGTGGAACTGGCCGCGGAGACCACGCGCCGCGTATTCACGGCACAAAGCGAGGAGGTCTTCGTCTGCTTGCCGGTTGTGCAGGATGACGGGGAGACCCTCCTCGAGGGCCAGCTCCACCTGGAGCCGAAACGCTTCCACCTGACGGTCCCGTGGGCAGAAATCGTAATGGTAATCGAGCCCGATCTCGCCGACGGCGACGGCGCGGTGATGGCGCAGAAGCGCGCACAGCCGATCAATGAAATCCGCGGGAAGCGATGCGGCGTCGTGCGGGTGGACTCCCGCCGCCCAGCGGACATCGGGACAACGGCATGCGATGTCCGCTGCCTGCGCGCTTGTCTGAAGAGACGTCCCCGGGACGATGACGCCGTGCACACCCGCCGCGCGTGACCGCTCGAGCACGGCGTGGAGGTCCGCCGCGAAATCTTCCCAGAAGAGATGGCAATGCGTGTCGATCATCGGCGATAGAACGCCATGCTCGCGTAGGTGACGCCCGATTCTCGCTCCTCCTCGTGCCACTGGTCGTACGAGAGGAGTGCGCCGAAATCGGGACGGGCAAGCGCGAAAAACGTCGTGACGCAGGAGAGGCCGTCGATGTTCGTCTCGTTGCCTGCCGAGAGGACGAGTTGATGGAATCGCGCGATATCGCCGCGCTCGAGGGCGTCGAAATGGGAGAAATCGATCTCGCGCGTGCGCGGGAGAAGCTGGGATGCAGGGACCTCGTCGTCGAACTTCAAGCCGACGTGCGACCAATCCACGCTCAGGACGAACGCGACACGGCGATGAAGGCGCCCGGCGGTCTCGTGGAAAGCGCGGGCGAAAGCCTGGAACCTCGGGTCGTCGAAGGGGCTGCGGCCCCCTTCGAACAGGTGGTCGAAGGTTGTACAGAGAACGGGGACCATGCGCACCGGTTTCTCGCCGAAAAGGTAACGGAGAAACACGCACTGGAATTCGATGGAATGCTCGACGCGGTGCGCCGTGTCGCATCGCGTGAATGTTCCCCCGCTCGCGTCGTGCAGCATTTCCACGAATTCGCGGTCCGTCGGCATAACGCCCAGCGGCGTTTCGAAATCCTTTGCCGTGAGAATGAAAAGGTCATCCATGGAATAGTGACTCGTGCCGAGCACGACCACCGTGTCGAAAGACGCGGTTTGCAGCGCGGCGTAAGCCGGCACGTACGATCGGGCCCCGATCTGCAAGTCGATATGCGGGGCGATCACGCCGACCGGCGCTTGGCGAGGCTCAACGGTCGTATGCTGGGCGAAGAGTTCCGAAAGGAATGCTGCCAGTTCCTTCGGCTCATCGGGGTACGACGTCCCGGCATGTACGGCAGGACGGACGGAGGATGCGAGGAAGCGAGCTTCGACGTCCTGCCGGACGGTTTCGAAAGCGCCGCTGTCCAGCAGGAGCATCTCGTCGAGAATATCCGCCAGTCGCCGGATGTGCTCGACGGGGATTCGGATGTGGATCCTCTCCGCGAGGAAAGCGTGGAGATCCTTCGCGGTGGACCGTCCGTCGAAGAGTTGCGCCACGCCCCACGCGACATCCGAGAGGGGGACGGTCTCCGAGCAGTAGCCGAGCGGATCCCGGATGAGGAAGAAGGCGTTCCCCTCGTCATCCTCCAGGGGGATGACCTCCAATCCCTGCCGGAGCGGGGGGATGCGGGAATCCCGGTGTTCACCGGACGGCATCAGGGGTCTCCTTGCTCATCTCGGAACGATCGATGTTCGCTTCACTCCCGTTCGGGCGGCACTCGGGATACAGGAGGCACGCCGTCCGCCGGTCGCCGACGGTCGCGAAAACGGGCGTGACCGTCTTGCACTCCGCATAGGCATCCGGGCAGCGCGGGTGAAAGGGGCACCCCGGCGGGACATCGGCGGGGTTCGGGGGATCTCCCGAGAGAGCGGGCTTCCCGACACGTCGCCGGGGATCGATCGGTAGGACCGACCGGATCAGGGCGCGGGTGTACGGGTGTATCGGCGATGCGACGACCGACTCCACCGGTCCGTGTTCGACGATGCGCCCGAGGTACATCACGGCGATCTCGTCGGCGAGGTGCTTCACGACGTGGAGATCGTGGGAAATGAACAGGTACGTGAGCTGCAGGGTATCGCGCAGATCCAACAGAAGATTGATGATCTGGGCCTGGATGGAGACGTCGAGCGAGGAGACGGGTTCGTCGCAGACGAGAAACTCGGGCTCCGGCGCAAGGGCACGCGCGATCGCGATACGCTGGCGTTGGCCGCTGCTGAACTCGTGGGGAAACCGGTTCGCATGGAACGCGTTCAATCCCACCGTCTCGAGGAGGAGCGCGATGCGATCCGCGCGCTGTCTTCGCGGAACGACGGCATGAACCGCGAGGATCTCGGAAAGCGTCGAACCGATGGAGAGGCGCGGGTTAAGGGACGAGAGCGGGTCTTGGAAAACGATCTGCATCCGTTTTCGAAGCGCCCGCAGGTCATGCCGTGGAAGACGCGAGAGGGGAACCCCGTCGAACGACACGGTTCCCCCTGTCGGCTCGAGCAAATGGAGGATCAAGCGACCGAGCGTGGACTTCCCGCAGCCCGATTCCCCCACGAGCCCGAGAATGGCTCCGCGGGGAATCGAAAGCGTGACCCCGTCGACGGCCCGGACAGACCCCGCAAACCTGCCGGCGAACCCCCGCGCGAGAGGGAACCATTTCCTCACCTCGCGCACCTCGACCAGCGGCCTCTCTCCCGACTCATTCGACTCGATCGATGTCCCATTCATCGCGAAGGAAAATAACCGCCCGACACATAGGCGACAAACTCTCGCGCAACACCAACGACGAAATTCTCGTAGCACAGGGGAAGGCCGGACCGATTTTCGCATCAATTGTAAAAACACGATACTTACATTTATGAAACTTTCCCGCAACGTCTTGATCCTTGCGGCCGCCGCCTCTTTCGTCCTCGACTTCTTCTACCTCGTCGCACGTTACGCCATCGCGGAAACCGCACCGGGAAACGACATTTTCCACACCCTCCTGCTCGCGATTGCCTTGGCGGCGATGGGAATCCTCCTGTTCCGCCGCCCTCTCGGGAACGCGTACAATCCCGTTCGGCTCGTCGGTACGGCGCTGATCATCGCCACGATTCTGCTGTTTCTCGTCGGTCTCATCCGCACCGTCCCCTTCGTCCGGTTCACGACAACGGACCATCGCCTCATCCCCCAGGCTATGACGACCGCCATCGTCGCCGGACTCTTCGGTTACGTGACGGGCATCGCCGCGCTCTTCCTCGGCGCCGTCTTTACGGAGCTGATTTTCCTCAAGCGTAGGAGGAACACCCAGAACAATTACATCGCTCTCGTCGCGATCGAGGGATTGTATATCATCGCGTTCACGGCCTCGCCTCGGGATGCCGACGCATCCAACTGGACGGTGGTCCTCCTCGCCGTTCTGCTCACAGCGGCCATCGTGGTCAACGCGTTCCGTTTCTCGTGGATCCTCGTCTTGACGCGGAGGGAAAAACTCCTGAACCTGGGTCTTTCGTTTTTCGGGTTCGTGTTCTTCATCCTCCTCGCGATCGACTCGGCCGTCTTCAGCTTCGAACCGACAACGGGAACGCTGACGAAAGCCCTCCTGGCTTACCTGCACCCCGCGCTCGACGCGTTCGTCTCGACCGTGTTCCTGTTCGCCGCCGTCGCCATGGGAATCGTGTGGGTAAGCACGCTCCTCCACCTCCCGACCGCGAAGGAGTTCGACAGGAAAAAAGCGGAGATCTCATCGTTCCAGAACATGAGCCGCCTCGTTCGGGAGGTGTTCGATCTCGACGAACTGCTCGCAACGGCCGCCCAGCTCGCGATGAACATCGGCGAAACGGAAGCGGGATGGATCGATATCCATGACCCCACGGCTGCGGCGGCAGCATACCCCGTCACCCGTGCAGAATCCGCATTCCCGGCCAAGCGCATCCTCCGCCGTCTTTCCCCCGAGCAGTTCGAGGCTCTCCGCATGAGCGACAATACCCCCCTCCATGCGTTCGCCGCGGAGGCGGGAATCCCCGTCGTTGTGCACGACCTCCACCGGGATCGCCGCCTCGCACCGGTTCCTCCCGACCTTTCGGCGGGGTCCCTCGCGGTCATCCCTTTGCGCATTCACGCGGGGGTCGTGGGAACCATCGGACTCCTGAGGAAGAACCCTTACGATTTCGACAAGGATCTCCTGCTCGTCGTCTCGGCGTTCACCGACCTCGTGTCCGTCGCGTTGGAGAACAGCCGCCTCATTGCGGAATCGCTCACCCGCGAGCGTTTTCGCCAGGAGCTCGAGGTCGCACGGGGCATGCAGCACAGCCTCCTCCCGGTCTTGCTCCCCACGCGTCCCTCGTACGATATCTATGCACGCTCCCTCCCCGCGTACGAAGTGGGCGGCGATTACTACGACGTCATCCGCTTCGACGACGATCTCCTCGGCATCGCTATCGGCGACGTCTCGGGTAAAGGCGTCTCCGCGGCGCTCTACATGGCCGAAGTCAAAGGGATCTTCCACGCGATGAGTTCGGCGGGGGTTTCCACACGCGATCTCCTTGTGCGGATGAACCGGACGCTGTGCAGGACCATGGATCCGAAATCATTCATCAGCCTGCTCTTCGCGGTGCTCGATCTCCGCAGTGGGCGCTTGGTCTTCGCCCGTGCGGGGCATTGTCCCCTGCTGTATATTTCGAACGACCGTGCGGAGTATCTTCGACCCGACGGCATGGGACTCGGCCTCGACGACTCCGAACGTTTCCTCACCACCCTCGAGGAGCAGGAATTGCATCTCCGGCCCGGCGACACGATACTCCTCTTCACCGACGGCGTCACCGAGGCGCGGAATTCACGGGGCGAGGAGTTCTCGACCGGCAGGCTGGCGGGCTTGGCCGCCGCACACGCATCCCGGCCGGCGCGGGAAATCGTCGAGGCGATCCTCGACGCCGTCGTTCGCCATAGCGGGGAGCGGACGGCGGACGACGATATGACCGTCCTCGCCCTGCGCTGGATCGGAGAGAGTTGTGGGTCAGGCGGCAGCGGGAACGGCGGACACCCCGCGTCAGGACTTGGAGGATGAACGGCATGAGCGATTTCACCGTCGGCATTCGACATATCGATACCGTTACGGTTCTCGACTT
Organism: Bacteroidota bacterium; assembly: GCA_029907355.1. GTDB lineage: Bacteria > Bacteroidota > Ignavibacteria > SZUA-365 > SZUA-365 > JARYLZ01. The sequence continues at coordinate 42,473 of JARYLZ010000012.1, read as the reverse complement.
GAAAGGACAGTTGGATGCCCATACGGCACCGGACCTCGAACAGGTGATCGCGGATAATATCGGGAAACAGAGGTACCGGCTCGTCGTGAACTTCCGGGACCTGTCCTACATCAGCAGTGCGGGGCTCGGTGTATTCATGCAGTTCATCGAGGATGTCCGAAAGCACGGAGGGGACATCAAGCTCACGAACATGTCGCCCCGCGTCTACGACATTTTCGACCTCCTCGGCTTCCCCATGCTCTATGAGATATTCCCGGAGGAGTCTCACGCCGTGGAACGGTTCCGCACTACCCCGCCTCCTGCGGACATGACAGATCGGACACATTGAACCCCGATCGGTGAGAAAACGGTGCCGGAGGACGCAAGACATAGCGATAGGACAGGCGAATTCGAAAGCCGGACCGAATGCCTCGAGAATATCCGGTTATTCGTCTCCCACGAGGCGGCCGCCTTCGGTTTCGATGCGGAAGACATCGGGAAAATCGTCCTCGCCGTCGACGAAGCCTGTACGAACATCATCAAGCATGCCTACCGCAACCGGCCCGACGGGCGGATCCACGTCCGGGTGTCCTCGGAGGAAAACCGAGGGCGGAAGGGTTTCGTCGTGACGATCCTCGACACGGGCCTGCCCTTCGACGCCGCGCATTACCGCCCGCCCAGACGGCTCGATTATATCCGCAAACCGCGGCGCGGGGGACTCGGGATCATCCTGATGAAGAAATTGATGGACGAGGTGGAATATTCCGCCGCCCCGGGGGCACCGAACGAGATCCGGCTCGTCAAGTACCTCCGGACGCACGCCCAAGCACATCGGTCATGAACCCCTTCACGCATACGACGAACGACATGCAGGCTCCATCCACCCCCCTCGGGATGGAACCCGTTTCTTTCGGAGAAAGACCATGCGCCTGATCCTCTTCGGGCCGCCCGGTTCCGGGAAAGGGACCCAGGCGGTATCCATCGCGGCATATTACGGCATTCCTCACATATCCACCGGCGATATTTTCCGACGCCACATCAGCGAAGGCACCCCGCTGGGGATCGAAGCGGAGCGGTATTCCTCCTCGGGGAATCTCGTCCCCGACGGAGTCACGAACGCCATGGTCCGCGAGCGCCTCACGGAACCCGATTGCGCGGAAGGGTTCCTCCTCGACGGGTACCCCCGGACCATCGTCCAAGCGGAGGAACTCGAACGGTTCCTCCGCGAACGGGGGGAACGAATCACAGCTGTCATCGACCTCGTCGTCCCCGATGCGGAAGTCGTCGAACGCCTCGGGAAGCGCGGGCGGGTAGACGACACGGCGGAAACGATCGCGCACCGTCTCCGCGTCTACCACGAGACGACGAAACCTCTCATCGGCTACTACGAAGAAAAAGGGCTCATGAAACATGTCGACGGCGTGGGCGATATCGATGCCGTCACGCAACGGATCATCTCCGCCATCGGGAATGCCGCGCGTGTGAAGGGGGGCGAAGGGAATCGAGGGAGAACATTATGAGACGAACCATCCCCGCCACCGCGCTGGCCGTCCTGCTCCTGACGGCAGGGAACGCACGGCTCAGCGCGCAATCTCTCCCCGACCTCATCGAGAATCTCGGGGTGAAGGAACTCGCGCGTGATTATCTGCGTCCCGCCGCCGACGCCGTCGGCTACAGTCTGAACAGCGGTTTTTTCCATAGTGGACGGATCGAACCGAAATTCCACGTGTGGGTCGGTGTGAAGAACGTCTGGATTTTCATCCCGACAAAAGACAGGACGTTCATCGCGAAGCTCCCCCAGACCCTCACCGATCTGGGGTACCCCGCTCAAGTCGAGACCGCCACGATAGCGGGCGAAAAAGGGACGGTCGTCCACTCGTACAAGACCGATCCGTACGGCAATCCCTACCCGGATTTCGCCCTTCCCGACGGCGTGAAAATGGAGAACACGTTCCTCGTGCTCCCACAGATCAGCATCGGGCAGATCGCCGCAACGGAACTCCTCGTCCGGGGGATACCGCCGGTGACGTTCGAACCCGGCATCGGGAAAATCTGGTGTCTCGGTGCGGGATTGAGGCACAGCCCGACGCAGTACATTGAGCTGCCGTTCGACCTGGCGTTCATGGCGGTTGCCCAGCGGTTCGAAATCGGGTCGATCATCGACGCCGTGAACCTGAACGCGAACGTCCATGCCGGCATTCCTCTCGGCATACTGGAAGTTTTCGGCGGCGTCGGTTACGAGAGTTATTCCCTCACCGTCTCCTACAAATACTCTCCGACGAGCACCGACCTCCCCGAAGTCCTGCGGGAACCCCGTTCGGTCGAACTCGATTTCGACCGCATGAATTACCGGTTCACGACGGGGGTACGCCTCATCCTCCCGCTCATCGACTTGACGGCCGAGTACTCGTTCGGCATCCAGGACAACCTCACCCTCGGCGCGGGAATCCGCCTCTGAACCATGATGTTCATGTCGATCCGCCGCTTTCTTCCTTTCACCGCCGCGATACTCCTCGCCACGACCCACGCTCACGCGCAATTCGATCAATCCGTCATGAAACGGATCCTCGAAGAATTTTCCCTTCAGCTCTTCGGGGAAAACGCGTCGGGGTATATGGGGCCCCTCGTCATCGTGACGAACGTCGGGGCCAATCACGGGTTCTATACTACGGCGCAAACGGACCGGGAAGACCGCCTCACCGTGGGATTTTCCCTCCAGTCCGTGTACACGTGGGTGCGCGACGATCAGCGAACCTATACGGGCTCCATTCCGTACCGGAAACGGTCCACCGACAGTTACGAACTCCAGCTGTTCAAGTTTTTCCTCGAGATCGCAGCCCGGAACGGCGACCTCGACACCCTGCTCCGGACAGCGACGGTGTTCGGCGGTCAAGGGAGCTGGTTCCGCATCCCCAAGGAATACCTGCGCCTTGCAGGGGTTCCGGAGGACCAGATCGCGCTCGTGCCCGATTCCCTCCAGCTCACGAACGGAACGAACCAGCAGACCGTCTTCGCCGCGGTGCCCCAGATCTCCATCGGGACGTGGAAACACACCGACGCCCTCATCCGCTACATCCCGCCCATTATCTTCGATAAAAACATCGGGAAATTCTCATTCTTCGGGATCGGCATCCGCCACGGTTTCACGCACTGGTTCCGCGACACGCCGGTCGACGCCGCCGTGCAAGTGACCTACCAGCATTCCGGCATCGAGAACCGCGTCGGCGTCACGCAGGCGAAACTGGACGCGACGACGGACATGTACTCGATCAACGTCCACGCGGGGCGCCGTTTCGAGTGGTTCGAGCCTTTCGCGGGACTCTCCGTGGAATTGCTCCGCTCCGCGGGCTCCTACACGTTCACCCTCCCTGCGAACGTGAAAGCGCAAATCGGTTACGATATCGACCCCCAGACGGCGCATGTCGGCCTCTCCGACGAGGCGGTCAAATTGACGGTCGGCGCTGCGGGGCATTTCGGGAATTTCGACGCTTTCCTCAGCGCGGGCATCAGCAAGCATTTCATCCTGGCCGGCGGGGTGGGTGTCCGCGCTTGGCCGTGGAAACGCCGCTGAGAATCCCCTCAGCGACCGAAGGAATCCCCCCTCCCGCTGGTGAGGCAGGTGGGGAAAGGACAGCATTCACTCACGGTATCGACGTTCCTGGAGAGATCGAGCCTTCACCCGAAGGTCCACGTCGCGGTCGTGCTCGTCGACGATTTCGCCGACGAGCTGTTCGAGGATGTCCTCGAGGGTGATGACGCCGGCGGTGCCGCCGAACTCGTCGACGACGACGGCGAGGTGCGTCCTGTTCTTCTGGAAAAGGCTCAAGAGAGCGTCGGTGCGGGCGGTGTCAGGGACGAACAGCGGCCGGTCCGCGTACGCGCTCAGGGGCCGATCTCCCAGCCCACGGGCGAGGGCGGAGAGGAGGTCCCGGATATGGGCGACCCCCGTGATCGTGTCGAGATCCTCCTCGTAGAGCGGAATGCGGCTCACCGACGCGGCGAACAGGTCGGCGGCGGCGTCGGCGAGACTCTTCTTCGCAGGCAGGGCGAAGATCACCGTACGGGGGGTCATGATGTCGCGCGCGATGATGTCGTTGAGGCGGAAGACGTTGCGGATCAAGCGGTCTTCGGAGTCGAGGATGGTTCCGTGCCTGCGCCCGATATGGGCGAGGAGGGTGATTTCATCCTCGGACACGCGGTTGTGGGGGGTCGTCCCCCCGCCGAGGGGAATGAGCATGCCGCGAATGAGCGCGACGAATGGGGCGAACGCGACGCGAAGCATACCGACAAACCATGCCGTGCGGAGGGCGTACTTCTCGGCGTACCGCTCGCCGATCGTCTTCGGGACGATTTCCCCGGCGAGAATGATGAGGAATGTGAAAATCCCGGTGAATACCCCTAAAGCCACGTCGCCGAACATCTCCCCTGCAATGTTCCCGATGAGGACGGAGCCGGTGATGTTCGAGAGATTGTTGAGGATCACGATCGCGATGATGGAATCGCTGATGTGTTCCTTGTTCCGACGCAGGGATTGCGCGCCTTTCCGCTTGTCTCGGCACAGCCGCTCGACCTGGAGGGGGGATACCGTGAAGAGGGCGGCCTCTGCGCTCGATGCGAGGAAGGAGAACGTCAGGATCAGAAAACCGACGGCGAGAAGAGCTTCCATTATGCCGAGGCAATTTAACCCTGCACCGGTTGAAAGTACACACCGGTCCGGGGAGGACGTGGCCCTCGACAGCGAAACGATGCACCGCTTGTGGTGAGCCGTTCCCCCTGGACGGCGGATTGTTTTTTTGAAGGATGATGAATAACATGATTTTATTTCGTAAAGCCATCCCACCTCATGGATCAATACGATGGATGACGCTCTGCCCGGAACGGATTTTTACCGCCTCGACGACATGCTCAGCGAGGAGGAACGACTCGCCCGCGCAACCGTCCGCCGTTTCGTCGACGAGCGTGTCCTGCCCATCATCGAAGGCGCATACCGGGACGGGCGCTTCCCGATGGAACTCGTGCCGGAACTCGCCGCTCTCGGGGTTTTGGGGGCGACGATCCCTGAAGAGTACGGCGGCGCGGGAGCGAGCAACGTCATCCACGGACTCATGCTCGGAGAGCTCGAGCGGGGCGACAGCGCGTTCCGAAGTTTCGCCTCCGTCCAGAGCGATCTCGTGATGTACCCCATCTTCCGCTACGGCAGCGAGGAGCAGAAGCGCACGTGGCTCCCGCGCATGGCGCGCGGAGAGGCGATCGGGTGTTTCGGATTGACAGAACCGGATCACGGGTCCGACCCCGGCTCGATGGCCACGAAAGCGGAACGCGAAGGCGAAACCTTCATCCTCAACGGCTCGAAAATGTGGATCACGAACGGGTCGATCGCCGACGTTGCCGTCGTATGGGCGAAATGGGACGGCGAGATTCGCGGTTTTCTCGTCGAACGCGGAACACCGGGTTTCTCCAGCCCGGAGATGCGGGGGAAACATTCCCTCCGTGCATCCGTTACTTCGGAACTCGTCCTCCAGGACTGCCGCATCCCGGCGGCGAACATGCTTCCCTCCGCACGAGGCCTGAAAGCCCCCCTCTCCTGCTTGACGGAAGCGCGCTACGGCATCGCCTGGGGGGCCGTAGGTGCCGCGACGATGTGTTACGAAACGGCGTTGTCGTACGCCCGAACGCGCATCCAATTCGGCAGGCCGATCGCCTCTTTCCAGCTCGTGCAGGAGAAGCTCGTCTCCATGCTGACGGAAATCACCAAGGCCCAGCTCCTCTGCCTCCGGCTCGGGCGCATGATGGATGGAGGGACATGCACGTACGCGCACGTGTCGCTGGCCAAGCGCAACAACGTCGACATCGCCCTCACCTGCGCACGCCTCGCCCGTGAAATCCTCGGCGCGAACGGCATCTCGGACGAGTACCCCGTCATGCGGCACATGAACAACCTCGAGTCGGTGCGCACGTACGAGGGCACACACGACATCCATACGCTCATCCTCGGAAAGACCATCACGGGGTTCCCGGCGTTCCGCTGAGGGACCTCCCGCTTTCTTTTCACCCCATTGCAGGACACGCCATGAAAAAAGACACGATTCGCCTCGGCCTCACGTTCGACGACGTCCTGCTCGTCCCGCGGAAATCCGCGGTGCTTCCCCGTGACACGGACGTCCGCACGCGCCTGACGCGCAACATCACGCTCAACATCCCTCTCGTCAGCGCAGCGATGGACACCGTCACGGGGTCCGAAATGGGCGTCGCCCTGGCCCAGGAAGGGGGAATAGGCATCCTGCATAAGAACATGTCCATCGAGCGGCAGGCGGAGGAAGTCGACCGCGTGAAACGCTCCGAGAGCGGGATGATCGTCGACCCGATCACGCTGACGGCGGACAAGACCGTCGACGACGCGCTCAAGCTCATGGACAAGTATCACATCTCCGGCATCCCCATCGTCGACCACGAGAACAAACTGATCGGCATCCTCACGAATCGCGACCTGCGCTTCGAGCCGAACCGGTCCATTCTCGTCGCCGATATCATGACGAAGGACAATCTCGTGACGGCGCCGGAAGGCACGACGCTCGAGAAAGCCGAAACGATCCTCCAGCAGCACCGCATCGAGAAACTCCCGGTAGTGGATAGAAACGGCGTCCTGCGTGGCCTCATCACCTTCAAGGATATCATGAAAAAGAAGCACCACCCCAACGCTTGCAAGGATCATCTCGGGCGCCTGCGCGTCGGCGCCGCGGTGGGGGTCGCTTCCGACACGCCCGCACGGGCCGAGAGGCTCGTCGCCGCCCACGTGGACGTTCTCGTCATCGACACGGCCCACGGGCATTCGCGCGGCGTCATCGAGATGCTGAAGGAACTCAAGAAGCGCTTCCCCAACACGGACATCATCGTGGGGAATATCGGGACGGCGGAAGCCGCCGAGGAACTCATCCGAGCGGGCGCGGACGCCATCAAGGTCGGCATCGGGCCGGGCAGCATCTGCACGACCCGCGTCGTGACCGGCGTGGGCGTCCCGCAGATCACCGCGATCATGGATTGCGCGGCAGTCGCATCGAAGTACGGTATCCCCGTGATCGCGGACGGCGGCATCAAGCAGACGGGTGATATCGCGAAAGCCATCGCCGCCGGAGCGGATTCCGTGATGATCGGGAGCCTCTTCGCGGGGCTCGAGGAAAGCCCCGGCGAGAAGGTGCTCTACGAAGGGCGCACGTACAAAGTCTATCGCGGGATGGGATCGCTGGGCGCCATGCAGCAGGGCAGCAAGGACCGTTATTTCCAAGACGTCGAGGAAGACATCAAGAAACTCGTCCCCGAGGGTATCGAGGGGATGGTCCCCTACCGCGGACGACTCGAGGACACCGTCTACCAGATGATCGGCGGATTGCGAGCGGCCATGGGGTACTGCGGGGTCGCCACCATCGGGGAACTCCAGACCATGACGGAATTCATGCGGATCACCACTGCAGGCTTGAAAGAAAGCCACCCCCACGACGTGTTCATCACCAAGGAAGCGCCGAATTACCAAGTCGAGCGGCGCGTGTAACGGAACTTATCCACATTTCCACCCGATACGCCTTCCGGCCTGAAAAGTCGACCAACCACGCCGTATTTTGATAAATTATTGTATATATTAGACATAAATGCATTAGAGAGCCAAACTCTCCCTTCGGTCCGCAAGTTATCCACACCGTGCGAAAAGTTATCCACATTCGCGAGTCCGCCCTGTCACGCCTCCGCAGGGCGATGAGACATGCGGGACTGGACGCGGTTTACGTGTCGGAGCCGACCACGATCCGCCTTTTGACGGGTTTCACGGGTTCATCGGGTGCGGCGGTCGTTTCGCGCAGCGGGACACTGCTCGTTACGGACCCGCGTTACTCCGAGCAGGCGGAACGCGAAACCCATCGTGTCCGCCTCTGTACGGCGGTGGGCGAAACCGTCGAACGCGTGGTCGCCCGCAGCGGCATCTTCCGCAGGGCACGGCGAATCGGGATCGACGAGCGCCACCTGACGCTTTCGCGTTTCCGGATACTCGCCGACGGCTTGCCCCGCCGGCGGTTCCGGGACGCCGCAGCGATGTTCGACGAACTTCGTGCGGTGAAGCACCCGGCGGAAATCGCCGCCGTGAAACGGGCGGTCGCCGTCAGCGAAACCGTGTTGCGAGCGCTCCTCCAGCTTCTCGAACCGGGAATGAGGGAACGCGATATCGCCGCGGAAATAACCCGCCTCCACATCGAGCACGGCGCCGAAAAAGACGCATTCGACCCGATCGTCCTTTCGGGACCGCGCACCTCTCTCATCCACGGCCGTCCGGGAACGAGGCGTATCCGGTCGGGCGACCTCGTCTTGTTCGATTTCGGGTGCACCGTCGAAGGGTATCGTTCGGATATCACCCGGACCGTCGTCATCGGTCGCGCGCGTCCCGAACTCCGCCGCGCCCATTCCGCCGTGCTCGCCGCCCGCGAGGCAGCCGTGGCATCCATTACCGCAGGCGTTCCGGCTGCCGACGTGGACGCGAGCGCACGCGAAACCCTGAAGCGCTTCGGTCTCGACGACCGTTTCCCCCATGCCCTCGGTCACGGGATCGGTCTCTCCATCCACGAACCGCCCCGCATCGCCCCTTCCTCCCAGGACCGTCTGATCCCGGGCATGGTGTTCACGATCGAACCGGGGGTGTACATCCCCCGCCGCTTCGGCATCCGCATCGAGGACGTCCTCGTCATGACGGAAAGAGGCCCCCTCGTGATATCCCATGCCCCGCGCGACTTGATCGCCGTGTGAAACGCAACCGCCGATCATCGGATGACCCGCCGGGTTCTCGTCATCGCCTACTACTTTCCCCCCCTCGGTTTGAGCGGGGTTCAACGGACATTCAAGTTCGTCAAATACCTGCCTGCATTCGGGTGGGAACCGACGGTGCTCACCGTCGAGGAAAGAGGATATTTCGCCCGCGACGAGAGTTTCCTCGAGGAACTCGCAGGCCTGCCGGTGGAAATCGTCCGTACGCCTTCGCTCGACCCTCTTCACCTCTTCCGGCGGAAAAAGACCGTCGACATGCCTTCCGGACGGGCCTATCGTGCGATGTCGCGCATCGAACAGGCGTTTTTCATCCCCGACAATAAGATCGGGTGGAAAAAATATGCCCTCCGCTCGGCGCTCTCCATGATCACGCCCCAGGAGAGCGGGACGAACTTTGCAGTCGCAGGGCGTCGGGACGCTGAGGAAGCGACGAAAGGCGACCGTACGGTGCGACGGTTCGATCTCGTCTTCGCGACCGCCCCGCCTTTCACCTCCTTCCTCGTCGGGCGGGATATCAAAATCCGCACCGGTCTTCCCCTCGTCCTCGATTACCGTGACCCCTGGCTGGAAAACCCCCTCCACTCGTACCCGACATTCGTCCATCGCGCCTTGCATCACCGGCTCGAACGCAGCGTCCTCCGGTGGGCCGACGGTATCATCACCATCAACCGGCGGATGAAGGAACTGACCCTCCGCTCGTCAACCGCGATTTCCCATAACGATATCACCATCATTCCGCAAGGTTTCGACCCCGAGGATTTCGCGGGCACCGAGCCGGCAAGGCGCGATAACCGCATGCGCATCACACACGCCGGCACCTTCTATCACGACCGGACGCCGCAGACGCTCCTCCGCGCTCTCCGATCGTTCCTGGACGGCAACCCCGATGCGCGCGGGTGTGTCGTCGCGTGCTTCGCAGGCAATTTCCGCAGTGAGGACCACCGTCTCGTCGATGAACTCGGCCTGAGGGACGACGTGGAGATTCTCGGTTACCTTCCACACCGCCAATGCGTTGCCGAGTTGCGGAGGGCGGACGCTCTCTGGATGACCATCGGCGCCTCGCGCGGGATGGAAGTCGTGTCGACAGGGAAACTCTACGAGTACATCGGTGCGGGAAAGCCCATCCTCGCCTCGATCCCGGAATGCGAGGCGCGGCGCACGCTGGCCGGGCATGGCGCGGCGTACATCAGCGGGCCGAACGACGCCGAGTCGCTCGCCCGGAATATCGAAACCCTGTTCGGGCTCTTCCGCCAAAACGCCCTCCCGGCCCCGCGACCGCAATTCGCGGAACAATTCGACCGCAGGCGGCTGACGGGCGAACTCGTGCGCGTGTTCGAAGGCATCGTGCACCATGACGAGTACGAAGCATGGTGACGAGAGCCGCGGGTCGAGCCGCCCTGCCTGTGTTTCCGGCAAAAATTCTCTCCCTTCGGGAAGAGCGCCGAGACTTCACGGCTTTCCTACGAGAGCGTTCCCGCAAATGGCAGGTACCCTGCGCAGACGTTCCCGGCCGGAACCCACCATGCACCTCGTCCCGTGAAACAAGAAGGGAATCCCCATGAACATTCTCGTCATCGGCAGTGGGGGGCGCGAGCACGCGCTCTGTTGGAAGCTCCGCAAAAGCGCACACGCAGGGAAGATCTTCTGCGCGCCCGGCAATGCGGGGACCGCCCAAGTCGCGGAGAACATCCCGATCGGTGCGACCGACATCTCCGCACTCGCCGCATGGGCGTCATCGGCCGGTATCGATTTGACCGTCGTCGGCCCGGAGGCGCCGCTCGCGGAAGGGATCGTCGACGTGTTCCGTGAACGCGGTCTCCGCATTTTCGGCCCGACCAGGGCGGCGGCGCGTTTGGAGACGAGCAAAGCCTTCGCAAAGGACTTCATGCAAAAGCATCGCATTCCGACTGCCGAATTCCGGATCTTCCACGACAAGGAGTACGACCTCCTCCGGGATTTTCTCCGCGATGCCCCATACCCTCTCGTCCTGAAAGCCGACGGGCTCGCGGCAGGAAAGGGCGTGCTCATTGTCGAAGGTTACGATATCGCCCTCGAAACAGCGGAAGCGATGCTGCGCGGCAGAATATTCGGCGAAGCGGGACGCACGATCGTCGCCGAGGAGTACCTGACCGGTATCGAGGCGTCGGTGTTCGCGCTCACGGACGGCAACCGCTTCGTGACCCTCGCACCTGCTCAGGACCACAAGCGCATCCTCGACGGCGACATGGGGAAAAACACCGGCGGCATGGGCGCCTATGCTCCGACGCCTTTCGTCCCGACCGAAACGCTCGCCGAGATCAAGATCCGTATCATCAAACCGGCGATCGACGGCATGCGGCAGGCAGGTACTCCGTACACGGGGGTCCTGTACATCGGGCTGATGTTGACGGACCGAGGGCCGAAAGTCCTGGAGTTCAACTGCCGTTTCGGCGACCCGGAAACTCAGGTCGTCCTCCCGCTCCTCGAAGAAGACCTCGCCGTCCTGCTCGACGAGATTGCACGCGGGGACCTCCAACGTTCACGCGTGAACACCCTCGACGCTACGGCGGTCTGCGTCGTGATGGCATCGAGCGGCTACCCTGACGCGTACGAAACCGGCAAGGTGATTTCGGGCCTCGAGGAAATCGACGAGGAAGCCGATGGGGTCATCGTTTTCCATTCCGGGACAAAACGGAGCGGGGATACTGTTCTCACGGCGGGGGGACGTGTACTGGGCGTAACCGCCATCGGGCCGGGCGGCGACCTCCAAAAGACGATCGGTCTCGCCTACCGCGCCGTCCAGCGCATCCGCTTCGACGGCGCATATTACCGGATGGATATCGGGCGGAAAGGGATCGTCTGAGAAGAGCCCGCTGACCGGTGCACCGATGCCATCTCTGCTCGAATCCACCGGAAGCGGAGTCATCGATGTCGTGCTTCCCTCTTCCTCTCCTCTGCTCGCGAGGCCGTCGAGACGCTCTCCCTCGACGGCGTGAGACGGGGACCCGTCCAGCGTGAACACGCATACATACCGCCCCTCGCACCCGTCAAACATCGTGGGAGAAACCCCGCCGCCCGCAGCCGAACGCGGACGGGCAAGCAGGCGGACGGTCGGCACCCCTCTACGGTTTTTCCCTCATCATGCTCTTCCGGAAAGAGTCGAAAACGCTCCCCAGGAGCGTGATGAAGCCCAGGACGAAAATGGAAATGATCCAGCTCCTGACCGCCGTGTTGAGTTCGTAGTTCCCCCACAAGGGTTTCATTTTCCACGGCGCCTTGAAACCGGCCCAAATCAGGAAGAGGAAGAGAAAAAGGGACACGAAAACGTGGAAGATCATGAAGAGGATGCGCCTCTTCGCGTCCATCGGCGCGGTGATTTGATACTTGTAGAGGAAAATGTAAAAAATCAGCAGGCCGAGAATGCCGATGGATACCGCGATCAAGCCGTGGATGTCTGGCATGTTCGGGAAGATGTCGACGACGGCGAGAAGCCACAGGCAGAGAGCCGTGACGGGGAGCGTGAGAACGAGGACGAGGACATAGAAATGCAGGAGGTGATCCATCCCTTGGAACCGTCTTTCTCCCATCTCCAGCCCATCCGCGAGTGGGGTGGTCGCTTCCGAGGCATGTCTCCGCTCTTCCGCCCGGAGAGGTTGCTCGGCGCTTCCCTCTCCCGGCGGTCTGTGGCCGCTGTCGGCGGGGTTGCAAGTATCGCCATTCATGCGACCCATACCGTCTTGATGTTGACGAATTCCCGTATCCCGAACGCTCCCAGTTCCCTCCCGTAGCCGGACATCTTGACGCCGCCGAAAGGGAGTCGCGGGTCCGATTTCACCATCCCGTTCACGAACACGCTCCCTGCCTCGATGCGCGCAGCCATCGCCTCGCCCCGTACCGCATCCCTGGTCCACACGGAAGCGCCCAGCCCGAACGGCGTGTCGTTGGCGATCGCCACCGCTTCGTCTTCGTCGCCCGCGCGGATCACGGATGCCACCGGCCCGAACAGTTCTTCCGCGTAGGCAGGCATGCCGGGGCGAACTCCATCGAGCACGGCGGGGGAATAGAAGAAGCCTCTTGCCGGCAGGCGATGCCCGCAGAGGAGAAGGGATGCCCCTTGGGCAAGGGTATTCCGGACCTGCGCATCCAATTCTTCGAGGAGATCTTCGCGGGCGAGCGGGCCGATGTCGGTCGCCGGATCCATCGGGTCCCCCAGGCGCAAGGTCTGCATGGCCTCGAAGAAGAGGGGGAGAAATGTATCGGCGGCGCCAGGGGTCACGATGAACCGCTTCGCCGCGATGCAACTCTGTCCGCTGTTGATGCACCGCGCCACCGCTGCCGTTTTCGCGGCCGCCTCGGTATCGGCGTCGTCCAGGACGATGAACGGGTCGCTGCCCCCGAGTTCGAGGACTGTTTTCTTCAATGCCTCGCCTGCGGTGCGCGCGACGGCCCGCCCCGCCGGGCCGCTCCCCGTCAGCGTCACGGCGGCGACCGCAGGATAGGCGATCACCGCCTCGACGTGCGCGGACTCGATGACGAGGGTGCGGAAAACGTCCTCGGGGAACCCTGCCGCGCGAAAGAGTTCCTCGATGCGGAGGGCGCAGAGCGTCACGTTCGAGGCGTGCTTGAGGAGAACGGTGTTGCCTGCCATCACGGCAGGCACAGCGCAGCGGAACACCTGCCAGAACGGGAAATTCCACGGCATGACCGCGAGGAGAGGGCCGAGAGGGTCGAAACGCACATAGGCCGTGCGCCCGTCGGATTCCGCGTGCTCCGGGGCGAGGAACCGCTGGGCATGGTCGGCATAATACTCGCAAACCCATGCGCACTTATCCGCCTCGGCCAGCCCCTGCGTGACGGGCTTCCCCATTTCCCTCGCCATGAGTACCGCATGTTCCTCCCTCCCTTCCCGGAGAAGGGAGGCAAGCCTCCGCATCGATGCCGCTCTTTGCTCGAAAGGCGTTTCCCGCCACTCGCGGAACGCCCGTACCGACCTCTCCAACGTCGCGACGATATCCGCAGTGTCCCAGGGCTCGAAAACTTGTATCAGGGCACCGTCCGTGGGGTTCCTCGAGACCAATGGCATGACGCCTCCGCCTCCTGTCGACATGCACGTACGTGTACGGGGAGGAAAATCCCATTTCACCGCGAGCATTGCAAGAGGACGGCAATCGCCGGTCGCCGGCCGCGTATTTCATCCCATCCAGCACGTCTTCCGCCGTACTTCTCGCACGAAAGGTTGCAACTCCCTCACGCGGTATGTATTTTCTTTCGATTTCGACCCAATACACCATCCCTCCCCTCAACACCATGAATATGCGTCACTCCCCCTCCGTCGTTCTCGGGTTCCTGCTCGTCGTCTTCGGAACCGCCCGCGCTCAGTTCCAGTTCAACATGGACCAATTCGTCGCTCCGGAAAACGCCTACGGCAAGGTCACCATACCGGCGAACACGTGGGCCGAAATCGTCCAGAATTCTTCCGAAGGTATTTCGCCTGCGGAAGCGTGCCTCGCGCCTTCTACGCCGGGATTCCTCGCGGGATACCAGGCCGATTACGACGGGGACGGAAGTGAAGAGATGTGGCTCCTGTACAAGAACACCGCGTCCACGCCGCCTTGCAACGTCCTCGCCGTGATCAAGATGACGGGACAGGGCACCCAGCGCCTGCTCGATGTCCTCCCGCTCCCCGCAGGAGAAGCGCTCATCCGGCCGATCCACACGCTGAACGAAGGGGTGCAGATGTACGCGCAGTGCACGTACACCCTGCCCGACGGTGCGGTCGAGTCGCAGGGGATCATCCTCGGCTTGCGGGAAAGTTCCATCGTCATCTACATCTCGTGGACACAGAAAAGCGGGTTCCGCGACGGCATCCGCTCCGTGCAGGTCGTGAAAGCCGCTCTCTCCGATATCAACTACGACAACCGCAAGGAACTGTTCCTCGACTTCCGGACCCACGAGCCGGGAAACGGGCCGTTGAAGGAAAAGAACATGACGGATCGTTATATCCTCACCCTCGATTACCTGCCGAACCACCTCCGCTATGGTGTCTACGATTCCACCGGGTTCGATAAGGTCCAGCAGGCTTCGACTCTCGCGAAGAGCGGGGAGCGTCTCCTCGGTAAAGCGTCCACCCGCGATGAGGGTGTCGTGAAAATCCGCGAAGCACTGCGTTTGAACCCCTTCCTGACGGAAACGCGCGTCAAGCTCGGGAAATTCTTTTTGAACCTCGGCAAGTACTCGGATGCGGAGAAGACGCTCCTCGTCGCACGAGAGTTCGACTCTTCGTACCCGAAAACGCACAAGCTGCTCGGCGACACGTATCTCCGGCTGAACGACATGCAGAAGGCGCTCGAATGTTACCAGCGCTACCTCTCGATGATCCCGAAAGACTTGCAGACTCTCGATGCGCGGCAGGCGCGGATCAACGTCAACCGCATCACCGTGTGGCGGAGGAAATGACGATGCGCCCCGCCGCGTGGCGAAGAGCGAACCGCCATGCCGGACTTCAATTTCCTGGAGGATGAGGAAGATCGGGTACCCGGGAAAACTCCCCCCCCGCGGATCCCTTTCTACCCCGAACCGGTCGATATCGGCCCGAGTCTGCGCGAACGTACCACGGACTCGATTCCCGAAGCGACACGACAAAACGGTGACTCCCGCACCTCCGTGCCTGGAGAAGGGGAAATCTCGCCCCCACACGCCGTCAAGGGCACTGCCTCACAGGGGCAAGGAACGAAGGCAAAGAAAGCGGACGATGACGGGATACCCGTCAGCGATTCCCCTCGGCAGGCGTGGGAAGAAGCGCGGACGGGAAAAAACCATGCCCTGATCCAAGACGGCAACGGTCTTCCATCCGCTCGTGCCGCTGGGATTGTACAGGGCGATACCCTGACCGGCTGCTTCGATGCGATGACGAACGACTCGACAAACCCCGAGGGGCTGCCGGGGGTGCAACACGAGATGCCCAAAGGAGACGAAAGCGGGAATCGGAAACAACACACGGCCGGACATGGTTTCCCCACCGTGTTCCTCTCAGTCCTCGCTTTCCTGTTTGCATGCACCATCCTCGCCGTTCTTCTCGACCTGCATGAACCGGTCATCCGTTTTGCCCGTTCCCTCCTCGGGGAACACGCAGAAGCTGAGAGTCCCCGCAGTGTGCCTCGGGGGTCTGCAGGGCTTCCGACCGTCAACACGTCGGCAAAGGAAACGGCTGTCGAACAAGGCGGCCGCCCTGCCGCTGAAAGGGATTGGGATTACTACGTGCAAGTCGCGTCGAAACCGAGATACCCCGAGGCGCAGAAAATCGCGAACGCCCTGCGGCGCGCCGGGATACCGGCGGTTACGGATATCGAGTACATCCCTCGCTACAAGCGCCCGTGGTATCGCATAAAAGTGGGCCCTTTCGCGAGCGCCGCCGAAGCGCTGTCCATGCGCGATTCCCTGAGAACGCGATGGCGTGACGCCTTCATCGACAGTGCACGGTACGAACCGGCTACGAGGAACGAGCAAACGTCGCGTATTCTCCAGCCGGAAATCGGCGGGGCAAGCCCGAAAACACAAACGGCGAAACGCCCTGTCCCGCGGGGGTTTGCGGTCCGTGTTGGGTCTTTTCCCTCGCGCACGCCGGCAGAACAGGAACTGGCGCGCGTCCGAGCACACGGGTACCCTGCGTGGGTCGAAACGGCCCGCCTTCCGGAAGGCATATGGTATCGCGTGCACGTCGGCCCTTTCACATCGCGAGAGGAAGCGGAGCGCTATGTGCGCGCCGTTCGATCCGCCATCTCGCCGGAAGCTTTCATCGTCAATCTCGATGCCCGGACACCGTGAGGTGATGGGGAAAAACGTTCCCATCGTTCGTGACCTAAACCGCCTGCAACGCTCTCGTTCAGCGCTACGAATGCATGAGATCAAATGATTTTTGCGTGAAACATGACTATCTTATAGGACGTAGCTATGAATAAGCCGGCCGGTTCACCCCATCCCCGGTCGCTGCACAGAGACGAACGTTTACCCCCGATACTAGACGGGAAAAAGACGACTTCACAATAGCCGAATCCGCATCACCAACAATCGGAGGACTTCATGAGGAGATTTTTCGTCTGCATGGCGTTGGTCATGTTCGTCACCGCGAGCCGTGCGCAGCAGCAGACCGTTCGATTGCCGCAGCCGCTCAAGGGCGTCACCGTCACCATCCAGGAAACGGCACCGCTCGACATGGTGAAAAAGACACCGGCGGAACCCGCCGGGCGCACCGTCCGTAAAGCGCCCGCAGCATCGCGCTCCACGGCAAATACGGGATTCGAGATCGGGCGGATGGCGAACACGTTCGCTACCATCGGTCAGAACCGGAATCAAATCGCATGCGATCCCTCCACCAACATGGTGGTGGTCATCCATCGCAGCAACGAGCGTGAGGGGAGCAGCGTAGGCGACGAACTCATCGTCCGCCGCTCCACGGACCACGGATCGACCTGGGGAGCACCCTCCCCGAATGTCGCCAACACGGCCACGCCTCGTTACCCGAACATTTTCCTGTACAACCCGACCAAATCCACGAACCCCGCGGATGTCAAGGTCGCCATCTTGTGGCCGCAGGTCGTCACATACCCAGGCACGTCAACATGGGGCGAGGTGAATTCCCTGCAGACCGACCACGATCTCACCGGCAAGGTGTACGCGAAATTCCCAACACCGCCGAATTGGCAGATCCCCGAGGCCATCATGGCCTCCAACACCGCAGGGAGGTTGTACACCGTCTGTGACGCCGTCGAACCGTCGAACGGACAGTCGACGGGCCAGTTCTTCTTCTTCATGTCGACGAACGGCGGCGCGAGCTGGCAGCTCGCCGACCCCAACGTCGTCCCGATGTGGGACGTCGCGTATGTCCCCGAGGATGAGCGTGTCTATAACCTCTGCTCGGATGTTTCCCCCGACGGGAGCAGGGCGATCTTCGCCTACATCGCGGGAAGGATCAGCCAGGAAGGCTCAATGCCTTACATCAGCACCGATCACGCGATCGCGTATTTCGAGTCGACCGACGGCGGACTGACCTGGCCCGTTCAGCCGACCTATATCTCGATCGCCGACATTCCGGATCTCCCTTCCCCACTGAACGTCAATGCCGGTCTCGGCATCGCGCCCCAGCTCTCCATCGGCGACCTGGACGTCGTGTACGACAAGTACAACGAGCCGCATTTCCTCGTGACGGTGAGCACCGACAACAACCCGTATAACCCCCTCGCCTCGGGGAACCCGAACACCGGCGAATTCTCCATCGTCCACGTGGACAGCACGTTCCTCTGCGAAGTGGGGAGGAAAGGGACGGACTACTACCTGAACCTCGTCGCGCAGCTCCGCACCATCCGCGGGTTCCGGTATTCCTATGTCACGCAGAGTTCCACCGGCGCGCACTACCCGGAGACGATCTACCACGAACCGCACTGGGCCATCAACCTCGACGCCGACAAAATCTACGCGAAGTGGGTGGAGGTCGATTCGACGTTGAAATTCCCGTACGCGGCGATCAACAGCCAAAATCAGCTCGTCCTGTTCCAGGATACGATCCGGAACGCATGGGTGGCCGGCCGCCATGTGGACAGCAGGGGCAACAACTGCAGCTGGACGACACCGATGAAAATCACCTCCAACACGGATGTCGACGTGAAGTACACGAAGATGGCCCATTTCGCGGGCAACGACGGTGAGCTCCACATCATCTACACCGAGTGGGGCCTCGGCGAGCGCCCGGACGACGACCCGAACCTCACCGACAACATTCTCTGGTACATCCAGGGAGTGAAAATCGAGGGTATCGTCGCGGAGGTGGAAAAGGTCAGCGAAGCGCCCGGAGACTTCTCCCTCGCGCAGAACTACCCGAACCCCTTCAACCCGAGCACGACCATCACCTTCACTCTCCCCACGGCCGGCAGGACTGCGCTCAGAGTCTACAACGCCTTGGGCCGCGAAGTGGCGACCGTGTTCGACCGCGAATTGTCGGCGGGGACGCACCGCGTCGTCTTCGACGCGCGGAATCTCCCGAGCGGCGTCTATCTCTACAAGCTCGAGAGCGGCACCCATTCGGCGACGCGTTCCATGACGCTGATCAAGTGAAAAAAACATCGTCCCGACAAGAAGGAGACCTTCGGGTCTCCTTCTTTTTTCCCATCGAGAAGTGAACTTTCATGGAGTCTCAATGGGGACCTCCCGCCTGGGTAAATCGTCGGCTTTTTCCTCCACGGGCGGTACCCGCGATCGCACCCTGCATGGCGAGGGAATTTTCGAATTTCGACGGCACCGGGGCATTGTGAGATCATGTGTTTCGACGCAATGCCTATCCTCTGCTCGCCTACAGGAACGCAAGAGAAGGGCAATCGCCGGAAACGATTTCCGACCCGATATCATCCGCGAAAGCGCCGAGGACGAAAATCCTATTCCCCATTTTCTTGCCGGTGCCGGCTATTCCGGCGGCGACGAAAGGTGGAATGTTCAGGATCTTGCCCCTCCGCACACCGTATCCATCACTGATCCGTCGCTCCGCATGCCATGACCCTCCGCATGCTTGAGGGCAACTCGCGTCGCCACCCGCCTGCATGGAACGGCGGCGAAGAAGAACACACGGGCGGTTGTCCTCCCGATGCCGGATCCCGTAGTCCTCTGGCGGTGATCCTGCCTGGAGTGCTGCAGGATGAGGGGGAAAATCGGTCAACGATCTCCGAAGATGAATATCCGCAGGTCATCGGGTGAAGACGAGAATTGGGAATGCGTGTCGTTCGGGTGTGGGAGAAAGGGCATGCATTCCTTGCAATTCTTACAAGCCTTTACCCGAACGATCTTGACCCGAAGAGGTGAAGGGAAAACATTAAACGTGATAGGGTTTTTTTCGAGAACATTTCAGCAGAGAGCCATGCATCGCTTTTCCTTCTGTACCGGTTTCATCCTCCTTTCCGCTTTCTCCGCCGCTTGGGCGCAGGCACCCGTCGATTACCGCGATGTGGGCGTCGTCGTCAACGACAACGACACGAATTCCGTCGCGATCGCCGCCTATTTCGCCGCGAAGCGGGGCGTCCCCGAACGGAACATCATCCATATTCGGACATCGAGATCGGAAACCATCAACGACAGTACGTTCGAGGATCTGCGTCGGCAGGTGGAAAACTACCTCACGTCGACGGGGCTGAAGGACTCCTTGAATTACCTCGTGCTCACGAAGGGCGTCCCGCACCGGGTGGACCGCGGAGGGACTGGCGGCGACGTGAATTCGCGATCCGCATCCGTCGATTCCGAGCTGATGCTGATTCTCGGGCAGTGGAGCAGTCATATCGGCCAGGCGACCCTCATCATCCCGCCGAGCTCCGTCCGAGTTCACCCGTATTTCGCCCGCAACGAACCCTATGCGCGCCGAAACATCATCCCGGGGTCTTCCTCGATGTACGACATGTACCTAGTGACGCGTCTCGACGGGTTGACGAAAGAGGACGTCTTCGCCCTGATCGACCGGAGCGGTCCCTTCACGCTCGTGAACAAGGACAGCGCTCTCTTCGTTCTCGACATGGATCCCACCCCCATCTCCGCGACATACAACGACAACATGCCCGTGGCTGCCGACATTCTCGTTCAGCGGGGTTGGCGGATTCTCCTGAACCGCGATTCCGTCTACGTGACCGACCAGCGCAACGTCATCGGCTATACGAGTTGGGGATCCAACGACCATTACGACCACCATTACACGCAGTACGCACGCCCCCGCAACCACTGGACGGCCGGTTCCGTCGCGGAAACGTACGTGTCGACGTCCGCGAGGAATTTCACGCCGGGGGCGACATCCGGTCAGTCAAGGATCGCAGACCTCATTGCCGAGGGGTGCACCGGTGCGAGCGGCTACGTGTTCGAACCGTTCACCGTGGCGCTGTCCTGGGTGAATATCCTCTTCGAACGGTACACGAACGGCTACAATCTCGCCGAGAGTTATTACATGTCCATGCCGACGATGTCGTGGATGGCTGTCGTCGTAGGAGATCCCAAGACGTCCATCATCACAGCCGTCCCCCCTCGGCCTTCGCCTACAATCGATCCCGTACAGGCGTTGTGCGCCGGTGACGCTGCCACGTTGCGGGCCCGCGGCGCCCTGCGGGGCAACATGTCCTGGTTTGCGGGGGACACGAACACGGTCCACCGCGCGGGCCCGCCTTACGACGCGAGACACCCGCTCTGGGTCGGGAGGGATTCCGTCCTTGCGCGGGTGATGCCGGACACCGGGGTGTTCATGTTCTCCTTCTTCAACGAAAACTTCGTCGGCGGCGGATGGGCGCAAGTGCGTGTCATAGTGCTCCCGCGGCCGAAAGCCGGCTTCGCCGCTTCCGCCGATACGGTATACCTCGACCGCGACTCGTCCGTGCTGTTCACCGACACATCCCGCTACGCCTCCACGAGGACATGGGACTTCGGCGATGGGACGACCGGCGGCGATGAATCAACCGTGCGACACACGTTTACGCGTGCAGGGACGTTCACGGTACAGCTCGAGGTGTCGAACGGTGCGTGCACCGACGTCGCGCGGAAGACCATCCGGGTCGAGGAACGGTTCCCGACCGCTTTGGAAACGCTCGCAGCACGCCCGCACTCACCGATCGTCTCCGCGACACCGAATCCGGCCGCATCCCGGGCGACACTCGTGTATACTCTCCCCGTACCGGCTTTGGTTTCCATCGCCGTGTTCGACCGGCTCGGGCGCAATGTCATGGTTTTCGACGAAGGGAAAAAGAGCGAAGGAACACACCGCTTCGTCCTCGAGACGCAGAAGCTCCCCCCGGGCGTCTATTTCATCCGCTTGGACGCAGGGAACGGCATCGCAGGGACGTCCCTCGCGATCGTCCGGTAAACCGAGACGGACACGCAGACACATGATCATGAAAAGGTGCTCTTCCGCACGCGGTGCGGAGCGCACGCGCGAGGGATGCAGAGCACCTGTCGATCTCGATGTCGAGGCGATCCCGTTTCCACGCCGGGATAACGCCCCATCCGTCATCCATAGCGGCCGGTCAGGGGCGGCGCGGGCGCCCCTGCGGCGCACAGGTTCAGTAGCGCCTCGGCCGGGGGGGCCTTTCCTCCCTGGGCCGTGCCTCGTTGACGGTTATCGTCCGCCCTTTCAGGTCCGTGCCGTTCAGTGCTTTCACGGCTGCTTCCGCTTCGGAATTGTTCGGCATGACGACAAACGCAAACCCCTTCGACCTCCCGGTGAATTTATCGCTGATGAGATTCACTTCGGAGACTTCACCGTGTTCGGCGAACGCGTTCCGTAACTCATCGGCGGTCACGCTGTACGAGAGATTTCCGACGTAGATGTTCATAAACCTTCCTCTGGAAGAAAACGAATGAAGATGGTGAAAGAGGTACCAGGTCGACGCTCCTCCTTCTCGCCGAAGTCGGGGATACTCCTGATACAGATGTTATGATTCCGGTGGGGGTTGATCAAGGGGGCGATGTCCCGTGCTCCCTGTATTCTCTTGGTCGGCGGGTTTTTCCGACGCTTCTTGTTTCTTCCGTCTCTTCTCTTCCTGTTTCCGCTTCTTTTTCAATTCACGCTGGCGCTTTTCATACTGGTAATTGGGTTTCGGCACGGTCTTTCCTCACGATGAATAACAGCACAGGGTTGAGCGCTCATCGCTAGCGCCCGAGGGATTGTGTTCTCTGCGCCTTGGATGATGACACAAAGTAAACATTTTCCGGCTGGTTCCACAAGGGGAATGCGGATTTTTCCCTGAAAAATCGTGTGATCGCGGCTATGACGAATGCCGGTCCGCCGGGACACCTGCCGATACTGGTGATTCTCCTCACGAGCCCGGTAGTTCCCCTTCGCCGATCCCGCCCCTCGTCGCGGCGGCTTTCTCGAGTTCCTCGAGCTCACGAAACGCGTCCTTCACTTCCATTTCGACCTTGCGCAAGGTCTCGCTCATTTCACGGATCAAGCGCACCCCTTCCTTGACATCCTCGGCGAGTTGATCGATCGGGGTCTCCGAGTTGTCGAGTCGCTTGAGGATAGCGTCGAGGCGTATCGCTTTTTCCTCGTACGTCGAATCGGCGTTCTTCATGTGTTCTGTTCCCGTGCAATGATGGATGCGTGGACTGTCCCGTCGAAGAATTCGAGCCGGACATCATCCGGCGGTTCGAGCAAAGCAGCGCGGGTGATGATGCGGTCCGGCGGGCGGCGGACGATGGCGTACCCGCGGCGGAGCGCTGCGCGGGGATCGTGCGCCTGAACGGCGCGGAGGCGGTCTTCGCACCGATCCACTGCGCTCGCGAGACGTTCCCGAACCGGCCCGAACCGGAGCCGCTGAGAGACGTGGAGAAGGCGTTCCCCACTCAGCCGGATGAAACGGACGGAGCGGTCGCGGAGCCGCCTCCCCTGTTCCATGTTCCATTGCTTCGCGAGAACGATCCGTCTGAGCGTGGACGTTTGCAGACCGCGCGAAGCGGAACGGACCGTGGCCGACCGATCGGCAAGGCGACTCACGACAAGGGCGTGCATCTTCTCTGCGGCGGCGAGCAGGGCGGTCCTGCTCTGCTGCATCAGTTTGCGCGTACCCTGCCGGATCCCGACGATATCGTCGTCGAGACCGGCGCGCTCTACGCTCCTGCGGTGATCCCATACGCGCCACAGCGTGTCGACAGCTGTGCGGACACGCAGTTCCTCCCGCCGGTAGCGGGAGACGATTTCTTCGGCCACGGCGGTCGGGGTTTTAAACGACGTGTGTGCGACGATATCGGGGACGCCGAGGTCCGTTTCGTGACCGATCGCGCTCCATACCGGCATCCTGCACGATGCGATGCGGAGTGCGATCGGTTCCGAGTCGAGCCACGCCAGGTCCGTCCTGTTCCCTCCGCCACGCGCGAGGAGAATGACGTCCGGCTCGAGCCGCTCCAGGACGTCGAAAGCGTGGCACACGGACTCTTCCGTGTTCTCCCCTTGCATGAGCGCGTCCGCTGCAAGGAGGATGAACCCGTACCCGCCGTCGCGGAGAGTTTTCACGATGTCGCTGTATGCCGCGCTCTTGATGCTCGTGACGATACCGATTCGGCGAGGGAGGAGCGGTACCGTGAGCGATTTGTTCTTTCGATCGAAACCTTCCCTGACGAGCTTGTCGATGAGGGCGCGCTTGCGCTTTTCCAGTTCACCCAGGGCGAAAACGGGGTCGGCTTCCCAACCTTGCAAGCGGAGGCCGTACACCTGGTGGTACGTGAGGCGACATTTCAAGCAGACTTCGCTCCCCTGCCGCGGTTCGAAAGTCAAGCCCATCGCCTGGAATCGGCTCTGTATGGTGTCGAGTTCCCGTTTCCAAACGACGCACTCCATTTTCGCCTTCTGTTTCCCGTCTTCCGTCTCGACGAGCGTCGCGTAGAAATGGCCCCCCCGGAACGAGGCGGTGGCGACCTCCGCCCGCACCCAAAACATGTTGATGGTATGCGGGCGGAAGATCTCCTCGATCCTTCGGGTGATTTCGGAAAGGGTGAAAATACGCTCGTTCACGTACCCTCCGTACCGCGGGCATGGGATCGTTCTCCTGCGTCGCCGCTCACGCACGGAACACCGTTCGCGCCTGGAACGAATAGTGGGAATGTGCTGGACATGGGCAAGGGGATCAACGGGATTCCT
Source organism: Bacteroidota bacterium (assembly GCA_029907355.1). Classification (GTDB taxonomy): domain Bacteria; phylum Bacteroidota; class Ignavibacteria; order SZUA-365; family SZUA-365; genus JARYLZ01. Next base: position 18,067 of record JARYLZ010000012.1, on the reverse strand, counting down.
CCGTGATCTGTTCATGCCCTGAAGGGCTCCCCGATTCTTCCGAGGCACCCCAATTCTCTTCGGCGATCACCGTGCGTGCGAAGGATGAAGCGCGTGCGTAAACCGTCTCCATTTCGCGTAGGAACGACCGGCGGGAACGCCAGAATGCAAGAGGACCGAGACGCTTGGGCATCGCGGCGGCGATCTCCGGCCGTAGGGGAACGGGTAGCGGGATGAATGGGCTGGAATCGCCGCCCCAGAAAAATGACGGTTCCTCCGGCAGGGGGAGAGACTGGACACCATGCGGACTCTCCGGCCGGTCCGCTGAAGCGGGTTCACCTTGGAACGCGGCGATGATCTCGTCCCGATCCATACCGCGCAGGGTGAAGAGGAGCATGGGGTCGCGGTCGAGAGCCTCCGCGATGAGATAATACACGGCGGCGACATGCTTGCAGGGGTTGGACCAGTCCGGGCAGGAACACTCGGAGCTGAAATCGCTGTGGCGGCGCGGGAACAGCGGGAGTCCGAACGAGGCGAGGATGCTTTCGATATCGTCGGGCATCTCGCCCGCGAGAAGTTGGGCGGCTCGGATGGGCTGGCTCCGAAGGCGCTCGAGCGCCCGGGAGGCTTTCTCGGGATTCCAGCGAGGCAGGGAAATCCTGACACGGTATGCCCGCTTTCGCGAACCCTGTACGCGGGCCGTGACCGTCCCGCTCTCGATGCGGAGATCCGCGACCTGCCCGCTGCGTGCGTACAATCTGCCGCGCTCGAGCCGCGGGGCGATAGGGAAGGATTCGAGCGTTTCGATCCATTTCTTCCCCCACCAGGTCGCCGCGAAACTCCCTTTCTGGCTTTGGGCTCGTATCCCGCCACGCACCGGCCTGCGCGGTGCCGAATGCGGCCGGCGATCGCCCCCACGCTTCGTGTTGCGCTTATCCATCGTCGTCCTCCACCGCGTCGGGTCCCAACCGGACGAGGTCGAATAACTCGGTGTTCGAGAGTTCAGTCAGCCATGCATCCCCGCTGGCGACGATTTTCTGCGCCAGGTCCGATTTCCTCGCAAGGAGGGCATCGATCCGCTCTTCCAGCGTCCCTGCCGCGACAAAGCTCCGCACGACGACGTTGCGACCCTGCCCGATCCGGTAGGCCCGGTCGGTCGCCTGATTCTCCACCGCGGGGTTCCACCACCTGTCGTAATGGATGACGTGATTCGCCCCCGTCAGGTTCAGGCCGGTCCCGCCCGCTTTGAGCGACAGGACGAACACGCGGGGGGCATCGCCGTCGTTTTGAAAGCGCTCCACCATCTCGTCGCGGTCGGCGCGGGGCGTCCCACCGTAGAGGAAGAACACCTCCTCGCCGAAGAGATCGCGGATGTACCGCCGGAGAAGTTTCCCCATCTCCGCGAACTGGGTATAGACGAGCGTGCGCTCGCCGGTCTGGCGGATCTCCAATAGCACCTCGCGCAGGCGGGCGAGTTTTCCCGAACGTCCCTCGAGAACGGACTCGTCCTTGAGCAGTTGTGCCGGATGGTTGCAGACCTGCTTGAGCCGCATGAGCGAAGCGAGGATGAGGCCGCGGCGTTCCATCCCTTCCGCCGTTTCCACACGCTCGCGAAGGCCGTCCACAACCGCTTGGTAGAGCGCAGCCTGCTCGCGCGTCAGCAGGCAGGACTCCTTGATCTCGATCTTCTCCGGAAGGTCGGTGAGCACGGAACGGTCGGTTTTGAGACGCCGGAGAATAAAGGGACCCGTGACGGTGCGGAGGGCAGCGGCGCGGGTTTCATCACCGTACACGTGGATCGGCTTGTGGAAATCGGTCGTGAAATCGGCCCGAGAGCCGAGAAGTCCCGGGTTGACAAGGTCCATGAGCGCCCAGAGGTCGCCGACGTGGTTCTCGATCGGCGTGCCCGTCATGACGATCCGGTATTCCGCGCGCACGAGCCTCGCCGCCTGGGCCTGTTTCGAGTCCGGGTTCTTGATGTTCTGGGCCTCGTCGAAGATGACACCGGCCCAATCCACCGACGAGATCGTCCCGATATCTCGCTGGAGGAGACCGTAGCTCGTGACGACCATGGCGTGTTTCGAGGCCGCGACACGAAACGCTTCGTCCCGAGGGCGGTCGATCCCGTGGTGAACCATCACGGGCAGTCCCGGCGTGAACGCCGCGGCTTCATTCCGCCAGTTGTTGATGACGGACATGGGACAGACAACGAGGACCGGCTTGGTCTCGCCGGCGTTCCGTTCGTGCTGGATCAGCGCGAGGGCCTGGATGGTTTTCCCCAGCCCCATGTCGTCGGCGAGGCATGCACCCAACCTCCATTTCCGAAGGAAAGCAAGCCACGAGAACCCCCGGACCTGGTAGGGCCTCAAAACCCCCTGCATGTTTTCCGGCTGGGGAAGTTCTGCGAGTTCCTCGCGGTGCGCGAGGCTGTCGACGAGATCGCCTATCCATCCCTCGAGCTGTACCTCTGAAACCTCGAGGCCGCCGATGCGTTTCTCTGCGCCCAATGCGAGCGCGATCAATTCGCGTCCAGACAACGGCGCACCGCTTCGGCGCTCGAGCAGACGCAACGCCGCCGTGATCTCCTCCGGTTCGATGTGCGTCCACCTCCCGCCGACCCGGACGAGGGGGGCTTTCCGGCGCGCGAGGGCGCGGAGCTGGTCGACGGTCAGCGGCTCGTCGCCCAGGGATACGGTGATATCGCACGAGGTGATCGCGTCGAGGGACAGGAAACCCGACCCGCTCGGTGCCGAGGAAGACGCCCGGAGTGACGCGCGGAGGCGGTGTGCAGCAGTGCGGCCCGACCACCACTCTGGCAGGATGATCCGGAATCCCGACGCTTCGAGAACAGGGGCGTATTCCCGGAGGAACTGCCAGGCGCCCGCCGTGTCCAGCTCGAAACCCTCGGGATTGCTCCGGCGCAGGCTTGCTGCGACGGGCGGACAAAGACCCGCCGCTTGCCCCAGCGCGGTCAGCATGAATTCCACGCTCTCTTCGCCGTAGAGCCGAGTCTTCCGTGCCGCACGGGAAGAAGGATTCCATAACCCTGCGGCAGGCAGGAGCAACTCCGGTTCCGCTTTCGGCTCAAGCAAGTATTCCACCTTCCACGTTTCCCCTCCGCCTTCGGATGTCGGTTCCACCAGCCGGAAACAGAAGGAGAACGGCGAGCGTGCGAGCAGATGAAGCTCCCGAGCCCAGCGCTTCAATTGCCCTTGGAAATCCCGGATATCCGCTTCGTTGTGCCAGCGGATCGCCGCGTCTTCCCCGTTGAGCGCGTCGATCCAGGCATCGTGTATGCTCTCAGGAAAAGGGGAGCGCCCGGTTCGCGCGCCGACCGCATGCTGCGGGGAGGAACCTGAACGCCGGACGAAATGGTCCACTGTCGTCTCGAGAAAACCGCTCAGCAGGTCATGCGGAGAGATGGATGGAGGTTTCCCGGTGTCGAGAGACAGGCAGCGTGCTGAGGCGGGCAATCGGCGCTCGACATCCGCGAGCGCCCGCTCGACCGCGTCGTCGGGGAACGGCACCCATCGGGCTTCCCAGCGGCCGTTCTTCTGCACGAGGTACGGGAGAAACCTCTCCGCGGCCGTGAGGTGAAGACCCATGCGGACCACATGCGCACAGGCGAGGACCGATGCTCCGAGAACGACACCCGACCCGATGCGCGCATCGGAATGCGCGCATGCCTCGAGCAGGAGAATATCATCGGGAGCAAAGGGTAGTGCCGTCACGGCGAACGGCCGCAAGCGGGGAAGCCCACCATCCGGCAAGCGTCTTTCCTTCAAGGCGGGTGAGGAAGGGTACGGGCGTGCACCGACTGCGGGGAGCCAGGCATAGATCCGCGGACCCCTGTAGTCTGCGAACGAAAGGGAGAGCCCCAAACGGCGAACGGCTTCCGCGAGACCTTCCCTCCCTGCGTCACCGGGATGGCGCGGGCAAGGAAGGCGCTTGACCCGCCTGTTCCTTACGAATCGGTAGTCCGCACCGCTTTCGGCTCGTTCACCCCAAAGGTACGGACGCCCTTCGAGAATGGAGATGTGAAGTGCAATCATGTATGATTCGGCATGCAAAAGCGCGCATCGCTTCCCATGCGTCAACCGCATCGTGTCATCGCCTCATGGCAATGCATGAAACGCGGACAGGGACGGGATGCTCCGCTTGCACGCGGCGACTGAGAAGCAATTTCACACAAATTCCATTCTCTTCAAACACATCCGGAGAAAATCGCACCGGCGTGAACGTCCTCCCTACGAATTCCTCCGGCGAAAGGGCGATCTGCCGTCCGATACATGCCAGTGGAATTTCTCCTCGAGTGACATCGACCGATTATCGAATGAAACGTTCGAAAAAACACGATACGCCGTCGTTGCAACCATCATGGATGGCTTCCACCACAATCCTTTCCCTCCCGAAAGCTCGATATCGCAGCGATAGCCTGTACTGATTTTCCCCTCCCGCAACCGTAGCGGGTCGAACATGAGATCACTATCGGCTCAGCGCACATCCACCGAGCCGCTTGTCTCTTCTCGTACACGCGCGGGGACTCGAACCCCGGACCCGCTGATTAAGAGTCAGCTGCTCTACCAGCTGAGCTACGCGTGCACTTTAACTTATATCCCATCCCGCTCGGAAACAAGAGGAAGACCCCTATCTCGACCAACGAGAGGGGGATCGCTCTCTCTTGATGGGAGAGGTCGTGCATGCTCACCCTCGAGGGGGAGCTTCGAGAGGTGGGAATGCCCACGCTTGTTCGCGGCGCGAAGACGGTTTGTGCAAGCTGGGGACGTACGCGCACTTCGAGTGAGAAAGAGACTTCCCACCAGTTTAAGCGGTGAGAGAACAGAGAAACGCGCCGAACGACAAGGTTTGGAGCAGTAATGCATGGCCCTTCCATCCAGGTTCTGTCCTTGCAGGAAACCTCAAGGGGGGATGAGGGAAAGCCCACGCATGCCCTTGTAGCGAAAAGGAACAACGACGAAATCATCGTTCAGAATTCGGATAATCGCTGGTTACGAATACCGTAGCCGAGCCTCGTTCGAAATCCGTTACGAGATTTTCGGAACTTTTTTACCTCGAAAAGTGGAAAAAGTTCGGCACATCGTTTGTACACTTGATTTCGTGTCGAAAGCGGATTAGATTTGTGGACACAAAGGAACCGAATCAAACAACCCGCTGTTTATTCGTACGCAAGGGAGTGCGTACGAAATCGACGGGAAAAGAGTAGAGCAGACGAATGCTCAACCATTAAAACCAATCCGAATACCAAGTAGATGCTTCCAGACCAATGGTTTCAAAAGAAAAGATGTTTTCAGCATCAGTTGAGAAGGACAAGATCATGAAAACGAGAATCGTCGGTATCATCGCAGCAGTGCTCATGACGGCAGCCGCTGCGAACGCACAGATCACCGTCATCCCCGGCAATTTGATCGTTCCCGCCAACTACAGCCTTTCCTGCGGGGGAACATGGACACAGGTTCGCACGCTCTCGTGGGGTCCTGTCCTGCCCGGGAACAACCCCAATACCCAATACCCGCCGGCAGGCAGTCCCGTCTCCTTCGTCATCATGGAGACTGATAAAAGCGACATCGCGCCGAACCAGACGGACGCGACTTTGATCGTCACGGCACCGAACGGATGGCAGTTCCGCGCCAACCCGACATCCGGGGCATCGGTCTACGTGGCGAACGACGGGGATCTCACCCAACTGGCCGTTTCGGTCACTCCCTCCACTATCACGATCTCCTTCAAATCGAACGTCAATGGAAACAAGAGGGATGCACTGTACGTGATGGGGATCGACGCAGTGCCGACGGACGGCCTCATCGGTTCGACTCCCACGCGGTATGCCTATCGTTTGACGGGCACGGCGGGAGGCACAGCAGTCATGAACGGTATCGTGAGCTACAACGGCACGAACCCCTATAACCCCAACGACAGCACGAACACGTCGAACGCCACACGTTTCCTGGAACTCAGGCTCACCACGGGCAGTTACAGCAACGGTGGTTACCTGAAGTTCACGACGCAACCCTCCAACGTCACGGCATGCGACGACATCGTCGCCGTTCTGCAGTCCGTCGATTGCGCGGGCAACCCGACAACGATCGATTTCCCGGCCAGCGTTCCGGTTACGTTTTCCGCGGTCCCGTCCCCTGCTTCCACGGACCTCCCCATGTACGGGAACATCGGAACGAATTATGGAAACGGGACACTCACCGTGACGGCACACATCAGAAGGAATCCGGGAGTGTATACCCTCACGGCGGCAAGCTCGTATCCCGATGCACTCAGCGACCCATTCAGCGTCAGCGCGTGCCCGCCTTCCGACTTGGTCTGGACCACGGACCCCAATGTTATTCAAGGCTATGCGTTTCTACCTCTTCAGCCCAACCCGCTGGTTCTCCAGCTCCAGGACGAATGGGGGAATCCCTCGTATGCGAGCGGAAGCGTGGCCCTCACCCTGGAAGAATGGGACTATGGCACGAGCGGTTGGGTACCTTCACCGGTGACGGTCACGATCAATGACGCCGCGAACCATCCGCAGGCGATTCAGCCGAACGCGAATATCGTCTTCTCGAATGTGGAGGTCCACGCCGACGCATCGTATCTCGGGCCGTTCCGTTTCATCCCGACGATAACCGTCTCGGGCGTGACCACGAGTGCGAGCAATGAATTCACGTTCAGCGACCCGGTTCCCGTTCAGCTCGTTTCTTTCTCCGGTTCCCTGAGGAACGGCGCCGTCACGTTGACGTGGAAAACCGCGACGGAAGCCGATAATTACGGTTTCGAGGTGGAACGGGCCCTCAGTGAAGAGGGGCCGTGGTCGAACATCGGTTTCCGGGAGGGGAATGGCACATCCAACGTGCCTCGGAGTTACGAGTTCATCGATCCCCTTCGGAACCTTCCCCCTGCCGAAGCGGTATACTATCGGCTGCGACAGATCGACCGCTCCGGTGCATTCGCGTATTCACCGACGGTGCGCGTGAACCTCTCGGGCCTTTCCGAATCCAGTCGCATCGAAATCGTACCGACGGCGATCCGAGGAAATGGGAGCATCCGCCTCTTCCTCGAGGAACCGTCCGTCGTTACGCTGTCCGTCTTCGATCTTAGCGGGAGAGAAGTTTACGTCATCGGGCGAGATATCAGCTTCGAGACCGGTTCGCATTCCCTGCCTATGAACATCAGCGGTCTGCAACGAGGCATGTACATTCTTCGCTGCGTGACGGGATCGAACGTTCTGACAAGCAAGTTCTTCTCGTTCTGAACCTCCGGACGCGGACATCCATAACGGGCCGTCCAAACTTTCTCAAGAACGGCCCGATTTCTTTTCCACAAACGGTCCAGCACTCTTCCAGCGAGGGAAATGCCCGGCAATTCCCCCTGATCGATAGCATGTCCGGCGCGAACCATCCGCCGTTCAGACCCGATCTCCCCTCTGGGTGGGGCCGGCTTCGTGGTGACTATCCCGGCTGTTTCGCGCCGGGAGGATCGGCGCGTCTGTAGACCTCATAGCCATCCCCGCTGTAAAGGAGATCGAAAACACCTGCCCGTCCGCGAAGCGCATCACGCAGGCAGGGGCCGGGTGCATGCGGCTCGTAAATCACAACACCTTCGACGGGATTGTTTTCGAGCCAGCGGGAAGCCTCGCTCGTGTCATGAACCACCGGGTGTAAAATGAATTCACGCCGCGCAGCCCACACGATGCCGGGAAACGGGGCGACGATGCGCGATCCGGGCGGGAACGATGTCAGGAGAACACGGTACACGGTCTCCGCCGAGGCCGTGTTCAGAGGAGGCCGATCCCGTTCGGAAATGCGCAGGCACGCTAAGAGCAGTGCGAGAGCGGCTGCCGGGAAAAGAAGTGCCATGCGGCGCGATTTCGCAGGAAGGCCGAGTGAGAAAAAAGCGACCGATGCGAGCACGACACTGCCGCCCAAAACGGCGACGAGGGATCGCTCGCATATTCCCTGAAAGACGACAACCGCCCCCACGGCAATGCCGAAGACCTTCTCACGGAGACGGTCGGCATGATGGAAGCATGCATGGGCACCCTCGGCGGCGAGAGCGGCCACGATAGGGAATGCGAAGAGAAGGTACCCTTCGCGATAGAAGGTCGCGAGATACGCGAGCAAGGGGGAAACCCATGCGAGGAGAACGAGGAGGGTTCGTCGTTCCCCTTTCCTGTAGAGGGCAACGGCCCCCCGGCACGCAAGCGCGAGAACGATCAGCACGAACGGTCCGTATGCACGGCGGATCGCGCCGGGAAGTTGGAACACAACATGCCTGGCGACGCGGCGCGCCATTGCTCCCGGGTTGTGCATGACGCCGAGCAGGATGGTTCCGCGGTTCTTCTCGTACCCGCCGTATACCCGTTCGAAATCCGCGTCGGCCTCCCAGTAATACCGGAACTTGTCTCCGTAAATGAAAAGATGCCCTTGCCTGAACGCGATATAGGAACGGTCCCGCAGACCGACCATGTATTGACCCCTCGTTTCGCCCGAAACGATGTACGCAACGACGACGAGCAATGCGAAAGGCGTGACAGCGGAAATGAGGCAGCGGATTCTTTGACCGCGGCCGGCGAAAAGGTAGACGAGCAAGACGAATACGGCGAAGAGAGGGAAGCCGTCCGGCCGTACGAGTGCCGCGCACCCCACGAGAAACGAAGCGATGGCGATAGGAAGGATGCGGAGCTCTCGATCCTTCACGAAGCGGAGGACGATGGTGAGGACTGCGCATGAAAGCACAGTGAAAAGGGCATCCGAACTGTTCCCCATGAGCGTATCGAGGACAGGAACGGCGAGGATGGGGAACGCCGCGTGCCACGGCTTGAGTTCCCTGGACACCGAGGGGAACATGCGCATGACGGTGAGGCAGAGCAGAAAACCGAGGACGAGGCGCGCAACGGTGGTCCCTGCCTGCATCCAAGCGTCACCGGCGTTCAACCCGATATAGATCACAGCATGGAACAGCGCAAGGACAGGCCCCCATGCAATCTTGCACAGGACGCCCTTCTCCGCGAGTTCCCGGCCGAAGTTCATGTATTTCGCTTCGTCCCAGAGACTGAGATCGCCGAGTCCCGGGAAAAATATCCGCGGGTCTTGGAGAAGCGTAAGAACGACGACAGCCAGCGCCGCCGCCACGAGAACGGCCTTGTCACCCCACACGGCATGCCGTGATGTCGTCATGGTCATCCACCTCCCCATGGCTTTTCACGCTCGCCAGAGGCATGACGCGACACGTCTACACCCCGGTTCCTCTCATTCGCATGACCCGACTCTTCCTCGCCCCTGAGCACATCACCACGCGGACCAGGCCGACGTTCATCGTTCATCCAGGATCTGCTTCGTCGTATCGATGGTACGGGGATCACGGCCGTGAGCGGCTTTCATGCCCGTACTCGTGATGAAGAACTCGATGCGGCGGTTCCGCGCTTTCCCGATCGGGTCGGTATTCGGGGCGATCGGCATGCTCTCGCCGTATCCTTTCACCGTCATGCGTGAAGGGTCGACACCGAGTCGCACGAGAAAATCCCGCACCGCTTTCGCCCGTCTTTCCGAAAGATCGAGGTTGTACTCCTCGCTCGCATCGGAATCGGTGTGACCGCGGATTTCCACCGTCAAGCCCGGGTAGAGCGAGAACAGCCGGGCGTCTTCTTCCAGGATCGGGTACGATTCCGGCCGGATGACATCCTTATCGACCTCGAAATTGACACCGAAGAGTGTGAGGACTTTTCCCTCGTAAATGCGCACCGTGTCCATACGCTCGATGGTAACTCCTCGCGCGGCAATGACGGGTTTACTCTTCCGCGCTACTTCGCCCGGTGCTGCGTCCTCACAGCCGTCTTCGTCCTGAAACCCGTTATAAGTTTCGGCAATGAGCGGGCAGGTATCGCGGTCGTCCGTAATGCCGTCGCCGTCCGTATCTCGATTCAACGGGTCCGTCCCCCGCGTGCGGATCTCCGTGAAATCATCGAGCGTGTCGCCGTCCGTGTCTTTTTCGAGAGGATTCGTCCGATACTCGACGACTTCTTCGCCGTCGCGTAAACCGTCCCCGTCGGTGTCGGCTTTCGTCGGGTCCGTCCTGTGGGCGCGGAACTCGATGAAATCCGACAAGCCGTCGCCGTCCGTGTCATAGACACGGGGATCGGTATGGGACACTTCGATTTCCGCCACGTCGTCGAGGTTATCGCCGTCGGTGTCGAACCGGATCGGGCTCGTACCAAGGCGAACCTCGCGCCCGTCTTCCAAACCGTCTTCGTCGGTGTCTTTCCTCAACGGGTCCGTTGTGAAGTGCTGGAGCTCCTCCGCATCGGCCAGGCCGTCCCCGTCGGTGTCCGCCTGCAGCGGATTCGTTCGCGTCCGCATGATTTCGGCGTAATCGGTCAACCCGTCCCCGTCGGTGTCCTTCTTCCGCGGATCGGTCCTGTTGACCATGATTTCCTCGTAATCGGAAAGACCATCGCCGTCGGTGTCTTGGTCATACGGGTTGGTGCCTTCCCGCTCTTCCCGTTCGTTGGAGAGAAGATCGCCGTCGATATCGTTGTCCTCGAGGAGATAGATTTTCACCCCTGCGGCGAGCGAAAAATAGCCGTCGTTCCCCTCCGTCATGGACGGGTCACCGAGAATGGACCCGTAGCGCTTGAGATATTCTTCCCGGAGTTCCGCAGGCGGGAAAGCATCCAGGCGGTCGGTAAAGACGAAGGTATACGAGAAATCGAGGCCGACGGAGATCGAACGGAACAAGAACCATTCCGCCCCTATTCCTACCGGGACGGAGAGCGCCGCGAGGTCTTCCGCCTGAGGGCGGACGGCGACGAGTTCCTTCGCGTAATCCTCGGGATCGTACAGCGTGACTCCGCAACCGGTGTAGAACGTGCCGTTGATGTACGCACGGGGGAAAAAATTCAATTGCGCGAACAGGTGGAAACTGCTGATCGTCGTGCGGCGCAGGATGTAATTCTCCTTCCCGAACTGGAACTCGTAGGAATATTCCATATTGCGCCGCCTTCTCCGCTGGTAGGCGAGATTCCCGAACACGCCTTGCAGGCCGACCGAAAATTCCGGGATGAGGGCGTACGATGCGCGGAAAAGCCCCATGCCACCCAGACTCTCGTCGTTGAACTCGCCGGAATATTTCGTGAACCCGCCCCCCGCCTGGACGGCAAGAAGACCCTCGGCGTATCTGGGCCTCCCCGGGAACTCGATCCTCTCCTGCCCCGCAAGGAGCATCGGAAGCGCAGCGAGAAACACAATGACGACGCAACCTTTCATCATAGACCGGAGGAAGGAACGCGCACGTGCTTCGTCGATAGCATGTTCCATGCGAAAATATAGTGAAAGGATATCCCATTTCCCTTCGCTGCGAAAAATTCCATGAAGGCCGGGGAGCACCGCCCGAGAACTGCCAGGGGATCGGCTCAACGGTGCGGTCGCTGCTCGACCCACCCATAGAGCCGGACTCCATCGTTGCATCGTACCGACGCGACCGTCGACATGGATGCATTGCACAAGAGCTTCATGCGAGCAGCGGTGTCTTCAGAGCTTCCGCCAATGATACCATGAAAATGCTCGCGAGGGAAAACCTCGTTCGGAAGGCATTGGACCGCGTACAAGCATATCATCAAGCCTATACGCTCTGAACGCCTCAAAGACCACTGGAACGGATCCATATTGCGTTCGAAAGAAAAGCGGTCGTCCTACGCTCGATCCGCCTTCATGCCGTCGAACCAACGGTGATGATGCGATCGATTTTCGCACACGGGAACACTCCCCCCAGAAGGCCTTCCTTTTTCGACAGAACACTTGCCATTTCATGGCTATGCTGACCGACTGCATTTACCGGTCACAGGCACGAAAAATTTTTCGTTCCCTTCAGCTTTCCTATTTTTCATTCGTTTCCAATTCATCAATCAAGGAAAGAGACCATGAATCCGCATAGGTACCATTCCGTATCCTCCCTCGTGAAAGACCGCACCATCATCTTGGCTGTCTTTTTCACTTCGATGATAGCCGCGTGCGGTTTGAACATGTACTCCGACAGCGACGAGGTTCAGCTCGGCCAGCAACTCGACCAGGAAATTCGTTCGAACCCGAAAGAATACCCCATCCTCCAGGGTCACCCGGAAGTGAAAACGTACGTCTCCTCCATCACGCAGAAAATTCTCGCCTCACCGGACGTCAAGAAGCGTTCCGTTTACCCCTACCAGACGGAAATCATCCACGACGACAATACCGTCAACGCGTTCTGCATCCCGGGCGGGTACATCTACGTATACACGGGTCTGTTGAAATACCTCGACAACGAAGCGACATTGGCGGGTGTGATCGCCCACGAAATCGCACATGCGGAGAGAAGGCATGCTACGAAGAGGATCACTGCCGCGTACGGCGTTCAAATTCTCGTGGGCGCGGCTCTCGGGAAAAACCCGAGCACCATTGCCCAAATCGCCGCAAACCTCTTCACGAATCTCGGTTTCCTGAAAAACAGCCGAGATGACGAGATCGAGGCGGACAATTACAGCATGATCTATCTCCGTTCCACGGAATACTACCCCGGTGCGATCAAGTTCTTCTTCGATAAAACAGGCACATCGGGCAGAACGAACGTGTCCTCGCTCGAGAAGCTGTTCCTCACGCACCCACCGTCCGAGGAACGCGCGCGGAACGTGGAGAAACGCATGCAGGAATGGAACGTCGGGGCGCCGAGCGAACCCCAGGTGAAGACGGACGCGTACCAGAGGTTCAAACGGACGCTGCCGTGAGTTTCCGAGAATCGACGAGCCCATGCAACGAGGGGCATCGTCGCCCATTCATGACAGGCATTCGAAACAACGATGGTTAAGGTCTCGCACCTCCGGAAAACGTACGGGAACATCCGTGCGGTCGACGACGTGTCCTTTGCCGTTTCACCCGGCCAGGTGTTCGGGTTGATCGGTCCGAACGGCGCGGGAAAGACGACGACGATTCGCATGATCCTGGATATCGTTCGGCCGGACGAGGGATCGATCGAGATCGACGGGCACCGGCCTGGGGCCGATGTCCGTGACATCGTCGGGTACGTCCCGGAGGAACGCGGGCTGTACCGGAAGAGCACGTTGGGGAATGTCATCGCCTATTTCGCATCGTTGCGCGGCATGGACCGCAGGTCCGCTCTCGCCGCCGCAATCCCGTGGCTCAAGCGGTTCGGGCTGAGAGAGGCTCTCAACAGGAAGGTGGAAGAGCTTTCCAAGGGGAACCAGCAGAAGGTCCAATTCCTGATCGCCATCCTCCACCAGCCTCGGCTCATCGTCCTCGACGAAGTCTTCGCCGGACTCGATCCCGTCAACCAAGCCCTCGTGCGTGACGCGATCGACTCGTTTCGCGGGCAGAACCGCACCGTGATTTTCTCCACACACCAGATGGAACACGCCGAGCGGCTGTGCGACGATCTCGTGCTCATAGACCGAGGGAAAGTCGTGCTCTCCGGCTCCCCGGCTTCCATCAAGCGACGCTTCGGGAAAAACGCGATCCACATCTCGTTCACGGGCAACGGCGATTTCCTCCGGACGCTGCCGGGCGTGGAGAAAGCACGTGTCGACAACAATTTCGCGGAGTTGATCCTCGCGCGGGAGACCGATCCCGACCCGATACTCCACGCTGCCGTGCGCTCCCTGCGCATCCACTCGTACGCCTGCATCGACCCGTCCCTCGAAACGGTATTCATCGACACGGTCGGTGCACCCTCCACTGCGGTGGGAGCGCCTCCCCCCCCCATCCCGACAAAGCGGCAAGCGGTATCATCGGACCCCCGGCTGAAAAAGCTGTTCCTCTCCATTCTCCTGGGCTTGCTGCTCGTTCTCACGCTGGGGGTCAAATCGCTCCGCGAACCCATGCCCGAACCGCTTATTGGCGCGGCGCTGATCGCGGCATGGTTCTGGACGATCTTCCGGTTCTTTACAGTGAAGAGGAAGCTGACGGCGGAGCGGGAAGCGATGCCGAAGGAGGAACGGTCGGGATGAAAATCACGGCGAAGGCATTCCGGGTTGCGCGCTGGGAGTTCGTCGAACGCGTGAAGACGAAGAGCTTCCTGATCGGTTTGTTCCTCACGCCCGTCATCATGGCGGTGTTCATTCTCGCCCCCTATCTCCTCAACGATACCATGGCAAAGAAAGAGAGGGGCGTCATCGCCCTCTACGACGGGACGGGAGTGCTTGCCGATAGCATCGAGAGCGCGTTCGCGAGGGAATTCACCCTCCCGGACGGCTCGCCGAGGTATGAAATACGAAGAATCCCACGGAGTCTCACGCCGGCAGAGGCAGCGGAACGCATCGAACCCGATCTCTTGTCGGAATCCGTGGAAGCCGCGATCATTGTGCCGCCCGCCGTATTCGACTCGCTCTCCGTCGAGTACCGTGCGAAAAACACGGCGGATATCGACGCGATCGTCCTCATGGAGCGAACGATTTCCGACCTCGTCGCCGCGAGGAAGCTCACACAGGCGGGACTCGACCCCATGAAAGTACGCGAGCTCAACCGACGCACCGCGATGCGCACCATCCGGGTGAGCGAAGAGGGTGAGAAGGAATCCGGGTTCCTCGAGTCGTTCGGGATGTCGTACGTCCTCCTCATCATCCTGATGATGATGGTGCTCGGTTCAGGGGGAATGCTCGTGCGAAGCATGGTCGAGGAAAAGAGCAACCGCATCGTGGAGATCCTCGTCTCCTCGTGCTCGCCGCTGGACCTGATGTTCGGGAAGATCATGGGGTTGAGCTTGCTCGGATTCGTGCAGGTCGGGTTCTTCGCCCTCATCGGCGTGGTGCTCGTCGTGGCAACCGGGGTGACGGGGTTACCGCTCGAGAACATCTGGTTGATGGCCGTCTATTTCGTGCTCGGTTTCCTTTTCTACGCCGCCCTCTTCGTGGCCCTCGGCTGTCTCTCCTCGACGGAACAGGAGGCGCAGCAAATCACAGGGTATCTCACGCTGTTCCTCGCACTTCCCCTCGCCCTTTCCATGATCGCCGTCAGGAACCCCCAGAGCAGCATCCTCGTGGTACTCAGTTTCATCCCCTTCCTGACAACCCCGATAATGCTCCTGCGTCTTCCGGGGATGACGCCGCCTCTCTGGGAGATCGTCGCCACGCTCGGCGTTTTCGTGGTCAGCATCGCGGGCATGGTATGGGCAGCCGCGAAGATTTTCGCCATCGGCATCCTCCTGACCGGCAAGCGACCGCGAATGGCGGAAGTCCTCCGCTGGCTGAAGGAATGAGCCGGGGTGTTGGGTATTCGCTGGGGCATGCGGGATAACGGTCAGGAAGTGCCGCAACCGAACCGGTGGGCACCGGAAAGCGGGTGCAAATCCCCTTCCCCGTGAGGTGAGACGGACAGTTCCTCGTACGACATGCCGGTCGGCCGGCTTCGGGAGAATCGGACACCGGGGTGCGATTCTCGAACCATGAAATCCCGTCCCGTCCAGGATCTCATTCCGCCGCCGGAGGGTTTTTCCCTATATTACACGGAGAGACGGCACGGTATCTGGTCCTATGTCGAAACCACTCGTCGCAATCGTCGGGAGACCGAATGTCGGGAAATCGACGCTGTTCAATCGCATCATCGGGGTGCGGCGGGCCATTGTCCACGACACACCCGGTGTAACACGAGACCGGCATTACGCGGAAACGGACTGGGGGGGCCGGGCGTTCATCCTCATCGACACCGGGGGATACGTGCCCGATTCGGAGGATGTATTCGAAAAGGCGGTCCGCGAGCAGGTGGCCGTTTCCATCGAGGAAGCGTCTGTCGTCCTCTTCCTCGTGGACGGGAGGGAAGGTGTCCACCCGATGGACCGCGAAATCGCGCGCATGCTCAGGCGAAGCGGACGTCCGGTGGTGCTGGCGGTGAACAAGATCGATTCCGAACGCCACGAGATCGAGACGGCACAGTTCCACGAACTCGGCCTCGGCGAGCCTTTCCCCGTCTCCGCCCTCTCGGGCAGGCGCAGCGGCGACCTCCTCGACCGCATCGCGAAAGGATTCCCGCCCATGGAGGCGGAGGAGCCTTCCGAACGCATCCGGCTCGCGGTCGTCGGAAGACCCAACGTAGGGAAATCGTCGGTGGTCAATGCCATGCTCGGCACCGAACGCTCCATCGTGACCGAAATACCCGGTACGACGCGCGACGCCCTCGACTCGTACCTTACCCACGGCGGGCGCGACATCACGCTCATCGATACGGCGGGACTGAGGAGGCGCAGCAAGGTCAAGGAATCGGTAGAGTTTTTCTCGACGATCCGGACGGTGAAAAGCCTCGAACAATGCGATGTCGCCCTCTGCCTCATCGATGCGACCCAGGGGCTTACCCACCAGGACATCGACGTCGTCAGCCAGGCCGTCGACCGATCCTGCGGTGTCGTCATCGGCGTGAACAAGTGGGACTTAATCGAGAAGGACGATCGCACGGCACGCCACGTCGAGCGTGTCATCACGGAACGTCTCCCGACCTACGATTTCATCCCTATCGTCACCCTCTCCGCCGTGACACGCCAGCGCATCCCGAAAACGCTCGATCTCTGCATCTCCGTGTACGACGAACGCCGCAAGCGCATCCCCACAGCGACATTGAACGAGCGGATACTGGAGATTCTCCGGAACACACCCCCGCCCTCCACCCCGACAGGCCGTGACGTCAATATCTTCTATGCCACACAGGCCCGAGAAGCCCCGCCGGTCTTCGTTTTCTTCACGAACGAACCGAAACACATTCCCGAGAGTTACCGCCGCTTTGTCGAACGCGCACTGAGGGATTCCTTCGGCTTCTCCGGAGTCCCCCTCTCGATACGTTTCCGAAAGAAATCCTGAGGGCGGCATGACAATCCGCCGAATCACGCAACCGCCTCGTCTCCCCTCCGCCATCAGACTGATTACGGCGAAAATGGGGCGCGCCGCTGGTGCAGGAGAATGCGAGAGAACTTTCTTCATTCGGCGAATGTTTTTCTCGAAGAGGGCACAACCGTCGCATGACCAGACTCTATGGTTACTCATTCCGTAGCATGGAAAAACGAACGCCGCAGTGCGAGTGGAGGGAAGAGGGCAAATCTCCTTCCTGCCCGGCCAGGCAGTGTTCCCGAATCATTTGAAAGGCCATAACGAAACCCATGGACCAAAACCGCCCGAACGACCCGCGCAACCAGCGCCCGCAGAATTTCCTCCGCTCGGCGCCGATGATGCGCTGGTTCCTCATCGCCCTGCTCGTTCTCGTTGCCGTCGAGTTCTTCCTCAACATGGGCAAGCAAGGGCAAACCATCCCCTACAGCACATTCAAAAAGATGGTGGCGGAAGGGAAGATCGCCAAGGTGGAGATCGAGGCGAACACCCTTTCCGCGACCGGGAAAGCGGAAGGAACGGGCCCTGCCGTGCCGCCACAGTACAAGGTCATCATCCCAACGACTGTGCCGGACAACGACCTCATGAAACTTCTCGAGGATCGGGGTGTGACCATCGTCGGGCTCCAGGACAGTTCGGTGTTCTGGAACACCATCGTGTATTTCGTCCTCCCGATCCTTCTCATGGTGGGGCTTTTCTGGTTCCTGACCGCACGCATGCGCGGACAGGGCGGCGGGTTGCTCTCGATGGGGAAGATCAATGCCCAGTTGTACAGCAAGGAACGCGTCAAGACCACTTTCGCAGACGTCGCCGGGTCGAAAGAGCAGAAGGAGGCCCTTTTTGAGATCATCCATTTCCTGAAACGACCACAGGACTTCAAGAAACTCGGCGGGACGACACCCAAAGGCGTGCTCCTCGTCGGTCCGCCGGGAACGGGGAAAACCCTCCTCGCGAGGGCTGTGGCGGGCGAAGCGGACGTCCCGTTCTTTCACGTATCCGGTTCGGCGTTCCTCGAAATGCTGGTCGGTGTCGGTGCGAGCCGGGTTCGGGATTTGTTCACGACCGCCAAGAAAAACGCGCCGTGCATCATTTTCGTTGACGAAATCGACTCCATCGGTCGCAGACGTGGCGGTATCCAGGGATTTTACGGCGGGGGAGCCAGTGAGATGGAGCAGACTCTCAACCAGCTCCTATCGGAAATGGACGGGTTCGAACCCAACGAGGACGTCA
>JARYLZ010000129.1 GCA_029907355.1 Bacteroidota bacterium | reverse complement strand
AGAGATCGCCGAGGTGGTTGCCCGGCCCCGCCGCTTCGAGACCGCGATAGAGAGCTTCCCGCGTCACTTCGACCAGGCGCCGTTTCACCGCATCGACCTCGCCGACCATGATCGTCATGGCGCCGTCGCCGTAGTAACCGTTCTTCTCGACTCCGACGTCGATCGAAATGATTTCCCCCTCTCGGATCACCCGCCCGTCCGGGATGCCGTGCACGACCTCGTCGTCGATGGAAACGCACAGCGTGCTGGGGAACGGTGGGACCGAACGGTCATGTGCGGGGTAGCCCTTGAAGGCGGGGATCCCGCCGCGGGAACGGATGTACTCCTCCGCCATGCGGTCGAGTTCGGAGAGCGCGATGCCGGGGCGGCAGTGCGGCGCGAGCAGCCGGTGCACCTCGGACACGATGAGGCAGCTCTCTCGCATCCGTTCGATCTCTTGCGGGCTCTTGCGGGTGATCATCGCGGTCGTCCCCTCAACCCCTCCCGATGCGTCCGCGGATTTTCCCGCTTTTCATGAAGCCGTCGTAGTGCCGCATGAGCAGGTGGGACTCGATCTGCTGCAGCGTGTCGAGCGCAACGCCGACGACGATGAGGAGGCTCGTGCCGCCGAAGAAGTGCGCGAACTCCGGCGCGATGTTCATGCGGATGAAGAACGAGGGTAACACGGCGATGATAGCGAGGAAGATTGAGCCCGGCAGGGTGATCTTCGTCAAGATGTTCTCGATGTACTCCCGCGTGTGGGCGCCGGGGCGTATTCCCGGGATGAAACCGCCCTGCTTTTTCATCGTGTCGCTGACATCCTGCGGGTTGAAGGAAATCGCCGTGTAGAAATAGGTGAAGAAGATGATCAGCAGGGCGTACATGATGATGTAGAGGAACGAGTCCATCCGGAAGTAAATCGCGAGTGTCTGCATGAACTCGCTCTCCGGGAAGAACATCGTGATCGTCTCGGGAATGAACATGATCGACTGGGCGAAAATGATCGGCATGACGCCCGCCGTGTTCACGCGCATCGGGATGTACTGGGTCACCCCCCCGTACACTTTCCGCCCGACGACTCGCTTCGCGTACTGGACCGGGATGCGGCGTGTGCCCTGCGTCACCATGATCACGCCCGCGGTGATGAACACCATCGCGGTGATGACGACGACCTCGATGATCAGGTTTTCGCCGCGCGTCAACTCGGCGATGAGGGCGTGGGGAAACCGCGCGACGATGCCGACGAAGATGATGAGCGAAATGCCGTTCCCGATGCCTCGGTCGGTGATCTGTTCGCCGAGCCACATCAGGAAAATCGTTGCGGAGGCGATGATGAGCATGGTCGAGATCGCGAAGAACAGCCCCTGCACCTCGGGCGGGACGATCGGTGCGCCGTTGCTCGGAAGCGTGAGATTCTGCAGGCGCACGCTTACCCCCCATCCCTGGAGGGCGGCGATGACGATCGTGCCGTAGCGCGTATACTGGGTGATTTTCTTCCGTCCCTCCTCGCCGCCTTCCTTCTGCAATTTCTGGAAGTAGGGGACCACGGCGCCGAGGAGCTGGAGGATGATGGACGCCGTGATGTAAGGCATGATGCCGAGGGAGAAGATCGCCGCGTTCTTGAAGGCGCCACCGACGAACAAATCGAACATGCCGAACAGCCCGCCCTGCCCCTTCTGGGAAGCGAGGAGCGACGAGAGGAGCGTCGCGTTGACGCCCGGCAACGTCACATGGGCCCCGAGGCGGACGATGATCAAAATGCCGATCGTGAACAGGATCCGCTGTCGCAGTTCCTGTATTTTGAACATGTTCCGGAAACTTTCCGCGAAACCAGCCATGGCGATCCTACAGGCTACACGTTGAGGACGGTGGCGGTACCACCGGCCGCCTCGATCTTCCGCTTCGCAGCGGCGCTGAATGCATGGGCGGACACCGTGAGAGGCACGTTGAGCTCGCCGGTGCCGAGAATCTTCACGCGTACTTTCCTGCCCGCGACGACCCCGCGGGCGGCGAGAATGTCGGGGGTGACGACCCCGTCCGCGAGCGCGCCGGCGACGGCGAGTTGCTCGAGGCGTGCGACATTCACCGGCGCGTATTCTTTCCGGTGGACGTTCGTGAACCCGAACTTGGGCACGCGGCGGTGGAGCGGCATCTGGCCGCCCTCGAAACCGAGTTTGCGCTTGGAGCCCGAGCGGGACTGCGCCCCCTTGTGGCCGCGGGTGGACGTCCCGCCGCGGCCGCTGCCCTGGCCGCGACCGACGCGTTTCTTCTTCTTCCGCGAACCCTCCGCGGGAGAGAGGTTTCCGAGATGGTTCATGACGTATGCGTTCTCCTCCACGGTGTCACTCTGCGATCTCTTCCATAACGACGAGATGGCGGACGACTTCGACCATTCCGCGAATCTGCGGCGTGTCCTCGTGGATCACGGTCCGGTTCGGTCGGCCGAGCCCGAGAGCCTTGATCGTCCGTTTCTGCGATTCCATCCGGCCGATGATGCTCCGCACCTGCGTGATTTTCAGCTTCCCCATGTCCCCTCCTCAGGCGTTCTTCTTCTGTTCGAACACTTCCCGGGGCGAGAGCCCGCGTTTCTCCGCCATGGTCCGGGCATCGACGAGCGAGAGGAGAGCGTGGAGCGTGGCCTTCACGACATTGTGCGGGTTGGCGCTCCCCAGCGACTTCGTCAGGACATCCTGGATCCCCGCGCTCTCGAGCACCGCCCGGACGCCCCCGCCCGCGATCAACCCCGTCCCCGGAGACGCCGGCTTGAGGATCACGAGCCCTGCACCGTATTTGCCGGTCACGGGGTGCGGGATCGTGCCGTGCACGACGGGAACGCGGACCACGTTCTTGCGCGCGTCCTCGACGCCTTTCGAAATCGCATCGGTCACCTCGTTCGCTTTGCCGAGGCCGACCCCGACGTGACCGTTGCCGTCGCCGACGACCACGATCGCATTGAAACTGAACCGGCGCCCGCCCTTGACGACCTTTGCGACGCGCTTGATCTGGACGAGCTTTTCCTTGAGTTCCAGTTCGCTCGCTCTGACTTTGTTCAACGCCCACTCCTCGAATTGTTGTTACCCGTCGTCATCAGAATTCCAGTCCGCCTTCGCGGGCACCCTCGGCCACAGCCTTGACGCGCCCATGGTAAAGGTATCCCCCGCGATCGAAGACGACCCGGTGGATGTTTTTCTCCCGTGCGAGCCTCGCGATTTCTTCGCCGATGATGCGCGCCGCGCCGACTTTGCCCGGAACGTCTTTCAAGCGTTCCCGGATCGCCGCTGAACGAGTCGACACCATGCCGAGCGACTTGCCGTTCGTATCGTCCACGAGCTGCGCGTAGATGTGTTTCAGACTGCGGTACACGGAGAGGCGCGGGCGTTCCGGCGTACCGAACACCTTCTTGCGAATGCGGATCCGACGCCTGTCGCGGCCGGAAATACGTTTCTTGATGGGTTTTCTGATCATGACCGATGTCCTCAGGAATTCCCCGGCGTTATGTCTTCGCCGTCTTGCCGGCCTTGCGGCGGATTTTCTCGTTCTCGTACTTGATGCCCTTGCCCTTGTACGGTTCCGGCGGACGGAACGAACGGATCTTCGCCGCAACGTGCCCGACGAGTTGTTTATCGATACCCTCCACGCTGATACTGATCGGCGAGTTGGCTTTGATCGTGATCCCCGCCGGCGGGAACAGGACGATTTGGTGCGAGTAGCCCACGACGAGGAACAGTTTCCCATCCTTGACCTCGGCGCGGTACCCGACGCCGACGAGCTCGAGGTTTCTCGAGTAGCCGGCGGTCACACCCGTGACCATGTTCTGAATGCGGGCGCGCGTCATCCCGTGCAGCGCGCGATGCTCCTTGATGTCGCTCGGGCGGGAAACGCTCACCTCGCCGTCCCCGATATGCACGTCGATATCGGGGTGGATGGTCATGGACAGCTCCCCCTTCGGTCCTTTGACCGTGAGGAGGGAGTCCGAACGCGTAACCGTCACCCCGGGGGGAATGACGACGGGGGTTTTTCCTATTCGTGACACTGCCGATGCTCCTTCACGCTGAGAACTCTCCGAACCATATCACCAGATGCGGCACAGCACTTCTCCGCCGACGTTCTCGGCGCGGGCGCGCGCATCCGTCATGATGCCTTTCGGCGTTGAAACGATGGTCAAGCCGAGACCGTTCAACGTGCGCGGGACCTCTTTCACCCCCGCGTACTTCCGCAGGCCGGGTCGGCTGATCCGCTCGAGACCGGTGATGACGGGGCGATCCCTGTCGTACTTCAGGTAGATCCGCAACGTCCCCTGAACCGTGTTCTCGACGATGGAATACCCGGCGATGTACCCCTGCTCGTAGAGGATATGGGTGATGGCCCGTTTCATTTTCGAGAGCGGAATATCGACGGATTTGTGCTTCGCGCGAATGGCGTTGCGTATGCGGGTCAAGTAATCGGCGATCGGATCGGTCATGACGGTCTTTCGTTTTCCGTAATGGGATGTTACCAGCTGGCCTTGCGCACTCCGGGGATCAGCCCCTGCAGAGCGAGTTCCCGGAAACAGATGCGGCAGATGCCGAATTTCCGGTAGTAACCGCGCGGGCGGCCGCAGCGGCTGCACCGCGTGTATTGGCGGACGGCGAATTTCTGTTTCCTCTTCTGCTTGACGCGGAGTGCTAATCGTGCCACGGGGCGTTCTTCCTTCGCTGTGTTCTAATGGGGATGGGAACGGTTAGGCGACTTCCTTCTTGCGGAACGGGAGGCCGAACCCCTGGAGGAGGGCCATGGCTTCCTCATCGGTCCGAGCGGTCGTGACGATGGTCACGTCCATCCCGAAAATGCGGTTGATCTTGTCGACATCGATTTCGGGGAAAATGATCTGTTCCTTTACCCCGAACGTGAAATTCCCCCGCCCGTCGAACGACTTGTCCGAGACGCCGCGGAAATCGCGGATGCGGGGGATCGCCGTGCTGATGAATCGGTCGAGAAACTCGTACATCCGGGCGCGCCGCAGGGTGACGCGCACGCCGATCTGCATCCCCTCGCGGAGCTTGAAATTGGAGATGCTCTTCTTCGCACGCGTGATCACCGGCTTCTGACCGACGATCTGCTCGAGGTCTATCGCCGCATACTCCAGGAGTTTCGGGTCCTGCACGGCGTCCCCGACCCCGATGTTGATGCTGATCTTCTCGAGGCGCGGGACTTGCATGACGCTCTTATACGAAAAGCGTTTCATCATCTCCGGGACGATC
>JARYLZ010000128.1 GCA_029907355.1 Bacteroidota bacterium | reverse complement strand
TATGCTTTCTACGACGCACTCCTCCCCCGGGTCCCCGACGCCGCATGCGGGATGGAGACCGCGTGCGAGAAAGACGGTGCACAACTCGCCCGTCACCCCGTTCCACGGGTTGTGCGTACCGAGCACCCGCATGTCGTCTGCGACGCAGCCTGCCTCCTCGACGAGTTCCCGCACCGCCGATTCTTCCACCGTAAGACCAGCGACGATCCCGCCTCCGGGGAACTCGAGACTCTCGCGCCCATTCAGGTAACGGTACTGGCGAACCATGAGGAAACGTCCCTCGCCGTCGACGGGAACGATCATGACCGACCCCGGCGTTTCGATGGAATGGTATTCGCTCTCGGAACCGTCGGGCAAGCGGACCCGATCGCACCGATATGTCCACCATTTGTTTGCGATTCGGGATACCTCAGAGATTTTGACCCATGGCCGTATGCCCATCACGTTTCCCTCCCGCATTCATCTCGACGCGTCGCTTCGCGCGGGAAAGCCGTGGTGCCCATTTGAGGGGCACCCCACACGGGATGGGGGCTCACCCCTCGCTGTTTTTTCCATGGTCCGGTACCGTTTACAACCACCGTCAATGGTGTCCTTTCTCTTTCCCGAGCCGCCGTGCACGCGCTGTTCACCCGGGAAAGTGCTTTTTCGCTCATGGAAAAACAACACGGCGGCGTGGCGGTCTGGCATCGCGTCGTCCGTCGCCGTATTCTCCCGTTCCGGTCAATACACCGATGGAGAGAGTCGCCATGCAGTCGACGGCATATTACGACATCGCGTATTCCCAACATGAAATCATGAACCCCCTGACGGAGAGGACGCTTTCCGAGATCGGACGGGCGTTCCTCTGCACCCCTTCCCCCGCCCTCCTCGACATCGGAAGCGGCAAAGGGTATGCTGCGGCGGTCTTCGCTCGGGAGTTCGGAGCGCACTGCACACTCATCGAACCATGGCCCCGTTGGAACACTGCGGCTCGCGACCTCTTCGCGCGCATCGGCGCTACGGACCGCCTCACCATCCACGAGCGGCGCGCCGGACCGGAGGACGCACGGGTGGAAGCGTTCGATGTCATCCTCTGCCTCGGCACAACCCCGGTGTACGGCGGCTTCGAGGCCGCCTTGAACACCCTTCGGCCCGCTCTCCGCAAGGACGGCATTCTCATCGTAGGCGAAGCGACTCTCGATCCGCCCGTCCCGGTCGGATACCGCTCCTACATCCTCCGCCGCGGCTGGGACTTCCTCACCTCGTCCCGCATGATCCGGTGCATCGCCTCGTGTGGTTACGACCTGCTCTGGTGCCGCCGCAGCACGAGCGAAGAATGGGACGCGTACATGAGTCTCCAGTGGAAGGCGGTGCGGGAGTACGCCCTCGCCCATGCCGGGGAACCGGATGCGCGCGCGTTCCTCGCGTACGCGCGCAAAGAACAACTCGTCTACTTCCGATACCAGCGCCGGGCGATGGATTGGAACGTGCTCGTTCTCGCCGCTTGCGGATAGGAATGTCGTCAGGACAACCGGACATCCTCGGGTGCGGTCTCCTTCCGGACGAGGTGCATGTTGACGCCCCAGCGGTATTGCTCCTCGAGCCGACAAGACCACACGAGCCGGTCTTCCCATACCGTGATATCGGGACATCCGTCGCACATGTTGATCCGCCCCGCATCGTCCACATCGGCGGGCTGGATGATCATGATCGACTGGAAATGCACGCGCCGGAAGAACGACGCAGGGGATTTCACCCAGTGGCGCAAGAGCTGCCCGCAGATGCGGCGAACTCGGCGGTCGATCGGGGCGGCGAGAAAGACCACCCTGCCGCGGCGCTGGGTCTTCGGGCTGGCATAGGCGAGGTATTTCCCGTGGAGAAAGTGGTACCCGACCTGCACCAGTTCCATGAATTTCGGACCGGTATAGCCGAAAATGCGGTCTCTCGTCCCGACCCGCAGTGAGAGCAGCCACTTGGTTGAGTCCGGCTGCTCGGTCCCGCCGAGATAGGCACAGGGGGTTATCTCCTCGCCCCCTGTGCGCGCCGCTTCGAGCGCGTCGGAAGCGTGGAGAAACCGTTCGACGGGGTCATCGGGCCGGCCGTAAGCGATGCCGTCGAGTTCCACCCGTTGCGCCCCGACATAGTAATGGAAACCCGAGGCCAGGCGGGCGTTCCGATAGAGAATGAAGACGACCACGTGGACGATGTCGATATGTTCCTGCGCCCACCGAAGGATGAGGGGGATATCCTTGAGGGTGTCGGGGTACACGGTGGCGTTGAACGAGCAGGTGATGTTCCCCTCGGCGGCAAGCATCTCCGCCAGTCTCAGACGCAAGGCATTGAGCTTTTCTTCGTCGGCGTCTTTCCAGCCCGGCCGATTCTGCTTGCTGTCGACGTGGAATGTAAAACCGTCCACCCCGGCCGCGGCGAGCTCGCGAAGGAGTTCCGGGGTCAGGAGAGCTCCGTTGGAATTGATGACGGCTTTCCAACCGCGTTCCTTCACCATACGAACGATCGCGACGATATCGGGGTGCGCGAGCGGTTCGCCGCCTGCGATGGAAATCGAGTCCGCGCGCCGAAGACGGGCGAAGACGTCGAGCTCGCGTGCCACGACGTCGAGCGGTTTATGCGAGAATTTCCTGTTCTCGCGGTAGCACCCTTCGCAGGCGAGGTTGCAGGCGCTCGTGGGTTCGAGCCAAGAGATGGCGTTGTCGGTAAGGGACCAGGGGAGACGGTACAATTCGACCGGACGGATTGCGCTCATCGTCATTACTCCACTGATGGAAAAGGTACGCTCCTCACCCTCATAATCATGTGAGACGGGACAGGTTCGGTCACCATCGACACGATATGGTGGCCTCACATAGAAAATGACCGTTCGCAAAAAAAATACGAACCGGTGTATATTGTTCAAAACGGGACATTCAGTACGACGTGGAGATGGATTCGACGTCCGCACCGCTCTCGGCGCAGTTTTCCTTCGATCAACTCGTCTCCGAGGTCAACGCGATCGTCGAGGATTTGAGGTGGCTTCACCTCGAGCTCACGCTCCGGAACCGCTGCCATGAGGCGCTCTTCCACGGTGCTGTGACAGAAGAGGACATTATTCGCTCTGCTTTCGGAGATCTCCGGAGGAAAATCGGCGCTCTCGAACTGAGCATATACCTCAAGGAAGGTTTGTCTTACCGCGCCGGCCTCCGCGATCTCGACCCATCGGTCCCATGGTCCGACGATCCGGTCCCCTGGACAGCAGAAGCGCTCCGCTGGTTTACCACGAAGCCGCAGGGTTCTTCCTCCCAGGGATCGGTCCTGCATTACACCGTGAATAACGCCCACGTGACGGCGATCACCATCCCGGTCACCGTCTCGAGGCTGAACATCGCCTCGATCCTTCTCGTCACACCGACATCCCAGGCGATCCCGCGCTTGAAAAAATTTCTCACCGGATTGGCCGGTTCCCTAGCCCTTTCTCTCGAATACGTGCGGAGCGGCGGTAGCGACGGAACAGCGCACCGAACGCCCACCGAGGCCCCGCCGCCCCAAAGCGGCGAGGACCGGTCCGAATTCGCGGGAAATCAGCGCGTAAGCGGCACTTGCACAACGGTGGAGAGGGAGGGTAGCCCGTACCCGCGGGAGGAGGAAACACTAAGCGATGAAGCGGTGGACGGCACGGCGCATTTCCGCCTCTCCAAGCAATACCGTTTCATGATCAAGTACGTCCCGTTCCCCGTCGTGCATCTCGACGCAGTCACCGGGTGCATCCGCAACGCCAACCCGGCATTCGAAGCCGTGATCGGGACGCGCGCATGGGAAGACGTGCCGCTCTCGGATCTCGCCACGCTGACGGAATACCCCGGCGTCGGAGACGTGAAACCCTGCACGTTGTCGGTGATCACCCCCAACGGCATCACGATCACTTACCGCGGCATCGCTACCATGCTGGTCCTCTTCGGAAAACCCGTCCGCGAAATCAAGATCGACCCGCTCGAAACGCAGGTGTAAACGGAGCCTGCCCATGAAAATCCTCATCATCGAAGACGAACAGAAAGTGAGTTCCTTCCTCCGCAAGGGCTTCGAAGAGGAACTCTTCACCGTCGACACGGCTCATGACGGGGAGGAAGGTTTGTTCCTGGCTCTCACGGAAGAGTACGACGCGATCGTGCTCGACTTGATGCTGCCGAAGAAGAGCGGTTTACAGGTGCTCGCCGAGCTCCGGAAGGAGAAATCGACACCCGTGCTCATCCTGACCGCCAAAGGTCAGCTGGAAGACAAGGTCGAGGGACTGAACGCCGGGGCCGACGACTATCTGACGAAACCGTTCGCCCTCGCCGAGTGCATCGCCCGTGTCCGCTCCCTCGTCCGCCGTTCCCAGATGGATAAACCGACGAACACCCTCACGGCGGGGGATCTCGTGCTGGATCTCATCCAACACACCGTGCGACGCCGCGATGTCACGATCGATCTCACCGCGAAGGAATTCAAACTGCTCGAGTACCTCCTGCGGAACAAGAACGCCGTACTCACCCGGTCCGCCATCATCGAGCACATATGGGACATCACGTTCGACAGCGAGACGAATGTTCTCGACGTGTACATGACACGGTTGCGGAAAAAAGTCGACGAAGGCTTCGACCCGAAACTGATCCATACCGTCCGCGGCGTCGGCTACGTCCTCCGGGAGCCGGTCGAATGATCGTCGGCATCAAACGGCGCCTCGCGCTGATTTACGGAACCACCATTTTCGCCGTGGTGGTTTTCATCTCCAGCCTGATCGTCACGATTTTCAATTTCCATTTCGCCTCGCTGAACCTTCTCACGCCGGAGATCATGGAGCGTTTCCGGACGACTTACTTCGGGATCGCACTGATTTTCGTTCCCGTGAGCGCGTTCTTCTCCTACCTGGTCGGGTGGATCATCTCGGACCAGTTGCACAGGAGCCGCTACGAGATCACGCCGCGCACGACGGAATCGCCTCCTCTGCCGACGCCCCTCCTCGAGGAGGAATTCCAGAGGAAGACGGCGTCGATTCGTCGGTCGGTGGAAAAGATGCGCGAAGCCTACGAGCAGATCCAACACTTTTCGGTGAATGCCTCGCACGAGCTGCGCACGCCTTTAACGATCATGCGCGGCGAGGTGGAGCTCGCCCTGCGAAGCAGGAAAAAGACCGAGGAATACCAGGAAATTCTCGCGAGCCTGCTCGAGGAGATCCTCCGCCTCTCCCGCATCATCGACGATCTCCTCCTCGTCGCGAAAGCTCAGCTTGGGCAGGTCCCCATGGAACGGCGGC
>JARYLZ010000127.1 GCA_029907355.1 Bacteroidota bacterium | reverse complement strand
GCGATGCGCGCCCCCCGACGCGTGCAAGCGCTTTCCAGAAGTCCGTGACGGCCGTTTCGTAAGCGATATCCCGCACCATCCGGGTCCGTTTTCCCCCCTCGATGAGGCGGCAGTAGGGGACTGTGACGCGGAACCATTTCCGATTGATACTCCGCTCGATGAAGGGTCGCCCTTCGAGGAGCAATCCCTTTTTCACGGACGACACCAGGTCGTCGAGACGGGTTTCCCCACTCTCCGGTTCGAAGAGAATGTTCGGCATCGTGAAACGCGGCGGGGTTTGCCATCCGGGGGCCCGGCTGATCGAGCCGCGGAAAGCAGGGGAGAAGGAGAACAATTCGTCCGAGCCGACCGGTGCCGTGAACACGCCTTCCCGCACGATGACGCCGGTGTCTGCGGGTCTCCCTGCATCGTCCCACCCGAAGGTGGCGAGCCCTTCCGGCATCCTCGAGTCGTATCGGAGGGTAGCGTGGGGAGAGGGGAGAATGCGTGACCCGACCGATGCGAGGGGGAAGAGGACCGTGCCCGGCTGTTGGCCGTCGATACCGGCGACGCTCCACGAGTCGAGATGGGGGAGGACGGTTTCGAAAAGAATGCGGCGGAAATGGGCCGGGTCGAGAACGAGATCGTAGACGCCCGGTGTCACCGGTTTCGCGCTCTGCAACTCGTCCACCAGGTCCATGGCCTTCCAGACTTCATCCTCGAACGGGAAACGTTTCGTGTACTCGTACCCGATACCGAGCGGTTCCGTTGGGCCGTTGACCGAATCGATGCGTCGCGAAGACGCGTCGAAGGTAGTCACGGCGAAATTCGGCCAGGTGGAGATGAACGTCTGCACGACGGAGCCGCCGAGCGAGGAGGCATAACGCACCGTTCTCCGCGTTTGGAACAGGTTCGCTACGCAGAACGCGATGCGGTTGCTCGTGGCGGCGGGTTGAAGAATGGAACGGAGAAAATCGCCTTTCTCTTCCAGGGAAATGGTCATCGGGTCCGTTTCGCAGGGCGTAGCCCAAGGGGGGGCGTGGTGCGCGAGACGGTTTTCATTCGAGAAAGGGACCTGTCGGATCCGGCCCGCCGAGGCGGCGTTCTCGCAGGCTTCCTCTGCGAGGGTTTCCGGGTCGGGAGGCGGGAAAGAGGATGCGGCGGCGTGTCCCCACTGGCCGCGATGGAATACGCGCAACGCAACACCTCCCGTTTCGACGTCCGTTGCCGCAGCGACGGCGCTTTTCTGCACCTGGATGGTCTGAACACGCTGGATGATCTCCCGCGCATCCGCAAACAGGGCACCCCGGGACATGGCCGCATCGATCAGTGTTTCGAGAACCCCGATGCTCCTCGCGGTTTCGGATCGAGGAAAAGCCGAAAGTGGCGGGAACACAGGTCGGAAGAGCATGCCGGCTCCTGTAATGAGGGTTCCCTGGAGAAAGCTTCTGCGATCCATCGTCCCGTGTTTTTCTGCGCAAGATACATGCAGGCGGTCGTCACTCCAAGGTCTGCGAATCGACCTGCGGGGCCGAACGACATGGAAGCCTTCTTGCCGGGCGACATTCCCGCACATTCCGAACCGAGACGGGATTGGATATAGGCACCACCCGCGCTATCTTCGTTCGGCACACATGGAAACGATGCGCGTCAAGATTTCCGGTCTCGTCCAAGGGGTGGGTTTCCGCTATTACGCGATGAAGCATGCCGCCATGCTGGGTATTTGCGGTTATGCGAAGAACCTCTGGAGCGGCGATGTCGAAGTCGTGGCGGAAGGGTCCCGCACCGTTCTCGAGCAGTTCCTGGAACGACTGCGCGAAGGTCCGCGGTCCGCCGTCGTGACGGGCATCCGCGTCGAGTGGGAAGAGGGAGCACACGGGTACTCGTCCTTCGAGGTCCGGTGATTCGATGGCTCTCCGCATCGGCTATGGTTTCGATATCCACCGGCTGGCCGCCGGCCGCCGCCTCGTCCTGGGCGGGGTCATCCTCGACGAGGATTTCGGCTGCGTCGCCCATTCGGACGGGGACGTTCTCGTACACGCCATCTGTGACGCCCTCTTGGGGGCAGCAGCGCTCGGCGATATCGGGCGGCATTTCCCCGACGACGACGAAGCGTACCGCGATATCTCGAGCATCGTTCTCCTCAGGACCGTGCGTTCCATGTTGGCCGAGCAGAGATGGCGTATCGAGAACATCGACACGACCGTCGTGCTCGATCGACCGAAAATCGCCTCCTTCCGGCACGAGATGGCGCGGCGCATCGCCGAGGCGGCGGATATCCCTGTGGAGGCGGTTTCCATCAAGGCGACGACTTCGGAGGGTATCGGCTTCATCGGGCGCGGAGAAGGGATCGCCGCCCATGCCGTCGTATTGATCGCATCCGCTTGACGAGGCTGCATGGAAGTAATCGTCAATGCCGTCGCTTCGCTCGATCTCCGGTACGTCTATTTCGCGGTGTTCCTCTTCGCGTTCGCGGAGAACCTTTTCCCCCCTCTCCCCAGCGACGTCATCGTCGCCTTCGGTGGAGCGCTCGTGACGCTGGGCGATGGGAGCGCCTCCTTGACCGTCGCGTTGGCCACGGCAGGCAGTCTTCTCGGTTTCCTGAGCATGTACGGGATCGGGAGAAGATTCGGCGGCCGCATTCTGAAAGAGGGGCGTATCCCTTTCATCACCGCTTCCCGCGTCGACAAGGTTCGGAAATGGTTCGGGCGCTACGGGTATGGGGTGATCGTCCTGAACCGGTTCCTCGCGGGGACGCGAGCTGTTGTCGCCTTCGGGGCGGGTGTGTCCGCCCTCCGGCCAGCACCGACGTTGGTGTTATCGCTCCTCAGCGCGGCGATGTGGAACTCCCTCCTTGTCGCCGCGGGCATATTCCTCGGCGAGAACTGGAGGGAAATCGAACGCTGGCTGTCGGCATACAGCGCCGCCGTGGGAATCGCCCTGGCGGTGTTCGCGATCATTGCGATCCTGGCGGCGCGCGCGGCACGGAAGCGGAAATCGCAAGGAGGCGGGAAAGCGTGAACGGCGCCGGGGCGCTCCTCTACTCCGCGGACTCGACCGTGTTCCGCTTCTGTAACGGCACCTTGGTGTTCGGTGTGGGGGACTGGCTCTTCCCTTTCCTCACGAATACGGACAATTTCATCGTTCCCTATGCCGTCGTTCTCGCTGGGTTGGTGTTTTTCGGGAAACGGAAAGGGGTGGTCGTCATTTGCCTGATCGCGGCGGCCGTGCTCCTCGGAGACCAGTTGAGCAGCAGCATCATCAAACCGCTCGTCGGGCGCACGCGACCGTGCGCTTTCCTGCCGGATGTCCGTCTCCTCGTCGGATGCGGCGGCGGGAAGTCTTTCCCCTCTTCCCACGCCGTGAACAATTTTTCCGTAGCCTTCGTCGTCGCGGCATACTACCGGCGGGTTGCATGGTGGGTCTTCTTGTATGCCGCCCTCGTCGCGTATTCGCGTGTGTACGTCGGCGTCCATTATCCCTCGGATATCCTCGCGGGAGCGGCAGTCGGTCTGGTGACCGGCTGGGTCGTCGTGCGTGGGGCGGACGCCGTCCGTTCTATCCTGTTCCGCCAATACTCGTCGGTGCGGAAAGGGGAGAGACCCGGGACGGGTGAAACGGACGAGAGAGATACCGGCGGGCGGGAAGCGAGCGATAGGATGGGGACATGAACGCCTTTTCCAGCGGCGGTAATCTCAACCCCGATCCGGACGGGAGGCTGCGCCGATTCCGGATCATCAACGCGTGCCTTTGCGGGATTCTCCTCGGCGCCGCTTTCCCTCCCATGCCGGCAGGGATCACGGCGTTCATCGCTCTCGTCCCCCTGCTGTTCCTCATCGAGTCCGTCGACAGTGCCGGTAGCCTTTTCCGCTACGCGTACCTCGCATTCCTCGTCTTCAACGTCGCGACGGTGTGGTGGATAAGCGGCTGGTGGGGCGACGATCCATGGCTGAAAACGGCTGGCGTCGCGGTCAACCTCGTCCACCCTCTTCTCTTCATCATCCCGGTTTTCGCGTATTGGGTTCTCCGCAAGAGGTTCGGCCTGCGCACGGGGCTCGTCCTCCTGCCGTTCATCTGGACGGCGTTCGAGTTTGCGGCACACTTGCCCGAGCTCTCTTTCCCGTGGCTCCTGCTCGGGAATACGCAGACCTCCGATATCATCCGTATCCAGTTCATCCGTTTCACCGGCGTGTTCGGGGCCTCCTTCTGGATCGTAACGGTCAACGTGCTGTGTTTCATCGCGTTCCGTTCGCTTCTCCGCGGAAGGAAAAAGGACCGCAGGCGGATTCTCGCGGCGGGTATCGGAGTTTTCGCGCTGTTCCTGGCACCGGAAATCGACGGCGTGTTCCAGCTCCGTGAGTCGCCGACAGGGTCGCGTCTGCGCGTCGGTATCGCCCAGCCGGACATCGACCCGTACGAGAAATGGGCGCCGGGCGAAACGCCGATGGGAAAACTGAATGGTCTGCTCCGTCTGTACGATTCCATCGCCGCGGAGGCGAAACCCGCCCTCGTTCTCCTCCCGGAGACCGCGATACCGTTCTACATTCGCCAACCCTCTTTTCGTGCGGAATGGGAACGGCTGAAAGGTCATGTGGACAGCGTGGGTATCCCGCTCCTGACCGGTTTCCCCGATATCCGCTGGTACGAGCACGATGCCCCGCGTTCCGCCCGAGCGACGCCGGACGGATACCGGTACCTTTCCTTCAATTCTTCCATGCTGGTGCTCCCTGCCGATCCCACCGTGCAGATCTACCATAAATCGCGCTTGACGCCGATCAGCGAACGAATCCCTTACCTCGACGCGTTCCCGTTCCTCCAGGACGCTCTGACATGGGGTGTGGGAATCAGCAACTGGGGACTCGGGAACGATACGACGGTCTTCACCCTGGAGGGACCATCCCACGCACGGCTCTGGGCGATGATCTGTTACGAGACGCTGTACCCGTCCTTTGTCGCGGGATTCGTCCGGCGCGGTGCGAACATGTTGTGCGTCATTACCAATGACGGCTGGTTCGGGCATTCCTCGGGTCCGTACCAGCTCAAGCAATACGCCGTGCTCCGCGCCATCGAGAACCGCCGACCGGTCGCCCGCTGTGCCAATAATGGGATCAGCTGCTTCATCGACGCATACGGGAGGGTTTCCCACGAGACCGCTTTCGGCACTCGAGGATGGATCGCCGAAGACGTGTGTTTGCGGACGGACCGGACATTCTACACCGAACACGGGGACTGGTTCGCTTTGGGGTGCACGATCATCTCCCTGGCCGTTCTGATCGCCGCGCTATTCGGAAGACGGAAAGCTTCGCCGTGAGTTTTCGATTCGATCTTCGCAGTGACACCGTAACCGTGCCCGACGAGGGAATGCGGGAAGCCATGGCACGAGCGCGAGTGGGGGACGACGTGTACGGGGAGGACCCGACCGTCAATGCGCTCCAGGAGAAGGTCGCCTCCCTCTTCGGCAAAGAGGCGGGGCTTTTCGTGCCGTCCGGTTCCATGTCCAATCAGATCGCCGTCAAGCTCCATACCGACCCGGGCGACGAAGTGATCTGCGAGGAAGGTTCGCACGTGTTCCAGTTCGAGACGGCGGCCCCGGCCTTTATCAGCGGCGTGCAGATGCATCCCGTACGCGGTGAAGGCGGCGTCCCGCGCGTCGAGGACGTGGAAGCGG
>JARYLZ010000126.1 GCA_029907355.1 Bacteroidota bacterium | reverse complement strand
AGGAAGTACACACGGAGCGCTTTCGCGACCACGTCGATGAGGTCGAACGCACGCATGCAGTCGTCCCCCACGGCGAGAATCCCGTGCTTTTCCCACACGACGACAGCGGTGTCCTCGAGCGCCCGCACCGTCGCGTCCGCTAAGGCTTGTGTGCCCGTCCGCGCGTAGGGAGCGACCGCGACCCCCCTCGGGATGAGGAGGGCCGCCTCCGGGTGCATGCTCCACACGAGGTTGGTCAGGGGGTTCGGGCCTGCCGGTGACATCGGATGTATGGAGGATCCTGACTTGCCGCTTTCCGTACCCATCGCCGTCCGGTCGTCGTGTTGTTTCCCCGCGCAGTAGGCGGGGTTGTGCGTGATGGCGATGACTTCCGTGGCGTGCGCGTGCACGACAGCCCGTTCCCGGCGGCCGCGGGCGGCAAGGTGGGCGTGCACGGCGAGATGCACCGCGAGTTCGGATGTCGGCGGCGCGTATCCCGTTCCGCCGACCGGAGCGGCTGCGTAAGCATCCCCTCTCTTCGACACGCGAAGGGCGAGCGTGTACCGCGCGGGATCCGTAGCGATATCACGCATACGCGTGCCCGTCGCCGTGACGAGGAACACCGCTCCCCCCAGCATGGGGAAGGGTACTTGCAAGGGGACGCTTTTCGCGTGCTGCCGTGGGACGGGGACGGTGGGGAGACGGACGGAAATGTTCCCCGCGGAGGCTTCTCCCCAAGCACGGTCGACGATGCAGGCAGCCGCTTCTGCGATATCGCGGAGTTGCTCATCGGTTCCGCGCATTCTCGGTGCGGGCGGGTGTTTCGCCATGATGGTCGGACGGAAGTCGTGGTCGGGTGCCCCCCGCGTGGACCGGCAAGGGGCGTTCCATGCGGCAAGATACCGAATGCGGCGGCACGGGGAAACGATGCGAGGCGACGGGAAATTCCGTACTTTTTCTCGCCGCAGCCGCAGGGCTTGCATGACGTTTCCCCTCACGAAGAAACGGGCTGCTCCCATGCCTCTCCGCGACCTTCGACGACAGGCGACCCTCAGGACTTCGGAAGCATTGCTCCGGCACCTGCGCGAATTCCGGCTCGAGCCGCGTTTCTCCGCCGGGATCTGGTATTTCTCCCCGGCGGCGAGCCGCTTTCATGCACCGTATACGGCGCCTCGGTCGATCGAAGAGCGGCTCGAAATCGCCGCGTCCCTCGTTCCCTATGGCCTCTCCGCCCTCGAGGCGCATTACCCGACGGAAATCAACCACGACAATCTCCCGCTCTGGAAAACCTTTCTCCGCGAGAGCGGGATGCGTCTCATCACGGTCATCCCGCAACTCTTTCACGATCGGCTGTTCGAGTGGGGTTCGCTCTCGAACCCGGATCCCGCCGTCCGGCGCGCGGCTGTGGAGAGGACGCTTGAGGCGTTTCTCCTGAACAAGGAGTTGGACACAGACTTCGCCGTGGTCTGGCCCGGTATCGACGGGTACGAAAACCCCTTCGGCATGAACTTCGCGGAAATCCGCGCACGCTTCGCGGACGGGCTCGCGGAGGCGATGGACGCGGTGCCCGGCGTGCGCGTCGCCTTCGAACCCAAACCGTACGAGCCGCGCGGGCGTATCCTCTTCGGGACCACTGCCGAGGGGATGCTCCTCTGCCGTGCCGTCGAGTCGCGCCTGCAGGGGGAACAGCAGAAACGCCTTCTCGGTGAAGGGCATGCCCTCTGCTGTATGAACCCGGAGATCGGGCACATGCTGATGTCCTACGAAGACTTGCCGTACGCCGTCAGCTGGCCCCTCTCCGAAGGGAGGCTCGCACACATCCATATCAATAGTCAGCCGGCGGGGAATTTCGACCAGGACCTGAACGTCGGTGTCGTGCACCCGGAGCAGTTCGAGGCGATGATGTACGTTCTCGCCATGCACGGCTACGAGGGCTTTTTCGGGATCGACATCAACCCCGTCCGTATGCCGGTGGAAACTGCGATCCGCATCAATATCGACGCGGTGCGGGCCGCAGCGGACCGCATCCAGTCCGTCGACCACGAGTCCGTCCTGTACGCCGTGGAACACCCGGACCGCGCACGAGGCTGGCTGGAGGCCTATCTCGTCCGCCTGCGGTCCGCGAACCCCCGTCTCCTTCCCCCGTTGGACGATGTGCGCAGCGGGGACGGTGAAGGGAGATCCCCCGCATGAACCGCACACGCGACGTGTGCAGCAGTACGGTGCGTTCCCGAACGCGATGAACCACGGCGAGACAAAGTGAAGCGCGTCATCATCTACACGGATGGGGCATGTTCCGGAAACCCCGGACCCGGCGGGTACGCCGCGATCCTCCGTTACGGCGGCCATGAGCGGGTGATCACGGGCGGCTTTTCGGACACGACGAACAACCGGATGGAGCTGTACGCCGCGATCAAAGCTCTCGAAGCCTTGCGGGAACCGTGCGCGGTCACTCTTTTCACCGACTCCCGCTACCTCGCCGATGCGGTGAACAGGGGCTGGGCGATGCGTTGGAAGGCCGCCGGGTGGAAACGCAATAAGAAAGAGCCCGCCCTGAACGCCGATCTCTGGGACCGTCTGCTCCGTCTCCTCGAGCGGCACCGGGTCCGTATCGTCTGGACCGCCGGCCATGCAGGCGACGAGGGGAACGAGCGTTGCGACCGCCTCGCGGTGGAAGCGCTTCAAACCCCCGGCTTGCCGCCGGATATCCGCGGCGAGCCCATGTCGGCCGTCAGCCGGGGGGAGTGATGGAACCCGCGTTCCTCGGTATCGACATCGGGACCAGCGGCGTCAAAGCCCTTTTGGTCTCCCACGACGGGAGCGTCCTCGCATCCGCCGGCGCGGAATATCCCCTGCGGAGTCCGCACCCGTTGTGGGCGGAGCAGGACCCGAGGGACTGGTGGGACGCGGTGCGGAAAGCCCTCCGCACTCTCGACGGCATGAGAAGCGTTTCTCTGCGGCGCGTCTCCGCGGTGGGGCTGACCGGCCAGATGCACGGCCTCGTCGCGCTCGATGTGCGCGGCGAACCCGTTCGCCCTTGTATCCTGTGGAACGACCAGCGGACCTTCCGCGAGTGCGCCCGCATCACCGAGGCGGTGGGCGCCGACCGAATCCTGCGCATTACCGGCAAGCCCGTTCTCCCGAACTTCACGGCGCCGAAGCTCCTCTGGCTTCGCGTGAACGAACCCGATGCCTACGCGCGTACCGCCCACGTCCTCCTCCCGAAAGACTACATCCGCTACCGCCTCACCGGAGCCATGCACGGGGATGTCTCCGACGCCTCCGGGACGTCCCTGCTCGACGTCGGAACGCGGCGCTGGTCCGACGAGATGATCGCGGCGCTCGAGATTCCCTATCCATGGCTCCCTGAACTCTACGAGTCTCCGCAGGTGACCGCGGCCGTCTCGCCGGAGGCGGCTCGGGAGACGGGATTGCGGGAAGGCATCCCCGTCGTTGCCGGTGCGGGCGACCAGGCGGCGGAAGCGGTCGGCGCGGGTGTGGTCGCCCCAGGCGACGTGTCGCTCGCCTTGGGGACTTCCGGCGTGGTGTTCGCCGCCCTCCCGTCGTACCGCTACGACGCCGCCGGCCGCATCCACACGTACTGCCACGCCGTCCCGGGCGGATGGCACGTCATGGGGGTCATGCTCTCGGCGGGCGGAAGCCTGCGCTGGTACCGGGACACGTTCGGCGACACGGAGAAATCCGCCGCGTCGGCACGCGGTGCGGATGCGTACGACATCCTGACGGCGGAGGCGGCGGAAGCTCCCCCCGGCTGTGATGGCCTCCTCTTTCTCCCGTACCTCAGCGGGGAACGTACGCCGCACGCGGACCCCTCGGCGCGCGGCGTCTTTTTCGGGTTCACCCTGCGCCACCGGAAAGCCCATTTCACGCGCGCCGTCCTGGAGGGCGTAGGGTTCGGATTGCGGGACGCGCTCGGGCTCGTCCGTTCTCTCGGCCTTCGCGTCGATTCCGTCCGCGCCACAGGCGGCGGCATCCGGAGTGCGGTGTGGAGGCGTATCCTGGCGGACATTCTCGGCGTGGACATCCTCACCGTCAATACCGCGCACGGAGCGGCGTTCGGGGCCGCGCTGCTCGCGGGCACAGGCGCCGGGTTCTTCGCGTCCGTGGAAGAGGCCGTCGCCCGCACGGTGCTCGTGACGGGCCGGGAAACGGCGGGAGAGGCATCGCTATTCTACGAGCGCTTGTATGAAAGGTACAGCGCGCTCTACCCCGCTCTGCGCGGCGAGTTCACGCACATGCGGGAATTCCTCGAGAGAGAAGCGGGGAAAGGCGGGGAAGGGGAAGGAGAGTGATCGCGGCCGGAGAAAAGGAAAGGTCCCGTCGTTTCCGTGGGGCGCAAAGCAATGTGACAACTCGCCGGCAACCGGTGCGCTTCAGCCGAACCACCACCGGGGCGGAGGGAACGTGAAATTCGGGAGCGTCCGAATCGGCATCATCGGCTGCGGGTCCATGGCCCGCGAACATGCCGCCGCCCTTTCCGTCACCAGCGGGGTCCGCATAGCCGCGTGTGCGGACATCGACCCGGAAAAAGCTCGTTGTTTCGCTGCGGAATACGGGGTGAACCGCTATACCGACGACGCCGGGCAGGTGATCCGCGATCCGGGCATCGATGCAGTGTACATCTGCACGCGGCACGACAGCCACGCCGCGCTCGCCGTCGCCGCGGCGAAGGCGCGGAAGCACATGTTCATCGAGAAGCCGCTCGCAATGAGCACCGCGGAGGCGCGCTCCA
This sequence comes from Bacteroidota bacterium, assembly GCA_029907355.1. Classification (GTDB taxonomy): domain Bacteria; phylum Bacteroidota; class Ignavibacteria; order SZUA-365; family SZUA-365; genus JARYLZ01. The sequence goes on along the minus strand of JARYLZ010000126.1, from coordinate 960 downwards.
TCGGGCATGCCGTCCGTACCGCTCGGGTGCGGTGCATGATCGGTTTCAAACTACGCTTTCACCGGACCGTCTCGCTCCTCCGCGTCGCCGTTCCGCGCCCCGTCCTTTCCATCGCGCAGGTGTGCGACGAGATCTGGCCCGACGGGTTCTGGGCGAACGACCCCCGAGAGGGAGGGGGCAACATCCTCTCGCAGGGCGGGCACGCCGTCGACCTCCTCTGCGCCTTTCACGCGGCCCCACCAATCCGTGTGCATGCCGAGGGCGGCACGCTTACTCACCAAGGAGCCGCCGTCCCCGACACGGCCTGCGCCGTGGTCCTTTTCTCGGATGGGTCGGTCGCTTCTCTGGCGATCGCGGACGCGGGAACCTCGCCCGTCGTCTCGAAATTCTCCTTCCAGGTTATGGACGGGAAACGCTGCGCACACCTCACCGACCGGTGCCTCTCGCTGGCGGTTTCGGAGCCGGGGCGCGTCGAGATCGCCCGCGAGGAAACGGACCGCTCCGTGCTCCGCGAGAACGCGCATTTCCTGCATTGCCTCAGAACGGGCGACCCCTTCCGGACGGGGTTTCGCGCCGGGATGCGCGCGGTGGTCCTGATCGAGGCGATCCTGGAATCGATCGCAACGGGCTTGCCCCGGCGCGTCGACCCCTCCGAGTGGCTCATCGAAGGCATCAGGGATTGAGGGCACCATGAGAAACACTGCCGCACGCAAGCGAAGCGTCGTCCGCGTCGCCGCCGTCTCGTACCTGGTGGGCGGCGAACCGCACACGCCGGAACGGAATGAACGTCTCTGCACCGCCTACGTGGAAGAGGCGGAGGAGAGGCGCGCCGACATCGTGTGCTTCCCGGAGTATGTCACCGGCGCAGGGATGGTGAGACCGGTCACGGAAGCGACGGAGCAAGAGACGCGTCACTGGGATGCTTTTTTCTCGGACCTCGCGCGGAAGCACCGAATGAAC
>JARYLZ010000125.1 GCA_029907355.1 Bacteroidota bacterium | reverse complement strand
CGTTCCCGTCCCGGCCGTCGTGGACTCGACCGGGTGCGGGGACGTGTTCGGGTCCACGTTCGCGTATTTCCTCGCCCTGGGGGATGCACCCATCGATGCCGCCGTGCGGGCCGTTCGTGCCGGCGCGTTTACCGTCACCATCCCCGGTTCGCACGGCATGGAACGACTCCACGACGTCGTGTGGGGGGAGGACCGATGCGCATTCTCGTGACCGGCGCCCACGGCCTCCTCGGCCAGAAAACTGCGCTCATCGCCGCCCAGGAGTCCGCCCACGAGATCCTCTTGACGGACCTCGACCCCACGTCGATCTTCGGCCCACCGCGTTTCGAGTATGAACAGCTCGACGTGACGCGCGCCTCGGACGTCAAGAGCCTCGTGTCCCAGTACCGGCCGGACGTCATCATCCATACCGCCGCCATGACCGATGTGGACGCCTGCGAGACCGAACGCGAACAGTGCTGGCGGGTGAACGTCGACGCCGTGAAGCATCTCCTCGTCGCCGCCCGCAAGCTCGAGGGGTGCCATTTCATCCATATCTCGAGCGATTACGTGTTCGACGGGGAGCGTGGGTCGTACGACGAGACGTGCCGGCCGAACCCGATCAGCTACTACGGGAAATCGAAACTCGCTTCCGAGAACGCCGTCGTCGCGAGTGGCGTAAGTGCGACCATCGTTCGGACCCAGATCCTGTACGGAGCCGGATACCGCGTGCGGAAGAATTTCGTCACCTGGGTCCTCTCCATGCTCGAGAAGAACGAGCCCTTCCGCGTCGTCAACGACCAGGTCGGCAGCCCCACCTTCGTCGACGACCTTGCCTACGCTCTGCTTCGCATCGCAGAGCGGAAGACCACCGGACTCTTCCACATATCCGGACCGGAGGCCGTGGACCGATGGACTTTCGCACGGAATGCGGCGACCGTGTTCGGTTTCAACCCCGAACTCATCCTCCAGACGACCACTTCCGAAATCGGCCAGACGGCGCACCGTCCCAAGAACAGTTCCTTCGTCATTCTCCGATTCGAGACGACATTCGGTCTGCGCATGTGCGGCACGATGGAGGGTCTCCGCCGTTTCTTCGAACAGCATCGCGACGGGACGGAATCCCTGCAGGATCTCTTCGCCCGGAAACCGTCCTGATGGAGACAGGCATCCCGCCAGGCCTTCCGCGACGGGTTATCCCCGTCGGTGGGCGGGCACCGACGCGTGACGCGTCGTTGGGGAAAGACGTGGAATTCGGCTAAGTTTACAGTTCCGCTTTGCCGGATCGGAACGTTCGGGTGAATGCATCCGGCACAATCGCATCAAGACGGACGGCACCTATGCTGGATATGAAGCGCATTCGGGAAAACCCCGAGGAAATCAGGCGCGGGATCGCGAATAAGAATGAACGCGACCGCCTCGACGAACTACTCGCCTTCGACGCACGGCGCCGGGAAATCATCGTCGAAGTCGAATCGCTCAAGAACACGCGGAACACCGTTTCGCAGGAGATCGCCCGCCTGAAAAAAGCGGGGGAAGACGCGTCCGGACGGATCGCCGAGATGCGCCGAGTATCCGACCGCATTGCGACCCTCGACGCGGAATTGCGCGAGACCGAACGCGGCATCGAAAGCATCGCGTGGCACATCCCGAACATGCCGCACCCCTCCGTCCCCATCGGCCGCAGTTCGGCGGAGAACGTGGAAGTGCGGCGCTGGCTCCCGGATGGAGTCCTCGGCTTGACGGCGGCTGCGGAGGGCCTGCTCGACCACATGGAACTCGGTCGCCGTCTCGGCATCCTCGATTTCGAGCGCGGGGCGAAGGTCAGCGGGAGCGGTTTCCCTCTCTATACGGGGAAAGGCGCTTCGCTCGAGCGTGCTCTCATCAATTTCATGCTCGACCTGCATATCGAGCATCACGGCTACACCGAGGTATTCCCCCCTTTCCTCGTGAACAGTGCGGCCATGCGAGGGACGGGCCAGCTTCCGAAAATGCAGGAAGACATGTACCGCTGTGCCGACGAGGACCTCTACCTCATCCCCACCGCCGAAGTGCCCATCACGAATATCTACCGGGACGAGATCCTCTCCGCGGACGAATTGCCGATTTCCCTTTGCGGGTATTCGGCGTGTTTCCGCCGTGAAGCGGGCTCGTACGGGAAACAGACGAAGGGGTTCCTCCGCGTGCACCAATTCAACAAGGTGGAGATGGTGAAATTCACCACGCCGGATGCCTCGTACGAAGCTCTCGAAACGCTCGTCCGCGACGCCGAGGACGTTTTGCGCGCATTGCGCATCCCGTACCGCGTCATCCTCCTCTGCACGGGGGATATGAGTTTCGCATCCTCGAAGACGTACGACATCGAAGTATGGTCACCGGGCGAATCGGCGTGGCTCGAAGCTTCCTCCTGCAGTTGCTTCGAAGACTTCCAGGCCCGTCGGGCGAATATCCGTTTCCGTCCCACCCCCAAGAGCAAGCCGGAGTTCGTCCACACGCTGAACGGTTCGGGGCTTGCTACCTCCCGCCTGATGGTTTCCCTTCTCGAAAACAATCAGACACGGGAAGGCAGCGTTGTCGTGCCGGAGCCTCTTCGGCCGTACACGCACTTCGATACCATCGGGTGAACGTAGGCAGATCTGCGATCGAAAAATGTTCCCCTCTCCATGATCACTGCGGTCACCATCGATTTCTGGAACACCTTGGTCGACGTGTCCAACAGCGGAGCGCGGCGCGCCTACCGTCATGAGGCGCTGAAGCGTGTTTTCGCGGCGGCCGGGCGCACGTGGGACGAGCGAGCGGTCGATGCGGCGCTTTCCCGCCTTTCCGAGGAGTTCGACCGGGTGTGGTTCGGCGAGCGGAGGACGATGGACACGTCGGAATGCCTCACCCATCTCTGGCGCTACCTGGGTCTCGACGTGCGAGGAGACGCGCATGAGCGTGCCGTCGAGGCATTCCGGCTGAGCGTGCTCCACGCTATGCCCGCCCTCCTCCCGGGGGCGTCGGAAACCCTCCGACGGCTCTCGCGGGACTACCGCCTCGCGGTGGTCTCGGACACGGCCCTGTCGCCCGGGACGGCGTTGCGGCAGGTGCTCGCTCGGCACGGCATCGCCTCCCTGTTCGGCGCATGGAGCTTTTCAGACGAAACCGGCGTTTCGAAACCCCACCCGAAGGCCTACCTCGCCGCTCTCGACGTGCTGGGCTGTACGCCGGAGGAAGCCGTACACGTCGGCGATATCGAGCGGACGGACATCGCGGGCGCGAAAGATCTCGGGATGAAAGCCGTCCTGTTCCGCGGCGACCCCATGGTCCGTGCGAACAACCCCGGCCCCGTCGTGACGCGAGCGGATGCCGTCGTCGAGCGGTGGGAAGACCTGCCTGACGTCATCGCGCGCCTGGGCCGCGATTCTTAAGGAACGATTTCGCGGGCCCGCCGTGCGCATACTCCTCGAGCTTCTCCCGTATTTCCGCCGCTACCGCAGCATGATCGCGGTGGGTGTCCTTTCCATCGTGTTCTCCGTCGCGTTCTCCGTCATCGCGCCCATCATGGTCCGCGAGGCCGTGGATTCCCTGCGGGCGAACGTCTCCGCGGGCTCCATCGCCCGCTATGCCGGTCTCATCCTCGCGGTGTCCGCGGCGGCGGGCGTGTTCCTGTTCCTCCAGCGCAGGACCATCATCGTCGCGTCGCGGCGCATCGAGAACGACCTCCGGAACGACCTGATGCTGCACCTGGTCACGCTTTCCCCGCAGTATTTCCAGAACACCCCGACCGGCGAGATCATCGCCTATTCGACGAACGACATCGCCGCCGTCCGGATGTTCGCCGGACCTGCGGTCATGTACAGCATCGAGACGGTGCTCACGTTCGTGATCGTCCTCGGCATGCTCTTGCACCTCCACCCCATGCTGACCCTCTACGCCCTGATCCCGCTGCCTCTGGTCTCCCTCGTCGTGTACCGCCTGGGCAGCGTGATCCACAAGCGGTTCGAAGACATCCAATCCCATTACGCCGTCCTGACCGCGCGCGCACAGGAGACGCTTTCCGGCATCCGCGTCGTGAAATCCTATCTCCGGGAGGCGTACGAGATCGAGCGTTTCGAATCGCTGAGCAAGGCGTACCTCGGAAAGAATCTCGCGCTCGCTCGGGTGCAGGCGCTGTCCATGCCGCTCCTCTCGATGCTCATCGGTCTCTCGCTCATCATCACCGTCTGGTACGGCGGGCTCCAGGTGATCGAAGGCCGCTTGACCCTCGGTCAGCTGACGCAGTTCCTCATGTACGTCGGGATGATGATCTGGCCGATGATCGCCATCGGGTGGGTGATCTCCATCGTCCAGCGCGCCGTCGCGTCCATGGAGCGTCTCCGGAGACTCTTCTCCGCGCGGCCGGAAATCGCGGACGACGAGCGGACGGATCGCACGATCACGCGGATCAGGGGTGCCATCCGGTTCGAGGGGGTTTCGTTCCGTTACGCGGACGGCCTTCCCGAGGTGCTCCGAGGAATTTCCCTGGACATTCCCCCCGCTTCGACCGTCGCCGTCATCGGCCCGACCGGTTCGGGAAAGAGTACGCTCGTCCATCTCATCCCCCGCCTGTACGACGTGACGGGCGGCGTTCTCCTCGTCGACGGCACGGACGTCCGCCGCATTCCCCTCGCGGTTCTCCGGAGGAGTATCGCCTGCGTCACGCAGGAAACGTTCCTCTTCTCGGATACTCTCGAGGCGAACATCGCGTACGGCGCGCCCGGCGCGGTGCGTGCGGATATCGAATGGGCCTCGGAGATCGCCCAGCTGGTGGACGACGTCCGGGACTTCCCCCAGGGATATGATACGGTCATCGGCGAGCGGGGTATTACGCTTTCCGGCGGGCAGAGGCAGCGCGTCGGTATCGCACGTGCCCTTCTCCGGCAGCCGGCCGTTCTCATCCTGGACGACGCCCTCTCCGCCGTCGATACACAGACGGAGGACCGCATCCTCGAGGGGCTGAAATCCGTCATGCGGGAACGGACGAGCATCCTCATCAGCCACCGCGTTTCCACGGTCCGGAACGCCGACATGATCGTCGTCCTCGATGACGGCGTCATCGCGGAGAGAGGGACGCACGACAGCCTCATTGCCGCAGGCGGCAGGTATGCCGAGCTGTACCGCAAACAGCGGATTGCCGACGAACTCGCGGAAATGGAGTGATTATGACGGAAGCAGACTCGCCCCGCGCATCGATGCGCATCGTCTCCCCGGCGGATGCGCGCGCGCTCCTCGAGGCCCACCGCCGATTTCTCGTCACCACCCATGTCCGGCCGGACGCGGATGCGGTCGGAAGCGAGATCGCACTCGCGGTATTCCTCCGCAGCGCCGGCAAAGACGTGCGCATCGTGAACGACTCGCCCCTCCCGGCAAACCTCGCCTTTCTCGACCCGCACGGGTGGGTCGAGCGGTACAACCCCTCGCGGCACGGCAAGCTCGTCGTGGAATCCGATGCCATCGTCTTTCTCGACATGAACGATGGGGAGCGGGCGGGATCTCTCGCGGGGGAAGTGCGGGTTTCGCCCGCTTGCAAGATCGTGATCGACCACCACCTGGACCCCAAGCCCTTCGCCGACGCGTACCTCGTCGACACGGGAGTGTGCGCGACAGCGGAAATCCTCTACGAACTCCTCGCCGAGACCGAGGACACGCTGGATCCCCATGCCGCTCTCGGCCTGTATGCCGGTATCATGATGGACACCGGGTCGTTCCGTTTCGAACGGACCACGCCGCGTGTGCACCGCATTGCCGCGCGTCTGTTGGAAGCCGGTGTCGATCCGACGGAGACAGCGGCGCCTGCGACCGAAGGGCCCAGCGGGCCGGGGGCGGCTCCTCCGGGGGAGGGGGCGGATCCCGCCTCCAGGGCCACGCCCAGCCCGCAGGCTCCTCCGAGGCGAACGATCGTCATCCATGGCACCGGCGACGTGAGCCTGGACCCCTCCTACATCCCCGCGTTCGGTTCGAACGGCTACGGATGGGC
>JARYLZ010000124.1 GCA_029907355.1 Bacteroidota bacterium | reverse complement strand
GGCGGCACGCGGCTTCCTCTTGGCGAGGATGGGTTCCTTGACGATGACCTTGAACTGGATCGGTTTCGAGCGGCTGAGCGGACCGGCGTTGCGGTTGTCGAACGCCTCGGCGGTGATGATCTTCTCGCCCGGTTCGTTGAACTTGGCGTTCCATGCCCATTTCGCTTTCTCCGGCTCGGCGTTTCGCCAGGGGTTGTTCGGGTCGTTCCACGCGAGATCGTCCCCGCCGCCCATGAAGTCGATGCGCGTCACCTTGTCGACCGTCGTGCCGCGCACCTTGATCTCGTTGAAGGTGGGGAAACCGACGGCCGTCACGACGTTGTCCGCCTGGATCTGGAGTTGTTCCTTCATTTCCGAGATCACTTCGACGGTGAAACGCGCCGGGTCGAGCTGTTCGCTCCGCTGTACGAACGACTCGACCGGCGTCCCTTTCAAAGCGGGGTCGAAATCGATGGCGCGCTGGATTTCCGCCCGCTTGAACTCCAACGACCCGACTTTGATCGTCGCCTCCTTGCTGAGAGCAGGAGCGAGTTCCACGCGGTTCGTTCCCGCTTTCACCCAGAACTCGAATTTCCCCGGCCCCTTGTCGGCTTTCCAGAAGAAGCGATAGATGCGTTCCCCTTTCGTGGATTCCGTCGTCGAGTCGTAGATATCCGTGGGAAAGCGGAGAGTCTGGACCGGTTGGCCGTCCTTGGTGACCTCGACGATAGGCGGTGTGGTGACCTTGTCGCTGTCCCCCAGCCCCTTGACTCGGATGGTGAAATAGCGCGACTCGTTGACCTTGAGCTGGTTGTCGCCCGCAGCGGCGACGGTAGGCATATTTTTCAGCAATTCGAGGATGATGCGTCGGTTCTTCTCCTCGAGCAGCCGCTGCTGGTGCAACAGCCCTTCCTCGGCGTCGTCGCGGTCCACGATGACGATGAGCAGCTCGCAGATGACAGCGAGGTAGAGGAAGAAGTAGACCTGGTATTTTCGGTAATGATCGGCTGTATTGGCCATGGCTCATGTCTCCTTGGGATACGGGTTCATGGAACCGGCCGCTCAATAGCGCATGCCGTGTTCGCCGCGAACCGAAGCCTCCAGTTCCTGTTTCAGGGCGTCGAGTTTCGCCTCCACTTCCGCGAGCGTCAACTGCTTGCCGGGGAAGCCCTTCTCGCCTGCGCCCTCTTCTTCCTCCTCCTTCTCGTACCACGTGGTCAGACCGAGGAGGAGGAGCACCGTCACTTCGACGATGATGGCGTAAATGATCAGGCCCGGCTGGTGGGCGATCACGAATTTAATACCGCGGAGACCGATACTGAAGATCAGGAATGCCGTGCCGATGAAGGCGATGGCGGTGATGTTGTTCTTGTACAGAGGGATGAACTCGTTGTGCATATACATGGCGAAAGCCTGGCGTACCCTTCCCCCCTCCTTGTTCAGCCAGTATTTCGGTTTGGTGATCAGGTGGTCTCCGAAACGGCGGGATATCCCCGTCGCCTTGAGCAGGGACCCGAAGAAGGCGTGGAGATTCCCCCGGAAGAAGAACAGGCCGAGCGGCGTGAAGAACATCGTGATCGTGAACAGGGAAATCACCGCGAGGATGAAGATCACCCACAGGTTCAGGATGAAGGTCGATATACCCATCTTGAACACGTACTCGCCCCAGGAACCTCCGGGGAGCAGTTTCTGCAATTCCTCGGCGGTGGCCTGGCTCACCGTGCGCCCCTTCCCCTCGTTCTCGAGAAACGCTTTGTACTGGTCGAGCGTCATCATCTCTTCTCTCTCCTGCGCCAGGACCGTGGAAACGGGGACGGAAAGCACTGCGCTCAATGCGAGGATCAGGAAACACAGCGGGCGGATGAACCCTTGGAAACGTGACATGGAAAAACCTCCTGACGAAACAGTGGATGTATGGGTCCCCGGCCGGACCGGGAACGTGTTCATGTTCGACGGTGTGTTCGATGGACAGGCGGACGGCATACTGCGTGTATGCGAAAAGGAATATCGGAAAATCGTCGTTCGTCTCATCGTCCGCTCGTTGGAATCATGGATATAAGGTGAACTCCCGTTCGTATCGCGCGGTCGCCGAGGTGATCTTGAGACGCACCGGAGCCGGCAGAGCGAGACTGTACCTGTCGCTCATGACGGAAATGCGGAATCTCCCATGGCTTTCATTCTTCACGTCGAAATTGATCGGTTCATCGGGACGACTCGTGCCGCTCGCCAATTTCACGAATTCGACTTTCACATCTTGTATCCGGGACGCCCACTGTTTGCCGCGAAACTTCGGGTCTGCGTAACGGTAAACGGTGAACAGGATGTCCTGCGACAGCGAGGGGCGTTCCGGGAGCTGGACCTCGATATGCGTGGGGGGAGCGGTCACTTTGATCGGGAAAACGGAAGGACCGCGCTCGTACGAGAGGGGACAGGTCACTGGGTACAGGCGTGAATAGTACATCGCCTTGAGGCGGAGAACCCTCCCCTGGAAATTATCGGGGATTTCATACCGGACGACGGGTCCTTTCCCGGAGGTTTTCAGCACAGGTTCCCGGTTTGCCGCGATCTCGGAAAGTTCCCAGCTATATGCCTTCTCGTTCGCCAATCCTTTCGCCATGATATTGCATCCGAGTTCCTCGCCCGCATAGGCGACGTCCGGAACGGGCGAGACGAGAAAGGGTTCCACAGCGTGGACGGCGAACGGCAGGCGGATCACATCCTTGACGACGCGGTTCCGCTCTGTCCTGAACTCGATCACGACGGTGTCCTCGCGGCGCCGCGGGATGCCCCACCAGCGGAAGGTCGTCTCGCTAGTGCTGCGCGTGAATGCTTCCACACTCCCGAAACCCCGGATGACCCGCGCTTCGGGCTGGTCGATCGAGTGCCTCACCGTCAGGATGTTCTCGATTTCCATCCCGAGGGCCGTGCTGATCTCCGACCGTTCGGCGGAGGCCTTGAGCACGGCCCAATCCGCATGGCGGGCATGGGAAGTGTCCTCGACGCGGATATCGAGCGTCACCCGCGCTTTCTCGAGGGACTCCCGGAGCGTATCGGAAACGAGGGCAGCCGGGAAGACGGCGTCGCGGTAGCGCAACCGTTCCTCTCCCGCCGGGTGAATGCGCTGTGCCCTCGCTTCGAGCGTCAACGACCAGCGCCCCGTCCTGTTGAACATGCAGGTGAACGGGAACAGTGCCGTCCTGTCGCCCAGATCCCCGTACCCCCGCCGCGGCGAGACCGAAACCTCCTGGGGGGAGACGAGGACGTCATCATGCGCCAGCGAAATCACCGTGACCTCCACCCGATCGTCCGGCCCGATGTCGGGCACGAGGACGGCGGAGTGAAACGCGCGATGGCGGGGCGCGACACTGCCCGCAGTATCCGCGTCGACGTAATGCGTGAGCGCGCTGTCGAACGGTTGGAGGCGCAGGGGCGGGATGACGGCGCGGACCACTGCCGCGTAGCGGGCGTGGACGCGTTCCTCGACGATATCTCGCTCGCGGGATGCGAACACGAACATCCCCACCGCACCGAGGAAGAGAACGAAAAACACGTTGAATCGATTCCGCCGTCCCACACGATGCGTCTCCTGTTCACCGTGGCGGCTCCATTCCCCCGTCCGCGGTCTGCGGGACGGCGGTGCGCCGCAAGGCCGACGCGAGCTTTTCCACGACTTCGCGCGTCTCCTGCAGGGAAGCCGTGTATTGCCGCGTCAGTTCGACCTGGTTCTTGTAAGACGTCTCGAGGAACAGGCGCAGCAGGCCGTTCGTCTCCTCGAGCTTCTCCGTGTACCGATGCGTACTTTCGGATTGGATCTTCGTGATGTGTTCGGTCAGCCGTGTCAGGAGAACGTCCTGGCGTATGTCGGACTGGGAGATGAGGCGGAAGAGATCCGACACGACGTTCGTCATTTCGCGCACGGTGTTGTTCATCGAGGTGAAGAGCGATTCGATCGCTTCGAGCATCCCCGACTCCCCCCCCTGTTCGTTGGGACTGTAAGCGGTGATGAGCGCGAGGAGGAGAAGGAACACGGCTTCGAGCGCGAACGCCGCGAGAACGAGGGTTTTCGACGTGTATCCCGCGAGGTAGAAGCCGAGCGCCGCGAGCAGGAGAACCGCCCCCCCGTAAACGATGCCCGCGACGAGGTTGTAGTAGTAGCGCCCGACGATCTCCTCGAAGAAGACACGCGTGCCGAGCCGGAACCCGAGGCTCGTCTCGAGGCGCACGTGCCGCCCGTCGCTGAAATGGATCACCCTCCCTTTCCGGCACAGGCGCCAGCAATCCATGATGGTGCGAAACTCGAGGAGGTTGCGCGCGCGCCGATCATGGAAAAAATCGTGCAGCAAACGCCTCCCTTCCGGGATCTCGAGATCCTTGATCGTTTCGCCTGACTGGAACAACTCTGCTTCGGATGTTGGGCTGACGGATATATGGTGCTGTCAAGCATTGAATATATTCGCACAAATCATGCCACAAAGCCATGGATTATCGAGAGGCGATGGGTTGTCCGCTTGAGGGGGATTCTTCTTCCCTCGTCCCCGTTTTTCCGAAGCGGAGCGTGAACAATGTTCACATAGCGTTACTCGGATTCACAGAGCGGCGTCACGTTCAGATGCCCTCCGGCAGCCCTCGGCACCGGGCACCCCGGACGGTTTCACCGCCGGTCGAGGGATTGCCGGAACCACTCGAGCGTCATTCGGAGACCTTCCGCCAAGGCGATTTCAGGTTCCCACCCCATGCGTGCGCGGATGCGATCCCATGAACAGACGCTCCGCCGCTGTTCGCCCGGTTTCTCCGGTCCGTGCACCCTCCGCACCGGCTCGGGTATTTCCTTGTTGAGTGCCTCGAAAATATCGACGACGGTGGTTTCGACCCCCGTCGATACGTTGAACGTGTCGCTCTCCCCATCGGCCATGTCGAGAGCGAGGACGTTCGCCCGCACGACGTCTGCCACGTACACGTAATCCCTCGTCTGCATGCCGTCGCCGTTGATGGTCGGTGCGACGCCTCTCAGCATCTTCTCCGAGAAGATCGCGACGACACCCGCTTCCCCATGCGGGTTCTGGCGCGGTCCGTAGACGTTCGTATACCGGAACACCGTCGAGGCGAGACCGTGGACAATGCGGTAGTAGGAGAGGAACTTCTCGCAGGCGAGTTTCGAAATGCCGTAGGGGGAAAGAGGGTCGGCGGGGTGGTTCTCGTCGGCGGGGAAATACCGCTGCTCCCCGTAGACGGCGCCGCCGGTCGAGGCGAAGATGAAACGCCGGACCCTCTTCCGCACGGCGGCCTCGAGGAGCGACACCGTCCCGATGACGTTCACCGCCACATCGAGGCGCGGGTCCTGGACGGACCGCCGGACATCGATCTGGGCCGCGTGGTGATTGATGACGTCGATCTCATGCCGATCGAGGATATCGGCGACGGACTCGTCGCGGATGTCCGCCTGGTAGAACACGGCGCTGCGCGGGACGTTCCGCAACACGCCCGTCGAGAGGTCGTCGATGATGACGACGTGATGCCCGAGGCGGAGGTATTCCTCCGCGATATGGGAACCGATGAATCCCGCTCCGCCGGTGACGAGGATGTTCATGGTACTCACCCGTTCTGTGCCGCCCCAATGTAGGAAAGGGAAGATGCATTTCCATGCGACCGGGGCGCCGTTGGTGCGGCGGTTTCCCCCTCGAGGTTCGAATCGCTATCTTCGTCGTGGCGCCCCGCCCCACCGTCTCCCATGAGAGAGCACATCGCACGCCTCACATCCGACAGCGCCGTCTACGGCCTGAGCACGATCGTCGGACGGTTCCTGAATTTCCTGCTCGTCCCGTTCTACACGAACGTCTTCCCCACAGACGCCTACGGGATCGTGACGGTGGTCTATTCGTTCGTCGCATTCCTCAACGTGCTCCTCGCCGGGGGGTTCGACACCGCGTTCATGCGTTTTCTCGAGCGGCGCCAGGGGGAGGAACGCGCGCGCGTGTTCTCGACGGCGTTCTGGCCCGTGGCCGCGTCGGCCGCTTCGTGTGCATTCGTCATCATCGCTTTCCGCGACCCCATCGCTGCCGGGCTGCACATTCGACCGGAATGGAAGGCGATCGTCCCTCTGACGGCAGGGATCCTCTTCCTGGACGCGCTGAACGTCGTACCTTTCGCT
>JARYLZ010000123.1 GCA_029907355.1 Bacteroidota bacterium | reverse complement strand
AGGAGCCGCTCGCGCTGTGCCGGGTTCGTTTCGAGGAGTGCTTCGATGGCGTCCATCTGCTCGTCGTTGAGCGCAAGGGGCTTCTCGACGAAAACGTGCTGCCCGTGCGAAAGTGCTCGAAGCACGAATGGGGCATGGTCTCCGTGCCGCGTTGCGATGAATACGGTGCCGATTCGTTCGCTCCGGAATATCTCCTCGGGATCCGTCGAAGCGTTGCGGAAACCGAACTTCGTCCGCATATCGGCGCTGGTCAAACCGGTCCGGTTGCAAACCGTGTCGAGGGTGACACCGTCGATGTCGCGAAGGTGCGGCAGGAGGTAACCGCTCGCGAAGCTTCCCGCCCCGATGAACCCGATCGTCAAAGACTCTCGTTTCGGTGAGATCTCGATTCGCGGTAGCTCGGACTGCGTCGCCGCGGCGACGTGCCGGATCTCGGATTCCTCGAGATCCTCGTAGGTGAGTACGATGCCGACGTACGGTTCGGTTTTCTCCCCCTCGATGAGCGCATATGCCTCCTGAGCTCGATCGATGGGGAACCGGTGCGTGGTGAGAATATCGGTCCTGACCGAACCGTCGCGCACGAGTTCGAGGAATGCGAGCATGTTTCGGTTTTCCGTCCAGCGGACGTAACCGATGGGGTAGTCGAGACCCTCCCGTTCGTACCGTGCGTCGTACCGGCCGGGTCCGGTGGAACGCGACATGCGGATATCGATCTCCTTGCGATAGTAAGGCTGGCGGGGAATATCGAGCGCCGTTGCCCCGACCACGACGACGCGTCCCCGGTCCCGGACGATTCTGCCTGCAAGGTCGATGGGGTCGTTGTCCTTCGTCGAAGCCGTGATGATGACGGCATCAGCCCCGTGCCCGTGGGTTGCGGATCGGATGGTCGACTCGACAGCATCCTCGCGTCGGTGAAGAGCGAGTGCGGCCCCGCAAATGCGTGCGAGTTCCACGGCGTTCGGATCGATGTCGATACCGATGACATGGCAGCCGTTTGCCCGGAGAAACTGGACGGTGAACTGGCCGAGGAGGCCGAGTCCGATGACGACGACGGTTTCCCCGAGTGTCGGCTCCGCCTGGCGGACACCCTGAAGGGCGATCGCAGCGATGTTCGCATACGCGGCGGATTCCATCGAAACGCCCGGCGGGATGCGCACGACGCAATTCCGCGGCGCGACGATGATATCACTGTGATGGGCGTACTCCGCCCCTGCACATGCCACCCGGTCGCCCACCTCGATACCTTCAACCCACTCGTCGACGGCGAGGACGACACCTGCGCAACTGTAGCCGAGGGGCGCGGATGTATCGAGCTTCGATACGATACGCTTGTAAGCCGCGAAAAGTCCTGTTCGACGAACCTCTTCGATGACTTTCTTCATTTCCTCCGGTTGGTTCCGGGCGCGTTGGATGAGAGACGATTTGCGGGAGTCGACCGTGGTCTTTTCCGTACCTGCACTGATGACCGAAAAGTAATTCTTCACCAGCACCATGCCCGGGCGGAGGGTGGGGGGCGGAACTTCGGCAACGCCGAGACGACCGCTGCGCTTGTTTTGGAAAATTTGTTTCATCGAAGAAAAACTAAGGAGAGATGGAGATTTTTCCTATCTAACGCGGTGGAGGCCCTATCCCGCTTCGAACTCTTCCCAAGGTGAGATGTTCTCATTCCATTTGGTTTCCATCAGAGGAAATGGAAAACCTTCTGACTCGCTCGGTACGTTTCGAACGGGGGTATACGCGGGTTCTGCCTCGCGTATGATGAAATGAAAAAACCCCTCCCTCGCCGGGTAACATTCCTCCTGGCTCTGGAGGGAAAGATTATGGGACGCTGCCGGGCGGTTTCAGCACGTGTCGACGATTCGGGGCAAAGGTTTAGCGATTCGGTGGTGCTCCCCTCCGAGCACCCGAGAGAATACGGCGAACCTCGTGTGCGAATTGCTCCTCGAAAACGATGAGCCGTGCGATTTGCTTCGGAGACAGGAATTCCTTGAGGCTTGTGAGAAATTCACGCCGTTTCTGTGTGGATTCCTTCGCAAGGTCGGCTAGAGTGGAGATCTCTTTCTCGAGATCGTCGGCCGATATAGAAGTGCCGCTCATTTCCCGTAGACGGGCAATAACGGCCGCTCGTTTTTCGCGAATCGCTTCCTCCGCCTGCCGGAGTTCTTTTTCACGAGCGAAATAACGGATGGATTGCTCTTCCGTCATATCGACGAATTCGATCAGTTTCATTCGGCGGTATTCCTCGAGGCGCCTTCTTCCTGGACCGCGCGCATCCTCGTCTTGTTGTGCGATCGTATGCAAGGTCGGGATGAGCGCCAGGAGAGGCATGAGTATGATGCATCTCGTGATCATGGTACCCATGGCGTTCCTTCGTATCTCTGAAAGGATTTCATGATTTTGAAATTACCTGGGGGAGGCGTCGAGTGGGGGAACATCCCCAGCTTCGACAAGGTCGTACAAATCCTCGGCATTCACGTATACACTTCCCGCCGCAATGAGTTCACCCGGCGAAAGATCGTTGAAGAGAGGGAGAAGCGTGTCGATGTCCGCGACGGTTTTCGCATCGGCGAGGGCGGATTCCCATGCATCGGCATGCGCCGCCGGTATGACGAGGGGGAGTTCCTCATGCACACGATCGATTTGTGCGGTATCCATATGCTCGAACAATGAACCGATCAAGGCGTGGTCGAGGGCGGGGCTCACTTCGGCATCCGGCGTGCGAGGGACGAGAAAAACATAGAGAAGAATTCCCGCGATTGCCAGTGGGGCGACAAAACGCACGAGAGGGTTGGCCAGGAGCGCGGTCGGCGCCCGACGACCGGCGTTCTGGGTGTCGATGCGCTCGCGGACCCTCACGACGAACTCCGCACCCGGCATGGGACCATCGATCGGGGGATGCTCGTGGAGAATGCGGAAGACTGGAGAGATTTCCCGGAGGATGTCGCGGCAGGCAGGGCATACCGCGAGGTGCTCTTCCACGGTTTTCCTGCGTTCGGGGCCGAGACGCCCGGATGCATAATCCGCAAGGTCGTATCGTATGGATTTACAACGCATGGTGAAGCGAGTTCCTGAGTTTCTGCACAGCGTGAAAGTAATTTGCTTTCAGACCGCCGACAGATGTGTTCAAAATCGAGGCGATCTGTTCATAGGGCATATCGTCATAGTATCGAAGAATGAAAACAGCGCGTTGTTTGGCGGGCAATTTCTCGACGGCACGTTCGATCAACTCTCGGATTTCGTCGCGTTCGATCTCGTGTTGAGGGTTTTCCGGGTGCGCGGGTTCCTCGTTCTGGAGAGTATGAAGCGGTAATGCGGACCGCAATTTCCTTTTCCGGATATGATTCAATCCCAGGTTCATCGCGATGCGATAGAGCCACGTGAATACTTGGGCGTCGCCGCGGAAATCTCGGATACCTTTCCATGCGCGGAAAAAAACGTCCTGTGCGAGATCGAGTGCGTCATCACGATCGCCGACGAGTCGGAGCAGCACACGGTAAATCCGTTCTTGGTACCGTCGTACCAATTCATTGAAAGCCTCGGGATGATCGTCTCTGCAGAGAGCAAGGAGTTCCCGATCGTCGATATCTCTCATCCTGACGGCGCCGTTTTCTATGTGTTAGAACGCTGAAAGCATGACAAGTTTAACGTTCTCTTCAGATCGAATGAAAAATATGAAGAACTTTCAACTTGTTGTTGAAATTTTCCGTTAGGGTTTCGTAAATTCTGCCATATTTCTCGCTGTTTCCGCCCAATAAATCCGGGAAATACTTGCAAAACAGCGTTGCGAATGCTCCTCCAACGTTCGAGGTGACGTTGGACTCGTTCCGCGGCCTGGAAGCGATCGAAGTGCCATTGTTGTTTCTTCGCGGCGATGGTTCCACCATACCGTCGAACAGGGGTGGAGAGGTATGGCTTGATCGTGCCTGTCGCGGGAGGCGCCTCGAAGAGGCAGGGCGATTCTTCGTGCAAGGAGGCCGGGAGGTGGCTCTAAGAACGCTCGTCGATGACGTGACGAGGGAGAGAACCTTCCGCGCGGTGTCGTTTATCCAAGAGAATGAGGGGGAGACGATGACGACGGGGATCCTCCTCATACCCGGCGGGCGTGAAGATATGGGTGAAGTTCTCCTCGTCATCTTGGGAAGACCCGATGTTACGCTCGCGTCCGGGACGCAGGACCTCGACCTCTTGATGAACGAGCGTGCAGCGGAACTCTCCCAGCTCAATGGATTTCTTACCGCCATTGTGGACAGCTCGACGGAAACGTCGATCATCGCCGTCGGACCTGGCGGGACCATTCTCAGTTTCAACGAGGGGGCTTGCCGGATGTTCCTGTACATGCGTACGGAAGTCGTCGGGCGCATGCAGGCATCCGAACTCTTCGCGGACGGAGATTCGGACACGGACTCGTGGGAGGAACTGCACCGCCTCGCACGCGAGGAGGGCAAATGCCAGCGGCTCTTGCGGATGAAACGCAAGGACGGGACGGTCTTCTCCGCGCTCGCTGATGTGACACCCTTGCTCGATGCGGACCGCCGCCCCATCGGGACGCTCCTTCTCGCGCGCGACATGACCGAGACGATGCGGACGCAGGAAGCGCTCGAGGAGAAGCAGAAACAGTTGCAATTCCTCAATACTCTCTCGTATAGCGTTGGCCAGACGCTGGAACCCGAGGAGATCTGTTCCATCGCCCTCCACCAGTTGCTGGACCGCTTCGACGGTATTCTCGGTGGGGTGTTCCTCAAGGAACAGGGCGACGGCGGCATCCGGTTGGTCGTCATCGAACCGGACAACCGTCGAGGCAGACTCCACCAGATCCTCCAGCCGACCCAGGACGATTTCGTCCTTGCGGAGGAAGGGGAGATCCTCTTGCACGATCTCTCGCACATCGCGGTGATCCAGAGCGCCGACGGTACCCCGACACCGGGGACGAAACTGGTGCTCCCTCTGCTTTCGAAGGCTTCTTTCGTCGGTCTCATCGTACTCCTCATCCGCGAAAGGCTCAAGCGGTCCGAGGAACTCCTGAGTTTTCTCTCGGCGGTCAGCAGCAACATCGGCGGAGCGCTGGAGAACGCCCTCCTCTACATCGAGTCGCTGAAGAAATCTCAGGAAATCAAGAAACAGAACCAGGAACTCGATGATTTCGCTTACGTCGTCTCGCATGACCTGAAAGAGCCGCTGGCGGGGATCAGTTTCATTTCCAATCTCCTTTTCGACGAGTACTACGAGACTCTCGACGAGACGGCACGGGCGTACATCAACAACCTCAAGGAGTTCTCGCAACGTCTCGGTTCGCTCATCGATGCTCTGCTCGAACTTTCCCGCATCGGACGCGTGAACGCTCCTTTCGAGGAAGTCCAAATCATCGACGTCATTCACAACGTCTGCCAGAGTCTCAGTTACCGTCTCGCGACCAAGGAAACCCAGCTCAAGCTCCCCGAGGAACTGCCGGTCGTGTACGGCGAGAAAACGCGGATTGAGCAAGTGTTCTTCAATCTCCTGAGCAATGCGATCAAGTTCAACGACAAGGAGAGTGTCATCGTCGAGATCGGCTGGAAACCCTCCGACGAAGGGTTCATCGAGTTCTTGGTACGCGACAACGGCATCGGCATCGAAGAGCAGTATTTCGAGAAAATATTCCGGATTTTCGAACGCTTGCACCAGCGCGAAGAATACGAGGGGAACGGTGCGGGCTTGACCATCGTCAAGAAAATCGTTGAGCATCACGGCGGGCGCATCTGGCTGGAATCCGAGCCGGGCGTCGGCACAACCTTCCATTTCACACTCCCGAAAATCCATTGAACGATTTTACAGGGCCGACTATGTCCGCAATCGAAGGGAAACAGAAATCCGGCGCGACGATTCTCGTCGTGGACGACGAGAAACTCTTCCGCGACGTTCTCACCGCGAAGTTGATGGAGAACGGTTACATCTGCGACAGCGCCATCAATGGGATCGAGGCGATCAACAAGATCCAGCGCCAGCAGTACGACGTCATCCTCTTGGATATCAAGATGCCGCGTGTAAACGGTATCGAGGTGTTGCGTCATATCAACGAGAACACGCTCAGTTCCGAGGTCATCATGCTGACCACTTTCACCGACGTTCGGACCGCGGTGGAGACGGTGAAACTCGGCGCGTACGATTACGTCACGAAACCGTACAATCTCACCGAGCTATTGCAGACGATCGAGCGCGCG
>JARYLZ010000122.1 GCA_029907355.1 Bacteroidota bacterium | reverse complement strand
GCGTTTCGCCACGTCATGACGCCTGACTCCCTCATCGTTTTCCTTCCGGGAATCGGGATGACAGGAGTTGGAGGATCCCCGCTTCCCCAGGTTCGATGTTCCCCTCGTGTCAAACCGTGCAATTTTTCCTCCTCCCATCGAAGACAATGAAACAACATCCGGAAAAACCCAGAGGCCGTCTCGGTGTCCTTCTCCCGGGGCTCGGGGCGGTTGCGACCACGTTCATCGCGGGAGTCTGCGCCATTCGGAAAGGTATCGCCAGACCTGTCGGTTCTTTCACACAAATGGGCACGATCCGGCTGGGGAAACGGACCGAGAACAGGCGCCCTATCGTCAAGGATTTCGTCCCTCTCGCGGATCTCGACTCGCTCGTTTTCGGCGGTTGGGACATATACGAGGACAACGTCTACGAAGCCGCCGTGAAAGCGGGCGTTCTCGATACACGCCTTCTCGAACGCCTCCGCGATGAACTGTCGGCGATCGTGCCCATGACGGCCGTGTTCGACCGCAACTACGTTCGGCGGCTCGACGGCCCGAATGTCAAGCGGGGAACGGACAAGATGGCCCTGGCGGAAGCCCTCATGGAGGATATCGAACGGTTCCGGAAGGAGAATCGTTGTTCCGCTCTCGTCATGATCTGGTGCGCCTCCACCGAGATTTTCATCGAGGAAGAGGATGTCCACGGCAGTATCGAGGCGTTCGAGGAAGGGCTTCGACGAAATCACCCCGCCATTTCCCCCAGCATGATCTACGCATACGCGGCTATCCGCATGGGGATCCCGTACGCGAACGGCGCACCGAATCTCTCGGCGGATATCCCCGCCCTCGTGGAACTGGCAAAGCGCACGCGGGCTCCCATAGCGGGGAAGGACTTCAAGACAGGACAGACGCTGATGAAGACGACCATCGCCCCCGGCTTGAAGGCCAGGTCCCTGGGCGTGAAGGGGTGGTTCTCGATGAATATCCTCGGCAACCGGGACGGCGAAGTGCTCGACGACCCGGCGAGTTTCAAGACGAAGGAAACATCCAAGCTCGGCGTCCTCGGATCGATCTTCGAGCAGGATATGCACGCGCATCTCTATGACGACCTCTACCACAAGATCCGGATCGAGTATTACCCACCGCGCGGCGACAACAAGGAAAGCTGGGACAACATCGATATTTTCGGTTGGCTCGATTACCCGATGCAGATCAAGATCAACTTCCTCTGCCGGGACTCCATTCTCGCCGCACCCATCGTCCTGGACCTCGCTCTCTTGCTCGACCTCGCACGCCGCGCAGAAATGTCCGGCATCCAGGAATGGCTCTCGTTCTTCTTCAAGTCGCCCCAGACTCGCGAAGGGCTCCGGCCCCAGCACGACCTCTTCCAGCAGCTGATGAAGCTCGAGAACACGCTTCGCTACATCCAGGGGGAGAACCTCATCACGCATCTCGGCCTCGACTATTACGAGGAACCGGAGACCCGCTGACACCGGCATCGCGTCGTCGGATGGCCAGTGAACGATCGACCCCATGCCGCTTCGCCTGGCAGACAGCGTGGAGCGATGAGCATGCAGTCCTACGTCCGTTTCACGGCCTCGTCTATCGTCTCGACGATCGTGGATTACGGCGTCACGATTACCCTCACCGATCTCGCATCACTGCTCTATGTCGTCTCTTCCGCGATCGGGATGGTGTCCGGGGGGGTGACGAGTTACCAACTGAACCGGCGATGGGTGTTCCAGGGGGTCCATGGCGGGAAAACGCGGATACCCGTGTTCTACGCGTTGAATTGGGCGGCGAATCTCCTGATCAACACGGCCGGCCTCTACGCGTTGACGGAAGGCTTCGCGATCGATTACCGGCTTTCGAAGATCATCACGGCCGTCTGCATCGGATTCTTCCTGAACTACGTCGTGCAGAAGCGCGTGGTGTTCCGGTCATGACGGTTGGAGAGCGGCGTCCATCGTGCCCCGCGCTTCCGTGCGGAGGCAAGGCGCCGGTATCGGTTCATTCCCGTACCGTCACTCTTTGCGTTTGAGAGTTCCCCTATGATCGAGATGATCACCCGTATCGTCCATACCATCCTCCAGCCGCTCGTCCGGCGGCTCATCGCGTGGAAGATCACCCCGAACCAGCTCACGACCTTCGGCTTGATCGTGAACGTGGTCGCCGCCGTCGTGCTCATCATCGGCGGCGTTGCGGGGGAGAGGGGCGATATGCAGTATCTCGGCTGGGCAAGCGCCCTCATCCTCTTCGCAGGGCTCTTCGATATTCTCGACGGTCAGGTGGCGAGGACAGGAGGCGGGGCAACGGCTTTCGGCGCCGTGTACGATTCCGTCATCGACCGCTACAGCGAACTGATCATGTTCCTCGGCATCTGCTACTACCTCGTGTCCCACGGGTTCCTCATCAGTTCGCTCCTCGCCTTCATCGCCATGATCGGCTCGGTCATGGTCAGTTACACACGCGCCCGCGCCGAAGGCGTAGGCATCTCCTGCAAGAGGGGGTTGATGCAACGACCGGTCCGCATCATCGTGATCGGGTTGTCCGGCCTGCTCTGCGCCGCCAGCACGACCTGGACGGGCGGGTACGTGAAGGTGTATATCGGCGGGTATTTCTTCCCCTATGCGGAGACGATCGCGTTCTTCGCTGTCCCGATCGGCGTCGTCGGGTTGCTGTCCAATATCACCGCGATCGGCAGGCTTCTCCATTGCAAGAGAGAACTCTCCTGACCGGCATGGAGCACGCCCGCTACGAGTCCGTCACCCCGCCCATTACGGCAGCGTCCGATACCCTCGGAGGGTCACCATGGGGGCGTCGACCGGTGGGAACGCGGAGCTGTATCGTCATCGCCCTCCTTTCGGTCGCCTATCTCGCCGTCATCCATTTCACCATCGGGGTGCGGCCGGAGCATCTCGCACTCGTCGCCGTGTATCTCGTCGGGCTGGTTGCGCATCCGGCTTCGGCGAGGTTCATGCTCGCGTTCACGGTCTTCGTGGTGTACGGCATCCTGTACGATGCCCTGAAGATCGCCCCGAACGACCGATTCGCCCCCGTCGACATCGAGGGGATATACCGGTTGGAACGTCATCTTTTCGGCATCCGTGTCGGTGAAACCGTTCTTACCCCGAACGAATTCTTTGCGCGGGAGAACAGCCCGCTCCTCGATATCGTCGCGGGGTCGTTCTACATCAACTGGGTATCGGTCCCGCTCCTATTCGCGTTCTACCTGTTCAAAGTGGACAAGCGGGCGTACCTGGACTATGCACTCGTCTTCCTCCTCGTCAATCTCCTCGGGTTCGCCGCCTATTACCTCCACCCGGCCGCACCGCCGTGGTATGTCGATCAATACGGGTTCGCGTATCGGCAGGGCATACGAGGGAGCGCGGCGGAACTGGTGCGCTTCGACCGCCTCGTCGGTGTCAGTGTTTTCCAGTCCGTATATACGCGGAACTCGAATGTTTTCGCGGCGGTCCCCTCCCTTCACAGCGCCTATCCCGTGATCGTTCTCTTCACCGCTTGGAAGCGGTCGAAACGTCTCCCGTATCTCATGCCCTTTCTCGTGTTCATGGTCGGAATTTGGTTCGCGGCGGTGTATTCGGGGCATCACTATGTGGTCGATGTCGCGCTCGGTGTCCTGTGGGCCGTCGCCGGCATCGCGTTCTATCACCTCTTCCTCGCGAGAACGCCGTTTCTAAGACGCTGGATAGGGAGTTACGAGTGCCTCATCACATGACGGGACACGACCGATTGTTATCCCCGAAAACGGTTCGGACCGGTAGGGGAATACTCAGGGCGCGGACCCGGTTCGAAGAATAATATCTGGGCTGAAGAGAAGAACCGGCACGTGGAGGCCTGCGAGCCGGCAACGACGAGAGAGAAACAGAAAGGAAATGGCAAACCGGCGTTACTCGGGGTGTACTGCCGTACCCGAAGACGTGCGCTTCCGGAGGATATTCGCGCAGCGGTCACAGAAATGCGCAGTCGGCAGTTCACGGAGTATAGGGAACGGGATTTCTTCCTTGCAGAAAATGCATTTGCCGTATTCCCTTCGCGAGATGCGCTGAAGGGCCAGCCGGAGTTCGTTCAAATGGGGGTCGGCTTTGAACGCGAGGTGCGCATCGACCGCCTCTCGCGTCACATCGCTCAGCGGCTCGTGGTATACCTTGTCGAGGATCGTCGCCATTCGCGCGATGATGATTTCCTCGATCTCTTGTAATTCCTTCCCCGTCATGACGTGCTCGACCGCCGTTTGCCGATCCCATTGCGTGTAAAGGAAATCGATTCGAAAAACAATAACGGCGAAAGCGACGAAAGAATCAAGGTATTTTCGGAATCTTCGGGAAAAACAGAGCGGGAACGAACGGCGATCGGTGCGGGATCACGGACACGAAACATCGGGTCATTCCCAAGAGTTTCAGAAAACATCCGGAAGACGTGTGGGAATAAGGCCATCGAAGCGTTCAGGGGGAGAAGGTTGAATGATTGGTCGCACATCACAGAAGTCCTTTCACGGCCGACGTTGTACGACGGCGCAAATGCCATGACAACCGCTGAACCGGTTACGGGACGCCGAACGGTGCAGCGGGGGAAGAATCGCCGGCCGGTCGTTCAGCGGGCATGACGAGACGAGTATGTCGATACAAACCAATGTGTGGGCCGATTTCTCCCGATCGAGGAGAACGGCTTTTCATCCATCCTCCTCAGCCTCAGTGTCCGACACCTTCGCCGTGTTTCCCAGAAAAAAAACGACGTTGGATATCATGTCGAGGCGCCACGCCACGGTTGCAGGGAGAAGAGCATCCTTTCTGCGCGGAAAGTAATCTCTTCCCTAAAGACTCTCTTCGCATTTCGCTCTCCGCCGTTGTGTGTGGAAGCGAACCGCGGCGTTCAGGTCGTTTCCCTGAATCTTTTCAGCAGGAGGGCGTTCGTCAGGACGCTGACCGAACTGAACGACATGGCGGCAGCGGCGAGCATGGGGGAGAGGAACCCGAATGCTGCGAGAGGGATGGCCGCGATGTTATAGAAGAACGCCCAGAAAAGGTTCTGCTTGATTTTGCGAAACGTCCGCATGGAGAGCCGAACAGCCGAGGAAATCCCGAGCAGATCGTTCCTCATCAGGACGATGTCGGCCGTTTCCAACGCGATGTCCGCACCGTGTGCGAGGGCGATGCCGACGTCGGCGCGACTCAAGGCCGGTGCGTCGTTGACGCCGTCGCCCGCCATCGCGACGACGTGCCCTTCCTTCTGCAACGCTTCGATAACGCGAGCCTTATCGGCGGGTTTCACGCGGGCGAAGACACGATCGATTCCCACTGCACGCGCAACCGCATACGCGGTTTCTTCGACGTCCCCGGTCAGGAGGACGACGAGGATTCCGTTTCGCTTCAACAGGTGGACGGCAGCCCGCGAGGTTTCCCGGACCGGGTCCATCGAGGCGAGGATACCGGCGAGTTCCTTGTCGCGGGCGACGTACACGAGCGTTTTCCCTCCCTCCGCGAGACGGAGCGCTTCCGGGGCCATCGTGTCGATTGCGACGCCGTGTTCTTCGAGGAGAGCGGCATTCCCGATGAGGATTTCCGCATGGTCGAGTGCGGCCCGCACTCCGCGGCCGGGAACCGCCTGGAATGATTGCGGTCTAACGGGGTCGATCCGTGCAGCATGGGCGCGTTCGACGATCGCCCGCGCAAGCGGGTGCTCGGAGTCCCGTTCCACGGATGCCGCCAGGGAGAGAAGCTCATCCGCCGAAAATCGGTCCGAGGGGACGATGTCCGTGACGGCGGGTTTTCCCATCGTGAGTGTCCCGGTTTTATCGAGCACCACGGCGGTGACGCGGTGGGCCTGTTCGAGGCTTTCCGCGTTCCGGATGAGGATGCCGTTGCGGGCGCCGACTCCGACACCGACCATGACGGCCGCAGGGGTGGCGAGACCGAGAGCGCAGGGGCAGGCGACGATGAGAACGGCGACGGCGCGGACCATGGCCTCGGAAGCCTGTGCACCGGAGATCATCGTCACCACGAAAGTCGTGAAGGACACGGCGATGACGGCAGGGACGAATACCGATGCGACACGGTCGGCGAACCGCTGAACGGGCGGCTTGCTCCCCTGGGCCTCCTCGACGATGCGGGCGATCTGGGCGACGAGCGAGTCACCGCCCACCGCCGTGGCGCGAATGGTGAGGCTACCGTTCCCGTTGATCGTCCCCCCCGTCACCCGGTCCCCCGACGCTTTCGCCACCGGCATGCTCTCGCCGCTCACCAACGATTCGTCGACGCTCGACGCCCCGTCTGCGACCACGCCGTCCACCGGGATGCGTTCCCCCGGTCTGACGAGCACGAGGTCCCCGCGCCGGATTTCCTCGAGGGGGATCTCGCGTTCATTGCCGCGGGCATCCAACACGCGGCCGGCTTTC
>JARYLZ010000121.1 GCA_029907355.1 Bacteroidota bacterium | reverse complement strand
AGAAAGCATATCTCCCGACTCGTTCGAGCGGCTTGCCGCAAGGGGGGAAATATGGGACGGCATGACTCTCGCAGCGTGGGCGTTGTACTGCGTAGCTGGGTTTCCGTGCAAGGGCAGCGCGCCATGACCTCGACCACATCGCTGTGCGTTTCCCTGCCTGCAGTCTGGTGGGCCGTCCTGTTTTTTCCGGCCGCATGCGGTTCCGCGATCCAGTCCGAAGTTCCCCGTGTCCGCACCGGCGCCGATGTTCTCGTCCATGATTCCCTCCATCTCGTCAAGGGGAAACGGGTGGGAGTCATCTGCAACCGCGCCTCGATCTTGGCCGACGGGCGTCATGTGCTCGACGCCTTCCGCGAGTCGTCCGTCGAGGTCGTCGCAGTCTTCGCCCCGGAACATGGTTTCGACGCCCGTGCTGAAGCGGGTGCGCTGATCCCCGACACCAGCTCGTCGGGTGTCCGCGTGTATTCGCTTTACGGCCCGAGGAAAAAACCCGACCCGCGGACACTGGCCGAGATGGATCTGCTCGTCTACGACTTACAAGATATCGGGGTACGGTACTACACATACTGTTCGACGCTCGCCCTCTGCATGGAAGCCTCCGCTGAGACGGGAACGCCCTTCCTGGTCCTCGACCGGCCGAATCCCATTACGGGCACCGCCGTCGAGGGGCCTCTTCCCGCGGGAAAGGGGCAAGGTTTCGTCGGGATGCTGCCCCTGCCGGCACGTCATGGCATGACGGTTGCAGAAATTGCGCGCATGATCTGCGGTGAAGGGTGGATTCGGAACGGGCGAAGTCTCGAGCTGACGGTTATCCCGATGCAGGGCTGGCGGAGAGACATGTGGTTCGAGGAAACCGGCCTGCCGTGGGTTCCCCCTTCGCCGAACATCACGAGCGTCGATGCCGCCCTCGCGTATGCCGGGACCTGCCTGCTCGAGGGGGCGTCCGTGTCGGAGGGACGCGGGACGGGAGAACCGTTTCTCTGTTTCGGGGCGCCTTTTTTGGACGCCGAAACGACCGCATCCTGTCTCAATGCCCGCAGTCTCGGGGGCGTACGCTTCGAACCGGTTGTGTTTACCCCTTCGCCGTCCGCCCCACCAGGGACGAAATTCGCTGGCCGGACATGTCACGGGGCCCGCTTGGTTATCACTGACCGCGATATGTTCAAACCTGTGCAAACCGGCGCCTGCATCCTCGAATGCCTTTGGACCCTCGCGGGTGAACGCCTCGAGCCGACGGGATACATTGACACGCTCATCGGCCAAGCGGGTTTCCGCGATGCGATCGTTGGTCACCCCGACATCGAAGCCCTCGCATCATTCGTCGGCGCCGCTCTGACGCCTTTCATGGAACGGCGTTCGCGATACCTCATCGAATCGTACGGAACAGCAGGTATGGAAAGATGAAAGTGCACAGGAATCCAGTCATGACCTTGCATGCCATGATCCGTCTCCTCTTCTATCCCCTCCTCGTCTTCTCGATCTCGTGCGGTCGTTCCCCCCAAAGAGCGGGTGGTGGAACGGACTCCTCCACCGTGGGGGATTCCTCGAGCGTCGGAGGTCTCGTCTGGACAGGGGATACCGTCCGCCTCGTCATGCGCTTCGCGAAAGGGGAAACGTTCGGGTACGAGATCACGGAAAAGCAACGGGTGGAGATGGCCCGCGATTCCGCAGTAGAGAAATCGGCGCAGACCCTTTCCCATGCCTATCGGTTCGAGGTATTGGACGTGCGACCCGACGGCTCCGCCCGGTTGCGCGCCACCTGTCTCCATGTTCGTCTCGATGGCGATTACAGCGAACCGGGGGGGCGCAAGGTGATGCATTATGACAGCAGGGAGAAGAACGAACCCGCGAAGGAGAAAATGTTCGCACGGTTCAATGCGCCCGTGAATACGCCGTTCGAGATCGTTCTCACGCCGGAAGGGCGCGTTTCCGCCGTGCGGGCTCCCGACGAGATCGCACGCCGCCTCCTTCGAGACGATTATACCAAGGTGTCGAAAGAGGCACGGGACAAAATCGCGACATCGTACACGGAAGACGACCTCAAGGGAACCATCCAGAAAGCGTTCCAGAAAGTCGAAGATAAAGCGGTCGGTGTCGATTCCTCGTGGAAACACGTCTGGACAGGATCTATCGGGTACCTGAAAATCCGCAACGAGGCTACCTATGTTCTCCAAGGATTCCGGGAGACCCCACAGGGTCGCATCGCCTCGATCGGGGGCACCCTCGTCTCCACGTACATCGGTCCGGATGTGCTGGATACCGGGCAGGGGAATGCGACAGTCCATGAATTCCGCGTGGAGGGGACGGCGACGACGGCGTTCTCCCTCCGAGAAGGGAAACCTCTTTCCCGTTCCTTGGTCCAGAAGCTTTCCACCCGTTTCTATGTAGAGCCGCCCCCCGAGCTCAAGCAGATTGCTCCCGATCAGGCGAAGAATTTCTGGTGGACGCAGCGAGCCGTGATCGAGAACACGATCGAGAGGCTTTCCTTTTAATGGAATCCTGCGCACCTTTTTCTCAAGAGAACGGATGGGGGACAAGGTACCCGATCCGTTTCGCCGAACCATTCCGCCCGCATAAGCAGGGTCGCCGTGCTCGTTTTCGCAGCCATCGTTCTTCGTGACGGGAAGAACATCCTCTCTTCTACCGAAGCCGCGGAGAACGGTTATCCGGCAGAACCGTACGCGCTCGCGAGAATGCTGAGGGAAGAGAACGCGCGCGCCCTTCATATCGTCGATCTCGACGCAGCGCTCGAGGGGTCGGAACAGAATCGCGACGTCCTTCGCGCTATCGTTGCCGCGCCGGAAATCGGCATACCGGTTGAGTACGCGGGAGGCATCCGTCGGTACGAGGATGCACAGATCCTGCTTCGGGAGATCGGGGTCACGCGCATCGTACTCACCCGCGCAGCGATCGAGGAACCGGCACTGGTCGAGCGTCTCGTCTACGAGTTCGGGGCGAAGAAAATCACTGTCGGAGTGGAAGTGAAAGAAGGGAAGCTCTGTTCCATGCGCGGGGCGAGAACATACGCCATAGACCCGACCCGACACGCAGCGCACATGAAACGTCTCGGGATTCAGCGCATCATCTACACCGATATCGCGGCAGAAGAACATGTGCGCAGGCCGGACTACGGCGCCATCGGCGCGTTCGCGCGAAACACGGGTCTCACCGTCACCCTTGATGGCGGAGTGCGGAACAGAGCCGATATCGCGGCGCTCGAAGCCGTCCGGTCCGAGGAAATCGATTCGATGATCATCGGCCGACCGCTGTACGAAAGGGCCTTCCCTTGCCAGGAATTATGGGCTCTCGCGGAGCGAATACGGCGCGATAAACAGTCAAGCTGAATATGGGAAGAACATTTTCGTTCGACAGTGGAATCTACCCCATCGTTTACCGAGTTTCGCGATTGACATTTCAGGGAAAATGTTTATATTAACTTCTGTGAAAAATTTTCACACGACGGAGAGCGTTCATCGTGTGAAAGGAAGATTTCACGCCACGATGTTCGTCGGTGGCGCAGTGTTTACACGCCTCGTTCACCCAATCCCCCATCGACGCATCCGACGATCATGAACAGGTACCGTTCCAACGGTACACACCATTCCCCAGTATTCTCACCAGGTGACCCATGATGACAGTTTCGACGCGATTCTCGTGCATGATCACACTACTCCTCGTTCTCTGCGCAGGGGGTTCTGCTCAATGGAGGGCCGTCGACGCTTCCCGCAGTTTCCCCGATAAATATGAAGCGCTCCCTGTGCTCCCCGGGGGGGAGAACGTGTTCAGTCCCGAGGTGTCATCGATCTTCGTGTCGGGCTACATCGGAGTCAACCATAACACGAATATGGGGTCATTCCGGACCGACTGCGACTGCAACTTCGAAGGGGCATTCAACCTGAAGAACATCGGTGCCCTGATCGGCGTCGACGCGACGTACCAGTTCCACCCGAACTGGGCCGTCATGGCCAAGGTGTCGTACGACAACAAGCACACGAAGGAAGCCTATACCCGAGTCATCGCGACACCCATCAAGCTGGGAAACATCGTCCGTATCCACGATATCGAATACGAGGAGAGCGGCTCCGTCAGTCTCGCGTACGTCTCGATGGGGGTATTCGGGCGTTGGCAGCCTCGCCTCGAGCGCTGGTACGTTTTCGCTGGGCCTTCCGTCGGCCTGCCGATTTCGAATCGCATCCGACACGACCAGGCTATCGTCACACCGGAAGTCACATACCAGGAAATCGGAATCAGCGAGCGCAAACGCGAGGTCTCGACCGCGACGTTCGAGAGCGAAATGCGCCTCGAGGCAATGGTCGGTTTCGGTTACGACTATATCGTTCGCCCACGCTGGTTCGTGAATCCCGAGATCCGCGTCGGGTACCCGGTGACGAAAATCACGAACACGGTAACCGACCGCGGGAAGACGATCGACATCGGGGAGAAGAACTGGAAAGTTCTTTCCGTCCAGTTCTCCATCGGCCTCAAGTACGAAGCTTTCTGACGCATATCCTGTGACGAGTCCCTTTCCACGACACTTTTCACCTCTAATCGGATCGAGATTCATGCAACGAAATGCAATTCTCACCTGCGCTGGCTTTTCCCTCCTGACAATCATCCTCGCCGGGTGTTCCTCGATGCAGCCCCCCGATATCGCGCGGGTCACCGGCGGGGTGATCGAAAATCTCGGGGAGAACGTCAATTCCCCGTGGGATGATTACGCACCTGCGGTCACGGCGAACGGGACGCTGTTCTTCACGTCGCGCCGCCCGAACCCAAAGCGGCTCGATTACGGCGACGACGTCTATCGCGTCAATCACATCGGGCGCGATTGGGAAAAGCCGACGTACCTCTCTGAGGCGATCAATACGCCCGAATCGCAGGGTGCGATTTCCGTCTCCCCGGATGGGAGGACGCTCTACGTAGCGCTTTGCTCGGAGCCCGACGGGTTCGGACGGTGCGATATTTATGTTGCGGAGTGGAACGAAAGGGGAACGGAATGGACGAAAGCGCGCAACCTCAACAACCCCGAAGGGAAAGACCTTCGCATGCAGAAGCGGGTGGATAATTTCGATTTCGTGAACACATCGTATTGGGAATCGCAACCCTCTATATCGCCGGACGGGAAAACCCTCTACTTCGCTTCCGACAGGCCGGGGGGGTTCGGCGGCACCGATATCTGGATGACACGCAAGCAGGATGACGGGACATGGGGGCCCCCTGTCAACCTCGGACCCGATATCAACACGAAAGGCGACGAACGGACACCTTCCATCGCGTTCGACAATAAAACTCTCTACTATGCATCGGACGGTTTCCCGGATCATGAGCCCAACAAGGCGGCAGGCGGGTTCGACATTTATGTCACACGCTGGCAAGGGAGCCGCTGGTCCCGTCCAATGAACCTCGGATTCCCGATCAATTCGAAAGGGGACGATGTCTTCATTTCGAGTACCCTCACCGGCGACACGCTCTACTTCGCCTCGAACCGAGAGGGCGGGTACGGTGGTTTCGATCTCTATATTCTTCTCGACCCGCCTTTCCCACCGGACGCTATGATTGTTATCAGTGGTGTCGTCACCGACGCCGAAACCGGCCAGCCTCTGGCGGGCACTCCTGTGACAATAGAGGATTACGGGACCGGCGAAATCATCGGGAAATTCCAGAGCTTGGAGAGCGGACAGTTTACCTACATTGCACCTGCAGGGAAGGAATACCGAATCAGTGCGGAACAGAAAGGGTATATTTTCAAATCGGAAGTTTTTGAAGTCCCAGAACTTACGCGCGATCGGCGATGGGTGAAAAATCTCGCCCTCGAACCTATCCCCCCGGTCATTTCTGTACCGCCGAAGACGAACCTGACCGTACTTTTCGATTTCGACCGGGCAGAATTGCGCCCCGAATCGAAACCGGAACTCGACCGTGCAATGCGGTTCATTCTCCAGAACCCCGGCAGGCGTTTCGAGATTTCCGCCCATACAGACGCCTTGGGTACAGAGGAATATAACCTTGACTTGTCGGAGCGTCGGGCACAGGCGGTGAGAAAATACCTTGTGGATCATGGGGTACCGCCTGATATTATTATTGCAAAAGGTTATGGAGAAAGCCAACCGATCGACGATAACCAGACCCCTCAAGGCAGACAGAGGAACAGGCGGGTCGAATTGGCCGTGATTGAGTAGAATGAAGAAAATTCCCGATGAATCACGATGAAAAAGTGATTCTGTGCAGTCAGGATCACGGTTCTTCCGTTGTCTTACAATTTAGAAAAGTCATTTTGCCCTCATAAGCGCCGAGGTGGTCCGATGACACTGGTTTCCGTAATGAAGCGTGCGCGCACGCCGCTGTTGGCGGCGGTGTTCATGGTGCTGTTCGCCGAGATTCCGACGGCGCAGGCGCAGCCGGTTTTGAATTTCAAGCGTATCATCAACAACTGGCCG